>CAZHDI010000048.1:0-11030 GCA_964531285.1 uncultured Alphaproteobacteria bacterium | reverse complement strand
TTCATTCTGCTGGTGTTTTTCATGCTGGCCGGGGCGATCAAGAAACCCGATCCCGTGCCGGTCGATCCGCCCACGTCCGAAGCGGAACTGGAAGGCGATGAGGAAGACCTGGTGATTCTGATCACCGCCGACGGCACGATCCTGTTCAATGATACGCCGGTGCCGGATGACGGAACGCTGGTGCGCTCCGCCGCCGTGTGGATCGGCGCGGCACCCGGAATCACGATCCAGCTCAAGGCCGACGGCAATGCCGATGCCGCCCGGGTCATCGAGATCATGGGCTTGTTGCGTCAGGCGGGTGCCCGGTCGCTGGTGCTCTTGACCATCGGCAAGTCGCCCGCCGTGGGAGGCACGCCGTGAGCCGGACCGAGAGCATTCTGAGCGATGCCGGCGGCACCGCCCCGGCCCGCACCCACTGGCTTCTGGCCGGGGTTGCCGCGATCGGTCTGCATGCGGCCGCGGCAGTACCGTTTCTGGAGGAACCGGCCGCGCCGATCATGGGGGTCGGACCGGGCGAAGGTGGCGGGATCGCCATCGATCTGGGTCCCGAACCGCCTCAGCCGGCCGCCGAACCAGAGCCCGAACCCGAGCCGGAACCCGAGCCCGAGCCTGAACCCGAGGTGATCGAGGAACGCGCGCCCGAAGCGCCGCCACCGGCCCCGCCGCCCGAACCCCGCGCGCAACCGGAGCAGCCCGCGCCGCAACCCCAGCCTCAGCGCCTGATGCGCGGCGGCGGCGGGGATCTGACGCTTGAGGAATATCTCGGGCTTCAGGACTGGTATCGCGAGGCGTTCGGCCAGATCGCGTCGCGGATCGAGTATCCGCCGGACGCCCGGCGCCAGGAATTATCAGGCTTCGCGATTGTTTATGTGACCATCGACCGGCGCGGGCGCATCCTGGACTGGGAATTCCATGCGCGCACGGATCATGCCATCCTGGACGCATCCATCGAACGGGCGTTCCGGCGGCTGCGGCGCCTGCCCGCCCTGCCGCGCGGCTTCGCCCATGACCGCCTCGTCATGACCGTACCGGTCCGGTTCGAGATCATCTACACCCAGCGGCAGTAGGCCCGCCGCCTTGACCGGTCAGAGCCCTTTTGGCGGTGCGCCGGGCGGCGCATGTCCACTTGCTTGGCCGGACGGTTTGCGCGGCGTGCCGGCGGCCCGGGTCAACAGCACCTCGGCCGCCTCGACCGGCAAGGCGCCGCCGAAGATGAAGCCTTGCGCGAAGTCACAGCCCATGGCGCGCAGCTTGCGCACATCGTCTTCCGTCTCCGGACCTTCCGCCACCACCGATTTGCCCAGGTCATGGGCGAGCGAGACAATGGCGCGCACGATGGTTTCCGCCTCGCCGCTGTCGCGCATCGCCGCGATGAACGAGCGGTCGATCTTCAGCGTACCGAAGGGGAAGCGCTGGAGATAGCTGAGCGAGGAGAAGCCGGTCCCGAAGTCATCGAGGCTGAGACCCGCGCCCAGATCCAGAAGGGCCCGGAGCGCCCGGTCGGCGGCTTCGGGATCGGCCATGATCAGCGACTCGGTCACTTCCAGGCGCAGGCTGTCGCGCGGCAGCTTGGCCGGGGCGAGCACCGCGCCGACCTGCTCGACAAAGCCGGGCTTGAGGAGCTGGCGGCTCGAGACATTGACGCTGATGAACAGCGGCGGGTCCATCGGACAGCGCGCCTGCCAGGCGTTGAGTTGCGCCACCGCACGGGCGATGCCCTGGCGGCCGATCTCGACAATGGCGCCGGTTTCTTCAGCCAGGGTCAGGAATTCATCCGGCGCCAGAAGACCGCGTTCAGGATGCCGCCAGCGCAAGAGCGCCTCGAACCCGGCAAGCCGCCCGTCGCGCAGGCCCATGACAGGCTGAAACAACAGATCGAATTCGCCGCGGTCCACACCACGCTTGAGCGCCGTCTCCAGCGCCAGACGCCCGCTTGTCGCCGCGCGCATGGCCGGCGCGAATTCGCAAATCCCGCCCTGCCCGTCTTCCTTGGCGCGGTAGAGCGCGATTTCCGCATCGCGCAGGAATCCGGGCGCACCTTCCGAGCGGTCATGGGCCTCGGCGATCCCGATACTGACGGAGGGGAACACCTCGTGCCCATCCACATCAAGCGCGGCGGACAACACATTCGCAACGATGCGCCCGGCGTTCTCGCCGCCTTCCTCGCCGATCCCATGGCGCAGGAACACGGCGAACTCGTCGCCGCCGATCCGCGCCACCGTATCTTCCGCCCCCACGAGGCTCTCAAGCCGCCGGGCGATGGCCGCCAGCATGGCGTCGCCTGCATGATGAGACAGCCCCTCATTGACCGTCTTGAACCGGTCGATATCGATGACCAGAAGCGCCGGCGCGGGCGTCTGGCCGCCATGGGCCTCGGCATAGTGCTGGTCGTCAAAGGCGTGCGCGATCCGGTCGAGCAGCAAGGGCCGGTTGGCAAGGCCGGTGAGCGGGTCGCGCATCACTTCGACCTCGACTTCGGCGGTTTTCCCGTTCTCGCGGTTCTTGCGCGCCGTCACATCGCTCACGATACCGATGATCCGGTCGGCCCGGCCGGTATCGCCGGGCTGCGCGGTGCCTTTCAGCATGACCCAGCGGTAACTGCCGTCCTCGTGATGGACGCGGAACTCGAATTCGAAACTGGCATGACCGCGCACGATGTAGGACTCGATCGCGGTCCGGTAGAGATCGGAATCCTCCGGATGGACCCGTTTGCGCCAGCCCTCATGGAGCCCGGTCAGGCTGCCGGGCATCAGCCCCAGCATGGCGTCCACATTGGGCGACACGGTCAAAAACTCGGTCAGCACATCGAGATCGAACGCACCGGCGCGGGCCGCATCGAGCGCCAGCGCACTACGCTCGGCATCCTCATCGCGCACCGGCTCCAGCGGCGAGGGTGCATCGGCCATGGCCACCGGCGCCAGGGATTGGCTCGGACGCGGCTCGGCCATCAGGCGGTCATAAGCCGGTTCGGCATCGACGAAATCCCGGCTCTGGCGGGTCAGGATGGCCGAAAGGGTCACGAGCGCGGTACCGGCCGCGATGGCCCCGGTCAGAGCCAGGGTCTGAAGGGCGCCTTCCGGGCGCGGCATGCTGAGCGACAGGGCCGCCGCCGCACCCACGCACAGCAGGAGGAACACGGTGCCGGGGACCAGCGAGGGGGCATGATATTCCCCGCGCCGGGCCATCATCAGAACGACGAGACAGCCGAACAGAGCGGCAAAGGCCGCATACGGACCGGCGGCCATCTCGGCGCCGAAACCCGGCAGCGATGCAAGGCCGATCGCGATCCCGATAAACGCCAAAATATTTGTGATGCCCGGCAATGAGGGATGCATGCGCTCCAGGGCGAGGCGCTGGCGCATGAAATAAAGACCCGCTGCCGCAAAGAGCGCAATGGCACAGGCCCGCATGCCGCCGGCCAAAGGCGCGCGCGCGGGCACCAGATCGAAATGGGCGCCAAGGGCCGCGGCGAGCATCAGAATCGCGGTGCCGACAAAGACCGTCGCCGCAAGATCGTCGCCGTCCCCTTCCATCACCCAGCGGCCCGCAACCAATAGCGCCAGGAGCAGAAGTCCGCCGATTAGCATGCCCTTGCCGCCGGCCACGGTGCGCTCCAGGCCCTGAAAGGCATCGGCCTGCCAGAGGCTCAAGGCAAAGGGCGAGACCCGGCCGCCGACCAGCACCGCGAGGGTCACGTCTTCGCGCGGCGCCAGGGTCAGATCATAGGCAAAGACCGCATTGCGCGCCTCGACCGCCCGCAGACCGCGGGCGGCATCGTCTTCGCCGACTTGGACCATGGCCATGACCTGCATGCTCGAAAGCCCCGCGCCGAGCGGCCCACTTCCGGCCAGGGTGGGCGTTTGAAGCACCAGACGGCGGTTGATGTCCCGATCCGAGGGATTGACCACATCCACCAGAAGCCAGCGGCCCGCGCCCAAATCGCTGGGTACGGACGGATCGGCCTCCGGTTCGGGTTCGGCGTCATCGCCGTTGGCGGCCGCCATGTCGGAGAACTGCTGGAGCTTGGGCCGGATGACGACTTCCCGGGTCGCCGCGGTCAGATCGACCGTTTCGGCATCGACATCGATGCGGACCGGTTCGCGCGCAGCCCCTTGAGCCAGTGCCCCGGTCATCGCAAGACCGTTCAGCATCAGGACGACCAGCAGGCCGACTCCCGCCGCGATCGCGCGTGTCCCAACCGTCATCGTCTCACCCATCCTCACCCAGACATCCGGCCCTGTTCGACCGGCCGGACCCGATGCGGCTGCCGTCTCCGGGTCGCCGCGCCCCCGGATCAGTCCCGCCGGTCGTCATCCAGCAGCGCATAAAGCACATGGTCCTGCCAGCGCCCGTTGATCTTCAAATAGCGCCGCGCCAGCCCTTCGCGCTGAAACCCGCACCGCCGCAGCACCGCCTGCGATGCCTCGTTGTCCGGGACGCAAGCCGCCTCCAGCCGGTGCAGCCGCAGATCCTCGAACACGAACGCCGCAAGGCGATCCACCGCCGCCGTCATAAACCCCTGGCCCGCATACCGCGCGCCGATCCAGTAGCCGAGCGAACAGGCCTGGGCCACGCCCCGGCGGACATTCGACAGCGTGCACGCCCCCAAAAGCGTGTCGGCCCGCGCATCCATCACCACGAACGGATAGGCACGGTCCTCCCGGATTTCCCGGTGGTAGCGCCGGATCCGCCGGCGGAAGGCCGGGCGGGTCAGATCGTCCGGCGGCCAGGTCGGCTCCCATGGCTCCAGATGGGACCGGCTTTCCAGCCGGAGCGACGACCAGGCCTCGTAATCGGTGTAGTCGGGCGGGCGCAGATAGACCCGCTCGCAGGCCAACACCATCGAGGGCTCTAAGCCCGACATGGAACGCAGCATGGACATCGCGGATTCTTGATCTTGTTCAGCGTCGTGACCGTGTTCGCTACCTCCCGCCTCGATCCTTTCTCCACCCACAGGTCTCCATCGAGTTCTGGGGCAGGATACCGGAAGGCCGGGACGAGAGACACTCACCCTTTCGAGCGCCCGCTTTTGAGCGGCCCGTGGGACATCGGAACGTCCCTTCGGATCAGCCCGTCAGCGCGGCGACGAGCCTATCATAGTCCGGTAAAGAGGGTGCAGGCCCGACGGCGCCCAGGGCGGGTTTTGGACCATCGAGGAGCCGGGCGGCATAAGCGCTCACGGCCTGCGGCGTGACGGCATCGTAATGGGCCAGCTTCTCACCGGCCTCCACGACGCGGCCCTCCCGGAACAGATCGCCAATGGCGGTTTCCAGCCGGGCCATGGGACGTTCACGCCCCATCAACAAACCGGACCGCAGGCTCGCGCGCGCCCGGCCCAGCTCCGCCTCGCTGACCGCATCGGCCATGCGGCGCACTTCCTCCGCCACCAGCGCAAGCAGGCGGGCCCCCTGCTCCGGTCCGGTGCCCGCATAGATGGTGTGTGTCCCGCCGTCGGGATAGGCCGACAGGCTGGCATAGACCGAATAGGCGAGGCCGTGTTCTTCCCGCACGCTTTGATAGAGCCGCGAGGACGCCCCGCCGCCCAGCACTTCGGTGTAAAGCTCGGCGGTCCAGATCGCGGGATCGATCTCGCCCACCCCCTCGAACCCCAGCGCCAGATGAAGCTGTTCGCTGCGCTCCTCGCTGTAGGACGGCCCGCCGCCGAAGCGCGCCGGCATGATCTCGGGATAGGGCTGGGCAACCGGCCAGTCGCCAAAGGCATCGGTGACGAGGGCGAACAGCCGATCCGGATCGATGGCGCCGGCGGCCCCGATAATGATCCGGTCCGGGCCGTAATGAACGCTCATATGATCGGCCAGATCGTCCCGGGTCAGGGCGCCGACGGTTTCGGCGGTCCCCAGAATGGGCCAGCCCATGGGCTGATCGGGATAGGCCGCCGCCTGGAGCCGGTCGAAGACGACATCGTCCGGAGTGTCGTTGGCGCGGGCGATTTCCTGAAGGATCACGCCGCGCTCGCGCTCCAATTCCGCCGGATCGAAGGTGGGGCGGCGCAGAATATCGGCCAGCAGGTCGATGCCCAGCGCCAGATCGTCCCGAAGAAGGCGCGCGTAATAGGCGGTCTCGAAGGCGCTTGTATAGGCGTTGAGATAGCCGCCGACCGCCTCGATCTCCTCATTGATCTGGCGCGCGGTCCGCCGCTCGGTGCCCTTGAACGCCATATGCTCCAGCATATGCGAGACACCCATGCGCGCCCGGATTTCATGGCGTGAGCCGGTCTCGACCCAAACGCCAAGAGCCAGAGACTCCAGATGGGGCATGGGATCGGCGACGACGCGCATACCGTTGGCAAGGGTGGTGACCTGAGGGACGGATGCGGTCATGGGCGGCCTATCCCTGTCCGGTCCAGCGCCAGACGGCCCTGGGCGATGTGGAAGGCCGCGTAAATGGCGATCAGGCAGCCGGCGAAGATGAACCAGGTCCAGGCATAGGTCAGGTGGTTGTTGGTCAGCGCCACCACGGCCTCGAGCGGTTCGGGACCGCCCGCCGGTCCGGCCTCGGCCTGGACGAAAACCGGTGCCACGACATCGAGGCCCGAGGCCTCCGCCATGCCCGCCAGATCGCGCCGGTACCAGATATTGGCCGCCCGGTCGGCATCGGGTGTGAGCGCGCGTGCCGGTTCGGCAAGCCGGATGGGCCCCGTCACCGTGACCGGGCCGGCGATCTGGCCGGCCGCGCGGGTGTCCGGCGCCTTCCGGTCGGCGGGGACAAAGCCGCGATTGACCAGAACCGGGGGACCGTCCGCGCGGATCAGCGGCGTCAGGATGAAATAGCCCGCCTGCCCGGCGCCCTGGGTTCCGAACAGATGGCGTTCGCCATCATGGTCGAACCGACCGGTCACGCTGACCCGCCGGAACTCACGCTCCAGGCCCGGCCCGAACCGGTCGAGCGCGGTTTCCAGCGGCACCGGCTCGGCGGCGGCGCGGGCCTCCATGCGCTCGATCAGCGCGGTCTTCCAGGCCAGGCGGTCCAACTGCCAGAAGCCCAGCTGCAGCAGGATCGCGAAGGCGGCCAGCGTGCAGAGGCTCAAGATCGGCAAGGGCCGGAAGACGAGACGCGGCATGGGGCTCCCAGGCGGAAAAAGGCTCTCAGAGCGTTTTCAGCAAAAGTGCGTGCGGTTTTGCGGTTCGAAAACGCCACAGAACAAAATCATAAAGCGCCTTCAATGATCTGGAATACGTCGAATGCGCTCTAGTCAGACAGGCGCGCCTCTTCGGCATCATGCCGGTATTGTTCGGCGATCAGCCAAGCTTTGAACAGGCGCAGGGACAGCGGCGTGACGATGACTGACAGCGGCACCCAGATCAGCGCGTGCACCCAGTAAGGGGGCGAGAGCAAGAGCTCCAGCAGCAGCGCCCCGCCGACCACCATAAACCCGACAACGGCCAAGCTGAATACCGCCGGTCCGTCGCCCTGATCCAGCCGGGTCTGATCCAGCCCGCAGGCGGTGCAGGCGGGCACGATCTGAATGAACCGGTGAAACAGCCGGCCCTCGCCGCACCGCGGACAGCGCCCGCGCACCGCATGGCTGAACGGGCGCGTACCGGCCATGGCGGTCAGTGTCCGGCGCCGTGACTGCCCTCGCCCCAGACATAAATGACGGCAAACAGGAACAGCCAGACCACATCGACGAAGTGCCAGTACCAGGCTGCCGCCTCGAAGCCGAAGATATTCGTCTTGAAGTGGCCGAGATAGCCGCGCACCAGGCACACGATCAGGAAGATCGTCCCGATGATCACATGGGCGCCGTGGAAGCCGGTCGCCATGAAGAAGGTGGCGCCGTAAATGTTCGCTTCCGGACCGCCGAAGGCGAAGGTCGCGTGCATGTATTCATAGGCCTGCACTCCGGTGAACACGAGACCGAGAATGACCGTGAGCCACAGCCCCTGAATGAACCCCTTGCGGTCGCCGTGCTCCAGCGCGTGGTGCGCCCAGGTGACGGTGGTCCCGGAGGTCAGCAGGATCAGCGTGTTGATGAACGGCAGATGCCAGGGATCGAACGTCTCGACGCCTTCGGGCGGCCATTGGCCGATGGGTTCGGCGATCACCGGATTGTCGTAGAACAGCGAGGCGTTGAAATAGGCCCAAAACCAGGCAACGAAAAACATCACCTCCGACGCGATGAACAGCACCATGCCGTAGCGGTGATGAAGCTGAACCACCGGCGTGTGGTGCCCGTCCTTCTCGGCTTCGCGGATCACATCGCCCCACCAGCCGAACATCACATAGATGATGCCGAGCGTGCCGACCGCGAACACGACCGGTCCGCCGCCGAACATGCCGGTCATCCACATGACCGCGCCGACCGCCATCACGAACACGGCGATCGAGCCGACCAGAGGCCAGGGGCTCGGATCCACCAGGTGATAGTCGTGTTTCACGTCGCCGGCCATCTGTCGGTCTCCTGACTAAAGCGTCGTCTCTTGGGCCCGAACGCCCCCGCGTCCGGCCTGCCGCGCTCAGCGATCCAGCGCGGCGGTTTGTTGGACCGTCTCGGGAGACGGAAAAAACGTATAGGACAAAGTCACCGTCGTGATCTCGTCCGCATGCTCGTCCTCAGCGAGTGCCGGGTCGACGAAATAGGACACCGGCATGTTGATCGTCTGGCCCGGCTGCACCAGTTGCTCGGTGAAGCAGAAGCAGTCGATCTTCGCGAAATACGGGCCCATCTTCACCGGCGTCACATTATAGGTCGCCTGTCCGACGATCGGCCGGTCGCTGGTGTTGGTCACCTGATAGAACGCCAAGCCGTTCTCGCCGACCTGGATGGTCTGAGACCGCTGAAGCGGCTTGAACTCCCAGGGCAACCCGCGCCCGACATTGGCATCGAATTCGACCGTGATGGTCCGGTCCAGGACGGTCCCCGAGGCCGCGCCGGCCACCTGCGTCGTGCCCCCATATCCGGTGATCCGGCAGAACGCGTCATAAAGCGGCACGGCAGCGAAGGCAAGGCCCACCATGCCCCCGGCCAGCCCGGCAAAACCCAGGGCCATACGCGCATTGCGGCGTTGAGCGGTGTTGTCAGGGGTTTCGGTCATAGGCTCCCCACGCTGACGGCCAGCTTGACCACGGTGGTCACGAAAAACAGCAGAACGAAACCGGCGAGGCACCATCCGATGGCGCGGTTGCGGGCCTTGCGGCGCTGCTCGAACGCGGCATCGGGCGCGTAGGTCTCGCCGGTGGCGATGGCCTCATGGGGGTGCGCGCCGGGAGGGGTGCTATGAGCGGCGGTCATGGACATGGGTTCTTACCTTTTGCGGACCATCGGCCTTCAGAGGCTCACAACCGGCGCCATCATCGGCAATCCGATGAGGCGCTCGGCGGCCAGCACCAGAAACAGCGCAAACAGATACAACGTCGAAAAGCTGAAGGTCCGCCGCGCCAGATGCTTGACCCCGGTCTCGGCCTGCGGATCGGCGGCGGCCCGCCCCCGCTGCCACAGCAGCGCGGCGAACACGATGAACACAAGGCCCAGTCCGCCGGCGGTCGCCAGATACACATGTCCGGCAAAGCCCATCAGGCTCGGCAGCAGGCTGACCGGCACCAGCGCCAGCGTATAGACGAGGATCTGCGTGCGGGTAGCGGCGGGCCCGTGGGTCACGGGCAGCATCGGGATGCCGGCCTTTTCGTAGTCCCCGGCGCGATAAAGCGAGAGCGCCCAG
Source organism: uncultured Alphaproteobacteria bacterium (assembly GCA_964531285.1). Lineage (GTDB taxonomy): Bacteria > Pseudomonadota > Alphaproteobacteria > JAJFIK01 > JAJFIK01 > CAZHDI01. The sequence continues at coordinate 1,350 of CAZHDI010000048.1, read as the reverse complement.
AAATGCGGCGGCGTCCACATGAAAATGATCAGGAACAGGATAACCGGCTCCAGCGCCACAGTGCCCGTCACCGCGGCCCAGCCGATCACCGGCGGCAGCGCTCCGGCGGCACCGCCGATCACGATGTTCTGGGGTGTGCGGCGCTTCAGCCACATGGTGTAGAAGACGACATAATAGGCGATCGTCAGCGCCAGGAGCACGGCGGCGACCCAGCTGATCACGAGGCCCAGGGTCAGGATCGACGCGCCGGACAGAAACATGCCGAACGCCAGTGCGTCCTCCCGGTGCATCGCGCCGCGCGGCAGCGGACGCGTGCGGGTGCGCAGCATGATGGAATCGACATCAGAGTCGTACCACATGTTTAGCGCACCGCTGGCACCGGCACCGACCGCGATGCACAGAAGCGCGGTGAACGCCAGCACCGGATGCAGGTCGCCCGGTGCCATGACGAGACCGGTAAAGCCGGTGAACACGACCAGCGACATCACCCGCGGCTTCATCAGGATGACATAGTCGCGCCATCCGGCCAGAGAGACCGGGCTGACCTCGGCAGGGGTTTGTGCATACGCGGTCGTACTGTCAGTCACCGTCGTTTTACTCCCGAACGCTGGGGCAACCGCCCCGCGCGGACGCCGTTCAGCGCACCCGCGGCAATTCGTTGAACTGGTGATAGGGCGGCGGGGACGGCAGGGTCCATTCCAGGGTCGTCGCACCCTCACCCCACGGATTATCCGCCACCTTGCGCTTGGCCAGGGCCGCCTCGATCACCGTGATCAGGAAGATCACCGCACCGGCGGCCGAGATGTAGGAGCCATAGCTCGAAATCTCGTTCCAGCCCGCATAGGCGTCCGGATAATCCACATAGCGGCGCGGCATGCCGGCCAGGCCCAGGAAGTGCTGCGGGAAGAACAGCAGGTTCACGCCGACAAACGTCACCCAGAAATGCAACTGGCCCAGGAACTCATTGTACTGAACGCCGAACATCTTGCCGAACCAGTAGTACCAGCCCGCGAAGATCGCGAAGACGGCGCCCATGGACAGCACATAGTGGAAATGCGCCACCACGTAATAGGTGTCGTGCAGCGACTTATCGAGCCCGGCATTGGCGAGGACCACGCCGGTCACACCGCCCACGGTGAACAGGAAGATGAACCCGATGGCCCAGAGCATGGGCGTTTTGAACTCGATCGACCCGCCCCACATGGTCGCCACCCAGGAGAAGATCTTGATGCCCGTCGGCACCGCGATCACCAGAGTCGCGAAGGTGAAATAGGCCTGCATGTAGACATTGATGGCGGTTGTGTACATGTTGTGCGCCCACACGTTGAAACCGACCACGCCGATGGCCAC
>CAZHDI010000047.1:10076-23716 GCA_964531285.1 uncultured Alphaproteobacteria bacterium | reverse complement strand
CAGTACAAGACCGATTATCCGGCCGGCACCCATATCCGCATCCATCCGCTGCTGCACTGGACCGAACTCGATGTCTGGCGCTACATCCGGCGGGAAGCGATCCCCGTCGTGCCGCTCTATTTCGCCAAGGACGGCAAGCGGTTCCGCTCCCTGGGTGAGGTCGGTATTACGTTCCCGATCGACTCCAATGCCGCGACCATCGACGAAATCATCGCGGAGCTCGAAACCATCAGGACCGAAGAGCGCGCCGGACGGGCCATGGACCATGAGTCCGAGGACGCGTTCGAACGGCTGCGCGCCGACGGGTATATGTGAGCGGAGGACCGATCATGGTACAGAATAATCTTCACATCGCGACCATTGACGGCGAACCCGCGGAGCGCGGCATCCGCGACCTTCTGCGCATCGTGATCGTCGGCCATGTGGATCACGGCAAATCCACCCTGGTGGGCCGCCTGTTCTACGACACCAACAGCCTGCCGGAAGGCAAATACGAAGCCATCAAGGCGATGTCGGAACGCCGGGGCATGCCCTTCGAATGGGCGTTCCTGATGGATGCCATGCAGGCCGAGCGCGATCAGGGCATCACCATCGACACCAGCCAGATCTGGTTCAAGACGGCGACCCGCGACTACACGATCATCGACGCGCCGGGCCACAAGGAATTTCTCAAAAACATGATCACCGGCGCGGCCCAGTCCGATGCCGCGATTCTATTGATCGATGCCTCCGAGGGTGTTCAGGAACAGTCCCGCCGCCATGGCTATCTGCTCCATCTAATGGGCGTCAAACAGGTGGCCGTGGCCGTCAACAAGATGGACATGGTGGGCTGCGAGCAGGAGCAGTTCGATCTCATCGAGGAAGAATACCGCCAGTATCTCGCCTCGATCGGTGTCGAGCCGATTTTCTTCATTCCGATCTCCGCCCGCGATGGCGATAACATCGCCACCCATTCCCAGCGCATGAGCTGGTACACCGGCCCGACCGTGCTGGGCGCGCTCGATTCCTTCCGCAGCCGGAAGGCCCCCGTGGACCGCGCCCTGCGTCTGCCGGTCCAGGACGTTTATAAATTCGATGACCGCCGCATCATCGCGGGCCGGATCGAGTCCGGTGAGATCGCGGTCGGCGATGAAATCATCGTCTCGCCCTCCAATAAGACCGTGCGGGTCAAATCCATCGAGGCCTGGTCGTCCGACCCGGGCTTCGAAGCCCCCACCAAAGCATCGGCGGGACAATCGGTCGGCATCACCTTCGACGAGCAGATCTTCATCGAACGCGGTGAGATCATCTCCCATCTCAACGACGCGCCGGTGGAATCCGACGTGTTCCGGGCGCGGATCTTCTGGCTGGGCCGGGAGCCGCTCACCAAGGGTGCGACCTATAAGATGAAACTCGCCACCGGCGAGGCGCGGGTCACGGTTCAGGAGATCGAACAGATCATCGACACCTCGACCCTGGGCCATGCCAAGGCCGAGATGGTCGAACGCAACCAGGTCGGCGAGGTGATCCTGCGCGCCAAGCGCATCGTGGCGCTCGATCAGTTCGATCATCTGGCCACGACGGGCCGGTTCGTTCTGGTCGATAAATACGACATTGCCGGCGGCGGCATCATTTCGATGGAAGGCTATGCGGACCAGCGCGGCCTGATCACCAAGCGTGCCACCAACATCACCGCGATCGCGCATACGGTGACGCCGGAAGCCCGGGCCCAGCGCAACGGCCATAAGGGCGGGGTGATCTGGTTCACCGGTCTGTCGGGCGCGGGCAAGTCCACCCTGGCGGTGGAACTGGAAACCCGGCTGTTCGACAAGGGCTACAATGTCTTCGTGCTGGACGGCGACAATGTCCGCCATGGCCTCAATGCCAATCTGGGTTTCTCGCCGGAAGACCGGGCCGAGAACATCCGCCGCGTGGGCGAGGTCGCGGGCCTCTTCGCCAAGGCCGGCACGATTGCCATCACCGCGTTCATTTCGCCCTACCGATCCGACCGCGACCGCGCGCGCGAGGCGGTGAGCCATGGCGAATTTCACGAGGTCTATGTGAAGGCCGATGTGGAAGCGTGCGAAAAGCGCGATCCGAAGGGCCTCTACAAAAAGGCCCGTTCGGGCGAGATCAAGGAGTTCACCGGGATCTCCGCGCCCTATGAGGCGCCGGACTCGCCGGAACTCGTGGTCGATACCGAGACCTGCAGCGTCGATGCCTGCGTGGACGACCTCATCGCCTATGTCGAGAGAACCTTCAAGGCGTGAGCCTGCTCGTCATTGGACGCACAAGCCTCCTGGCGCGCCATTATGCAAACTGGCGCGCCGGGCAGACCCTGCCGTCGGTCACGGCGGTCTCGCATGACACGGTGACCGGCCCGGCGGATCTTGAAGACTATGGCTGCGTTATTGTCTTCGCGCTCGACCCGCGCTTCAAAACCGATCCCTACACGCCGGATATCGATATCGAGACCCGCATCGCCGGATGGGCCGCCGAGGCCGGAACCCATCTGGTGATGCTGAGCACCCGGATGGTCTATGGACCGGCCGCCCAGTGGGGCGCGCGCGAGGATGCCGTGCTGGCGCCGGAAACGCCCTATGGGCGCAACAAGGCAGAAGCCGAGGCCCGGGTCGCCGGCCGGTTGGGCGACCGGGCGACCATCCTGCGCCTCGCCAACATCACGGCGTTCGAATATCCCGAACCGGGACGGCGCACCTTCATGGCCATGGTCCTGCGCCGCCTGAAGGAAGAGGGCGCCGTCCGCTATGACATGGACCCGTGCCTGGAACGGGACTTTCTGCCGTTCCCGGCCTTCGCGTCCCTGCTGACCGCCGTGGCCGACGCGCGTCCCGGCGGCATCTGGAATGCCGGCGCGGGCTTTGCGGTCCCCACCGGGGACATCGCCCGATGGGTGATCGAGGGGTTCGGCGCCGGAGACCTCATGGTCGAGGACAAAGGCGCGCGGGACGCCTTTTATCTCGACATGACCAAATCCTCCGCACTCGGTCTTGCGCCCGTCACGGCGGCCGACGTGCGCGGCTATTGCCGGGATCTTGGCCGCCGGCTGCGCAGGACCTGAGGCCGGTCAGACGCTTAGGCACGGTGTTTGCGGCTTTGGCGGCACGGCAATCCACTCGCTCGGCACGGCGTCCCAGAAATCGATGGGGCCCTCGTCGGGCCTGACCGGGCCCCGGCATGCCGCCGGCGCCGCCGCCGCCTCCCGTTCGGCACCGAGGGCCAGCGAGGCGCGGTGGCCGTGATAGCGCTCATCGGGAAGATGCGGCGTTGCCGCACAGCCCGTCAAACCGGCCGCAAACCCAATTACGGCAAGACCGAATATCCGTTTCATCATCGAACCGCCCCAGCAATGATCAGTGAGCACAGGCTAGGGCGGCCGGGTGGCCAGGGTCTCAAAGGCGAGGCGAAGGCTTGAACGGTTTTCGCGGAAAATTTGAATGAAAAAGACCTGCAAAGAGCATGTCTTTGCAGGTCTCATCGTCCGTCTACGGATGGGGCGGGACGCCTCAGGCGCTGGGCGAAATGTGACCGCGCCCCACGCAGTAGTATTCGATCCCGAGTTGTCCCATCTGGTCGATATCGTAGATATTCCGCAGATCGACCAGCACGGGCTTGCGCACAAGCTGCTTGAACCGCTGAAGGTCCAGCGCACGGAACTCGTTCCATTCGGTCAGGATGGCGGTGACATCGCTTTCCCGGATGGTGTCGTAAGCATCCTGGCAGAACTCGATATCGGTGAAGTGCTTCTTCGCCTCTTCCATGCCTTCCGGATCGAAGGCACGGACGGTCGCGCCGTTCTCCTGAAGGATCGGGATGATATCGAGGCTCGGTGCGTCGCGCATATCGTCCGTGTTCGGCTTGAACGTCAGGCCGAGGACCGCAATGGTCTTGTCCTTCACCGAACCGCCCGCCGCCTTGATGATCTTCTGGGCCATGTCGCGCTTGCGGGCATTGTTCACATCGATGACGGACTCGACGATCTGGCTTGGCGCGCCGGCATCGCGCGCGGTGCGCACCAGGGCGAGGGTGTCTTTGGGAAAGCACGATCCGCCGAAGCCCGGCCCGGCATGAAGAAACTTGCGCCCGATCCGCCCGTCCAGCCCGATGCCCTTGCTCACATCCTTCACATCCGCGCCGACCCGCTCGCACAGATTGGCCATCTCGTTGATGAAGGTGATCTTGGTCGCCAGGAAGGCGTTGGCCGCATATTTGATGAGTTCGGACGTTTCACGGTTGGTGAACAGGAGCGGGGTCTCGCGCAAGTACAGCGGACGATAAAGCTCGCGCATCACCGTGCGCGCCCGGTCGGAGTCCGTACCGACCACCACCCGGTCCGGCCGCATGAAATCGTCGATCGCATTGCCTTCGCGCAGAAACTCCGGGTTCGACGCCACATCGAAATCGGCTTCCGGACGGCGCGCGCGGATCTTGGCATCGACTTCGGCCCCGGTGCCGACCGGGACGGTCGATTTGGTGACCACGACGGTGTAGCCCTCGAGGCAATCGGCGATTTCCTCGGACGCGGCAAACACGTATGTCAGATCGGCGAAGCCGTCGCCCCGGCGGCTGGGCGTCCCCACGGCAATGAACACCGCATCGGCCGTCGGTACCGCTTCGGCCAGATTGGTCGTGAAGGACAGGCGTCCGGCTTTGACATTGTCGGCGACCAGCGCGTCGAGGCCCGGTTCGTAAATTGGGATCTCGCCCTTTTTCAGCCGGTCGATCTTGGAGGCATCCTTGTCGACACAGACGACATCATGGCCGAAATCCGAAAAACAGGCGCCCGAAACCAGGCCCACATAGCCCGTGCCGATCATAGCAACGCGCATAATCATCACCTCATGCACAGAAGGGACGGCTTGCCGGGCCGTCGTCGAAAAGTCGAAGCCGCGCGCGTGTGGCGGCGGACGGGCCGGGACGCGGGCAAAGACCCGAAACCGGCATCATACCGGGACCCTGCTGCACTTTGAAACCGCCTGCAAGCACCTCAAAGGGCTAGCTTAGAGATCGCGCAAGAGGCGTTCCGCCATGGCCCGCACATCCGAACCGAGCGTGCCGTGTTTAAGGCCCATGGCCAGGGTGGCTTCGACATAGCCCAGCTTGTCGCCGCAATCGTAGGTCACACCGCTATATGGGAGCGCATAGAACGGGCTGTTGCCCATCATCCGCTCCATGGCGTCGGTGAGCTGGATTTCGTTGCCGGCACCGGGGCCCTGGTTCTCCAGATAGGTGAAGATTTCCGGCTGAAGGATGTACCGCCCCAGGATCATCAGATTAGACGGCGCCTCTTCCGGCTTGGGCTTCTCAACCAGCCCCGAAACCTCGTGCACGCCCGCCTTTTCACCTGAAACCGCGACGATCCCGTATTTGTCGGTTTGATCGCGCGGGACTTCTTCCACCGCGATGATGTTGCCGCCGCCAACCCGGTTGTAGGCATCGACCATCTGGCTCAGACAGGACGGCTGGGCATCGACCAGCATGTCGGGCAGGGAAATCGCAAACGGCTCGTTGCCGACAATGCGCCGGGCGCACCAAATCGCGTGCCCAAGCCCCAAGGGCTTTTGCTGACGGGTGAAGATCGCGTTCCCGGCCAGCGGCACGGTCGGGCGCAGCGCATCGATCTGAGCGGCTTTGGACTTGCGCTCCAGCGTGTCCTCAAGCTCGTAGACATGGTCGAAATAATCTTCGATGGCCGCCTTGTTGCGCCCGGTCACAAAGATGAATTCCTCGATGCCGGCGGCGCGGGCTTCTTCGATGGCGTAGTCGATCAGGGGCCGGTCGACGACGGGGAGCATTTCCTTCGGGATGCTCTTGGTGGCGGGCAGAACCCGCGTGCCCAGTCCCGCCACGGGCAGAACCAATTTGCGAACCGGCGCACCGCTCATGCTGAAGCTCTCCGCGTTTTTTGAAGACGGTCGACATCTTGCCCGGCTATCTACAGGAGGCACACCGGCCTGACAACTCAGCCCCGCCGGCACCGGACTGAAAACCGGCGGTTCGGCAAGGCGATGCGCCACTGCGTGACGGATGCGACGGGCCGTCACCGTGCCATCAAAAGGCGCTCCAGATCGTCGGCCATGCGCTCCAGGGAATAGGCCCGGGCATGATCGCTGGCCTGGCTGCCCAGATCGGCGCGCCGGGCCTGATCGCGCAAGAGGCCGTCGATGACATCGGCCCACGCTTCAGGGTCCGTGCTGGTCATCAGCACGCCGCCTTCGAGCCCCGTGGGGCCGACCAACGCTTCACGCTGAACCGGAAAATCCGCCGCGATCACCGGCAGACCGCTGCGGCACGCCTCCAGCATGCCCTCCGGCGCGGGCGTCTGGCGGGCCGGTTCGACGAACAGATCCGCCGCCCGGTAGAGCGCCGCCCGGTCCTCCGGCGCCGGGGTCGGCATCAGGCGCACGCGGTTGACGAGCCGCCGGGCCTTCAACTCGGCGGCGATCTCGCTGTCGGGGTCCGGGTCGCCGGTGAGCACCAGTTGAACCTTGGGCAACGCCTCGAGAATGGCGAGCAGAAAGGCCAGACTGTCGGGCCGTCCCGGCCGGCGCCGTGCCAGCAGGATGCGCGCGCCCGACGACAGCCCCAGGGTGCGCCGGGCATCGCGCTGGGTGGGCGGGTCCGCCGGTTCGGCGGGCAGGGCCGGGTAGATCACATCGATGCGCTTGCGATAGGGCCGGGGATGGGTCTGAAACGCACTGCGCACCGCGTGCGAGGCCACCATCACGCGGCTGTAAATCCCCATGGACCCGAGCACCGCGTCGGCGATCCCCCCCGGTGCCCGGCCGCCGCGTTTGAGGGCCCGGTGCGCGGCCACCCGATGCGCGACACCGGTCCACCAGGCGACCCACATGCCGATCAGATTGGCTTCGCGCTGGAAGGCGACCACGGCCTTGGGGCGCATGGCCCGGATCGTCGCGCCCAGAGCCCGGGCATCGCTCAGGGTACGGAACAGCCCGACATGGGCCGGATCGCGGACGGGCGACACCGGATTGAGCAGAACCGCGTCGCTCAAACAGGCGGGCAGTCCGGACGGATCGGCCCGGAACACCACCGGATGGACCGTATGGCCCCGGTCGCGCAGCAGACGCACGCTGTCGGCGGCAAGGCGGTTGGCGTCGGGATCCAGCGAATGGGCCAACAGGAACAGCCACGGACCGGAGGCCCGGTCCGTCTTGGTCGAAGCGGCAGATGCGTGGTCCGTTGGCGCGGTCATGGGCGAGGTGTACGACAAATGAGAGACGGTCAACAGGGCCGAGGCCGTTGTGACAGCAATTCATCTCAGTCTAAAGATCCGTCCATCATCTGCACAACTTGGTCATCGGTAGCATCAGCCTAATTGTTGCCGTACGTCCATTGGACAGTCCGGACAATCATCCGGCCTTCCGGTTGACTTCGTTGTTCTTTTACGCAAGACCAACCGTGGGTGGTTACCCGATTGCAACGATTGCGGGAGCCTGCCGGTCAGGTTTGGCATGGGGGCGGATGGTAACGGCACAGGAAACCGATGGGGACCTTAAGGGAACCGGAGGGATCGGCGCCGGGGTTTCACCACCGAATAAGGGTGTTTTCGATCATGGGTTTTCCGCGGCTGCAAAGCTTTCCCCCCGTTCTGAAGGCCGTGCGCCTGGTCGCGCTGGCCGCCGTCTGCGCCCTTGGCGCGGCGACGTTGATGCCGACCGAGGTTCGCGCCGATGACGACGATGGTCTGTCCATGCTCGAGAACACCACCTTGGACGAATACCGGCTCGGGGCGAACGACCGCATTCGCGTCACCGTGTACGGCGAGGACGATCTGTCCGGCGAGTATGAGGTCGACGCGGCGGGTGTCGTGTCCCTGCCGCTGATCGGTGAAGTGCAGGTGCTCAATTTCACCGTTCGCCAGTTCGAACGGCAGGTCGAGGAGCGGTTCGCCGACGGCTATCTGGTCAATCCGCGTGTAAACGCTGAGGTCGCGACCTATCGACCGTTTTACATTCTGGGTGAGGTCAACAATGCCGGCCAGTACCCGTATGAGCCGGGCATGACCATCGTGAAGGCCGTCACCACGGCGGGTGGCTTTACCTATCGGGCCAACCGGCGGCGGGTGTTCATCACCCGCAGGGGCGGTCAGGACGAGGAAGTTGCCGTACCGGCGAGTTCGGTCGTGCCCATCATGCCCGGCGATGTCATTAGGGTTCCGGAACGGATTTTCTGATATCCGGGGCTGGTGACGCCCGTGACCGTGAAAAGTGATCGGCCCAGGCTTGGCACGGTCGTTGCTGTTAACCAACCCGGTAGGAGTACCCTTCTATCGCTGTTGCAAAGGTTCGGGCGCCATTGTCCCACTTCGGATCAGTTGGCGTTTCGGATCGCATTATGTCCCGGCTTGGTGCACGCCGTCTTAAGCGAGGCCTGCCAGGCCGGACCACACCGATGAACTGTCCACTGCCGTAGCGTCGATGCCTGTGGCTGCGCCACGTCCTCCGCCGCATTGATCTGACGGTTCTTGATTGAGAGTAAAACGGGGTCGAAATGATCAAGTCACTCTATCGCGGCATCGCGCCGGCACTCATGGTTTCGATGGCGTCGATCGCTTTTGAAACGCCCGCTTATGCCCAGAGCCGCAGCGCTTTTGGCGAAACGGTCGCGGATGACGGGGTGCGCAACCGGCAGCGTCCGGAATATGATCCCATCGGGATCCGCGCCGGCAGCTTCATGCTGTATCCGACGGTCGACCAGGAGACCGGGTACGACAGCAACCCGCGCAACGCGCCCAAGGGCATCGTCGACGACAGCTTCTTCTACAGCATCGCGCCGAACCTTGAGATCCAGTCGACCTGGTCGCGCCATGCGCTTCAATTCGATGTCGGCAGCGACAGCGATTTCTTCCTGAACGGCGCAACCGCCGACGACAACAACACCGATATCGAGACCAACGGCTTCGGGCGCCTGGATATCGGCGGCCAGACCTCGGTGTCGGTGGATGCCGGCTGGCAAAAAGGCAATGAAGGTCGCGGCGATCCGGAATCGCCCGCAGGCGCCGAGGAGCCGACCGAGTTCACGACGACCCGAGCCGGGGTCACGGTGCAATCCGGGTTCAACCGGCTGACCTATTCGACCGGTATCGAAGCGACCTACAGCAAGTATAAAGATGTGGATCTGATCGGCGGCGGCATTCAGCAGAACGGTGACCGGGATCAGCGCACCGTCGAGGCAACCGCCCGCGTCGGGTATGAATTCTCGCCGGGCTACACGGCCTTTGTGCGCGGCTCGATCAATAACCGCGATTTCCAGGACAATGTGGACCGCAGCGGCAATAACCGCGACTCCAAGGGCTACGAGGTCAATGCCGGCCTTCAGACCGAGGTCACCAATCTGGTCACCGGTGAAGTATTCGCGGGGTATTTGACCCAGAAATACGAGCGCCAGCCGACGGCCGCCGCCCAGGATCTCAATGACGTCAACGGCGTGACCTTCGGGACCAGCTTGACCTGGTATCCTTCGCCCCTGCTCACCGCCAATCTGCGCGTCAACCGCTCGGTCGAGGATACGATCCTGCCGGGCGCCTCGGGCCGTCTGGCCACGGGCGTCAATGCCAGCGCGGATTATGAACTGCGCCGGAACATCATCGTGACACCGAGCGTGGGCTGGTCGCGCGATAAATATGAGACCGACACCAGCGCCGGCCTGATTGAACGGAACGACACCATTGTCTCAAGCGGCCTGTCCGCCACGGTGCTGATCAATCGCCGGGCCAGCGTCGAAGCCGGCTATGACTTCACCAAGCGGAATTCGAACATCGACAGCCAGGACTACAACCAGCACGTCCTCGGCATGAATCTCCGCTTGCAGATCTAGACGGTCCGCACGGCGTATCGGAACGCAAAACGGGGCCCGCGCGGCCCCGTTTTTCATGTGATCATGGGTGAGACGATCAGTGCCCGTGATAGCCGCGATACCACTCGACGAAGCGGGTCAGCCCAAGATCGATGCTGGTGCGCGGCTCATAGCCCAGCGCGGCGCGGGTGGCATCCACATCCGCATAGGTCGAGAGCATCTCGGTCCGCTGCATGGGCGCGAAGGTGATTTGGGCCTTGCGCTCCAGCGCCTGCTCCAGCTTCTCGATGAGATCGAGCACCTTTACCGGCCGGCTGTTGCCCAGATTGAAAAGCGCATTCGGCCGCTCCCCGGCCGGAACCGTGTCGAGGGCCCGCAGGATGCCGTCCACAATGTCATCGACGAAGGTAAAGTCCCGCCACATCTCGCCATCGTTGAACACGGTGATCGGCTCGTTCTTCATGATGGCATTGGCGAAGCTGTAGACCGCCATGTCGGGCCGGCCCCACGGTCCGTAGACGGTGAAAAGGCGCAAACCGGTCATCGGCAGATCGAACAGATTACAATAAGCATGCGCCATCAGCTCGTCGGCCTTCTTGGTCGCGCCGTAAAGATTGGTGGGCTGATCGGTGCGGTCCTCGACCGAGAACCGCTCATGCTCATTCGCGCCGTAGACGGAAGAGGAGCTGGCATAGACCATGTGCTTGAGCTGCGGCAGCCGGCGCGCCAGTTCCAGCACCGTGACATGGCCGAGCACATTCGAGCGCACATAAAGATAAGGGTGATCGAGCGAATACCGGACGCCGGGCTGGGCGGCGAGATGAACGATACCGTCAATGTCCGGAAAATCCTCGGCCAGCGCCATCATGGCATCGGCATCTGCGATATCGGCGCGGCGGAACAGAAACCCGTTATGCCGGTCGATCTGCGCCAGACGGGCTTCTTTGAGAGCCGGGTCGTAATAGTCGCTGAGATTGTCGACGCCGATGACGCGCCGGCCCCGCGCCAGGAGGGCCCGGACGGTATGAAAACCGATAAAACCGGCGGCTCCCGTGACTAACACCGTCATGCGTGCGATGTCTCCCTGGCGCCTCGGGCGCCCTTTTGATCCTTGCCGGCTCCGGGCAGGCGCCCGGCCGGGTTGCCAGCGTCTAGCATGGAACCCGGGCGCCGAACAGGCTGCGCGCCCTCAGCCATGGCGCGGCGCGGTCGACAAAAACCGCCGGTCGTCGTCCTCGAGAACCGCGCAGGTCAACCGCCCCGTTGCGTAGGCGCCAGTATCGACGCCGATTCGCCATGGCCCGATGCTGGGTTCCTCGCTAGGCGTGTGACCGTGCACGATGACCTTGCCCGGCTCCCAGTCGGAGGACAGAAACTCCTGCCGGATCCAAAGAAGGTCCGCTGGGTCCTGTTCATCGAGGGGAACGCCCGGCTTCACGCCCGCATGGCAGAAAAAATAGTCGCCCAGGGTCAGGCACAACTCCAGACGGTCGAAAAACCGGCGATGGGCCTCGGGCAGCTTTTTGACGAGGTTCGAGCCGCACGCCATCAGGGCTTCCTGGGATTGGCGCGGCATGGGCGGGGCGACCCGGTAGCTTTCCAGCGTTTCGACCCCGCCATAATCGAGCCAGGCTTCCTCGCGCAGAGGATTGTCCATGAAGCGGCGCATGGCCTCCTCGTGGTTCCCCATCAGAAACCGCGCGGTCGGCATGCGTTTCTGAATACCGATCAGCTTGTCGATCACCGCTGCGCTGTCCGGCCCGCGGTCGATATAATCGCCCAGGAAAATCAGATGAAACCGCTCGCCCTTGAAGCTGGCCAGATCCTTCTCGATCCCGGCCATCAGGCGGTCCAGGAGATCCGCCCGGCCATGAATGTCGCCGACCGCATAAATCCGCTGCCCGGGCGGGGTGCGCGCGGCGGCATCTTTAGCGAGCGTTTTTTTCAGGAACGACAGGACCATGGGGCAGGGCGCCTCGGTTAGAACAGGGCTTGGCGGGCCTTACGACCCGCATCGAAAAAGTTTCGGCTGATGACGCTTAAGCGATTGGCATGTTTCCCATTTTGACATGGACCATGGGCCGGGCGCCCGCAATAGCCGTCCTGGCTGTTTTGACCGCCTGTGTACCGCACCGCCCGGCGGGCTTTCTCGCCGGGGACGATACCCTAGCCAGAACACCCGCCCCGTTGGTGCTGATCTGGTCCCATGGCAGCCGCGACGAATACCAGACCGACACATGCCCCGGCGTGCCGCCCGGCATCGCCGATCTCGACGGGCGCCGCGCGGGCAGCCGGATCGTTCGGATTTACCGCACCTGCGACGCCGCTCTCTCCTCAACTGTCCAATTTGTGACCGGAAGCGGGGAGCGCAAGGTTGATCGGCGCGCCCGGGCGCTGACACAGACCGTTGACCGGGTGATCGCGGCCGGCGTGCCCCGCGAGGCCATCGTTCTGGCCGGGCAGTCCTGCGGGGCCTGGGCCGGGCTCTTGATGGCCGCCAGCCAGCCCGAGCGCCCTTTGCGCCAGCTTGCCTTCGCGCCGGCCTGTCATGGCCCCCTGGCGCAAAACCGCGCCAGCGCGGCGAGCGGTCACCCGGTGGGGCGGGGCATCATGCGGGACCGGGCCGAGGATATCGCCGGGATCTCGGGTCTGGCCCATCTGGAGGCACTGGTGTTCACGGCGGCGGACGACCCCTTCGCGCCAGACGCGGACCTCGCCTTTCTGCGCGCCATTCCCGGGGTGCGCCATGTCCACGACCCTGCGCCGCTGGGGCATCTGGCGGTCTGGGACGCGGCCTACACGGCGGCGCGGCAGGATCTCATCCGCGGATTTCTGGCCGTCACGCCGCCCCGGCCCGCAGCACATCGTGGAGATGCAGAATCCCCACAGGCCGCCCGTCCTCGACCACGAACAGCGCCGTGATCTTATTGGCATTCATGAAATTCACCGCCTCGGCCGCCAGCATGGTGGGCACGCCGGTCTTGGGCGCGGTGGTCATGATCGACCCTGCGGTGCGATCCATCAGGTCGGCGCTCATATGCCGCCGCAGATCGCCATCCGTCACGATGCCGATCAGCCGGCCGCTGTCATCGACGATACCGACGCAGCCGAACCGCTTGGCGCTGATTGTCACGAGGGCTTCCGACATCGGCGTGTCGGTGTGTGCCAGAGGCATGGCCTCGCCGCTGTGCATGATGTCGCCGATGCGCATGAGCTGGGCGCCGAGCCGCCCGCCCGGATGAAACTCCTTGAAATCGCGCGCCGAGAAGTTGCGGATCTTCAGCAAGGCAATGGCCAGGGCGTCGCCCAGGGCGATCATCATGGTGGTCGAGGTGGTGGGGGCCAGGCCGTTGGGACAGGCTTCCGGCGCGTCGGGCAGCACCAGGGTCAGGTCCGACTGGCGGGCCAGCGTGCTCCCACCATCGGCCGTGATGCTGAGCAGCGGGATGGAGAACCGCCGGGTATAGCCCACCAGATCGTGGAGTTCGGCGGTCTCGCCGGATTTCGACAGGGCCAGCACGGCATCCTCCGGCATGATCATGCCCAAATCCCCGTGGGAGGCCTCGGCGGCATGGACGAATTGGGCCGGTTTGCCGGTCGAGGCCAGAGTCGCGGCGATCTTCGCCCCCACATGTCCGCTTTTGCCGATGCCCGAGACGATCACCCGGCCCTTCACCCGGTCGAGCATGTCCACCGCCTTGGAAAAGCGCTCGTCCAGGCTCTCGGCCAGACGGCGCAGGCCGGCGATTTCGGTTTCGATCACATCGAACGCGACAGAGTGGTGAAGGTCCTGCATACCGGATGTGCCTTGGTGTTGTGGA
>CAZHDI010000047.1:0-9976 GCA_964531285.1 uncultured Alphaproteobacteria bacterium | reverse complement strand
GGTGTTGTGGAAAGGCCGGGCGAGGGGCTTGCAATACGGCAGGTCCGGCCCGCGCGCCAGCCCCCATGCGGGCTGGCAAGGATGCCGCGTCTTCAGGGTTGAGTCCGCACAAAAATCCTGGGACCGTGCCTCGTCCCGGCCGGTACCATCCCGCACGGGACCCTCTGTTTCAGCCCTGTCCGGAGAGACGATGGCCCAGCCCGCTCCAGCCCCCGCCGCCGCCCGGGCCCGCGCCCCGGCCAGCATCGGCAATGTTGCCGTGGGGTTCGACATTCTGGGCCAGGCCTTTCCGGTCGCCTTCGACACCGTGACGGCCCATCGGGTTACCGAGACCGGCGTACGCCTGGGCGCGGTGTCCGGTCTGCTTGCGTCGCTGCCCCATGAGACACCCCGAAACACGGCGTTACGCGCCGCCGATGCGGTCCTGAGCCGGTCCGGGGCCGGGTTCGGCGCCGTGCTCGATATCGAGAAAGGCGTACCGCTCGCCTCGGGCATGGGCGGATCGGCGGCCTCGGCCGTAGCGGGCGCGGTGGCGGTCAATGCGCTGCTGGAGACCCCATTGGACCGCGAGGCCCTGCTCGAATGTGCCTTCGAAGGCGAGCGCGCCTCCACCGATCCGCCGACCATCGACAATGTGGCCGCCAGCCTTTACGGCGGGCTGGTGCTGGCCCGGTCAGACGATCCGGTGCGCATCGTGCCGCTGCCGGTGCCGGCGGATCTGGTCTGCCTTCTCGTGCATCCGGATATCGCCATCGAGACCCGGATGGCGCGCGGCGTGCTCAGCGCCACCGTCCCGCTGGAGACGGCGGTGCTCCATTCGCGTCATGTGGCGTTGTTCATGGCCGGCTGCATGAGCGGCGATCTCGGTCTGCTGCGCGCGGGCCTGAAGGATGTCCTCATCGAGCCGCAGCGCCGCCATCTGGTGCCGGTGCTGGGCGCGGCCCAGGCCGCCGCGCTCGACGCCGGGGCGATCGGCTGTTCCTTGTCCGGGAGCGGACCGTCGATTTTCGCCTGGGCACCCGCCGATGCCGCACCGGCGGTGGAACAGGCCCTTACAGCGGCCCTGCGCGAAGCGGCTTTGACGCACCGGCTCTATCGCGCTCCGGTCGATGGTTCGGGTGCGGAATTGATCGCGGGCACGGACACTCCGCGCGTGGACCTTGGCCGATCATGAAACTCATCAGTACACGGGGCGAGGCGCCCGCCGTCTCCTTGAGCGAGGCGATCATGACCGGGCTGGCGCCCGATGGCGGCCTGTATCTGCCCGAAACCCTGCCGGCCATCGACCCCGATACGCTCGACCCCGACTGGCCGCTCTGGCGGATTGCCGCCGCGCTGTTCGCCCCGTTTTTCAAAGGCGATGTGCTGGAGGACGCTCTCGAGACCATCTGCCGGGAGGCGTTCTCGTTTCCCGTGGGTCTCGATACACCCGATCCGCAGGCCCCAAATCTTGCGGTGCTGGAGCTGTTCCACGGGCCGACGGCGGCGTTCAAGGATTTCGGCGCGCGCTTTCTGGCCCAGTGTCTGCGCCGCCTGAAGAAACCGGGCGATGCGCCGTTCACCATCCTTGTGGCGACGAGCGGCGACACCGGCGGCGCGGTCGCGGCGGCCTTCGACGGTGCGAGCGAAGCCCGGGTCGCGGTGCTCTATCCCGAGGGGCGGGTGTCGAAGCTCCAGGAACATCAACTGGCCTGTTGGTCGGACACGGTGACGACCCTCTCGGTCCGGCCCGATTTCGACACCTGTCAGGCCCTGGTCAAACAGGCATTCAACGATCCGGCGTTCCGGAGCGACTTTCATCTGACCTCGGCCAATAGCATCAACATCGCGCGCCTGATGGCCCAGATGAGCTATTACGCCTGGGCCGCGCTGGTGGTCGCGCGCCAGGGGCGGGCGCCGGTCAATGTCATTGTGCCGACCGGCAATCTGGGCAATGCCCTTGCCGCCGTGTGGGCCAAGCGCATGGGTCTGCCCATCGGCCGGATCATCTGTGCGGTGAACGCCAACCGGACGGTGGCGGACTATTTCGAAACCGCGCGCTATGAGCCGCGCGCGTCCGTGCCGACCCAGGCCAATGCCATGGATGTCGGTGCACCGAGCAATTTCGAACGCTTGACCCACATGGCCGGCAGCGACGATCTCACGGCTTTTGGTATCGGCGCGGACTGGGTGTCCGATGCGCTGATCGAGTCGGCCATTGGAGATGCCTATCGCCGGACCGGCCGGGTGTGGTGCCCGCATACCGCCGTGGGTCTGGTCGCGCATGCCCGTCTGTCGCCAGACGACCGGGCGGCGCCCTGGGTCGTCGCAGCGACCGCCCATGCCTCGAAGTTCCCGGATGTGGTCGAGCCGATCATCGGCAGACGGATCGATCCGGCACCGCCGCTGGCCGCGCTGCTCGACCGGCCCAAACGGATCCGACCCATGGAGGCCAGCCTCGGCGCACTGCGCGCGGCGCTGGAGGATCAGCGCGCGCTACTCGGGTAAGATCAGCACCGCACTGACCGGCAGATGATCCGACCCGATATCGGGACCGACGGTCCAATCCGCCACGGTGATATCCCCGGACACGTAAAGGTGATCGATCGGCAGACCGATGGGCAGGACCGGATGATGCCAGGTGGGCAGCCAGGCACTGGGCACGCGCCGGGTGCCGCTCGCGCGCTCCACGGCCCGCATGGAGGGGGTCCAGGGCGTGACGTTGAAATCCCCGGCAATGATGAGCGGCCCGTCGACCCGGCGGCCCAAATCGGCCATCGCGTACAGCTCACCGTCGCGCTCGCTGAGCCGCGCGCCGTTGACCGGTGAGGTGGCATGGGCCGCCAGCACGGTGAACCGGCGGCCCGAGGACGCCCGCAGATCCAGTTGCAGAACCCGGCGGACCTTGCCCCCGGGCGCAAAGCGCGCCTCGAACGGGATCTTCGAAAAGGCGACCGCGGCCCCCTGAATGCCGACCGTGCTCTCGGTCACATGGGGATAGGCCGCCAGAGTCCGGCGCAGCAGGTCCGGCTCGATCCGGTGGGTTTCCTGAAGAATCAGAATGTCGATGTCCTGGGCCTTGGCCTGTGCCGCGAGCCGGCTCAGCGTGCGCGCATCGGCATGGATATTGGCCGACATGATCCGGACAAGACCATCGCCGGCGCCCACCGGTACGCCCTCACGCGGCAGGCCCATCAAATAAGGCACCACCGCAAGACCGGCCGCCAGAGCGACGATCCCCATGGCACTGGCCCGGATTCTCATCCCGAGCATGAGAAAAACGACGGCCGCGGCGAGCGCCAGAATCGCGCCTTGACCGGCAAAATTGGTCACCAGATTAAAGGGATAGACCGGGCCGGGGGCATAGATGAGAAGGGCACTCAACACGCCGGCGGCAACACTCAGATCGCACAGAACCGCGAAGATGCGCGCAGCGGGACGCCGGGCTGGCCGCGGCGGAAGAAAATTCGACATGATCGGTGCCGCTGCCCCCATTAGCGGTCGGGGCGGCAATCCGGACTATGCCCCCGCGCCGCCGATGAGCTATCGTTGTCGCTGAAGACGTGGAGAGCAGCAAGAGGGGATGACCAACCGATGACGTCCCTCGTCGTGGTGATGAACAACAAGGGCGCCGCTTGCGCCTCAGACAGCGCGATGACCATCACCGATGGTCTGGGCAACGCGAAGACGCGGCTTGGCGTGCGCAAACTCTTCGCCCTGTCCGAAGTCCAGCCGGTCTCGCTGATGATTTACGGGTCGGCCGAGATCATGGAAATGGCCTGGGGGCCGATCATCGTGAACTACCGGCGCCAGCGCGGCGATCAGGTGTTCGACACGGTCGAGGGCTACGCGGACGATTTTCTCGCCTATCTCGACTCCTATGAGGAGATTTTCAACGAGCAGGTGCAGACCCGGGCCTATCTCAATTATGTGACCGGCCTTTACGACTGGGTGCGGCATAACGTCAATCACATCGTCGAGCAGGAAAAGGCCGAGCCGAGCAAAAACGGCCCGCGCACCATGCGCGATGTGGTCGCCCTCGCCACCGAGCGGGTCATGCGCGATGTCACTCTGACCGCCGACGACAAGCCGCGCGCTACTCTGGGCGGGTTCGACGACCGCACCGGCGAGACTCTGCTGCGGCGCCATGAGGGCGACATCAACGGCCTGATCAACGAGTTCTTCGGCTCCATCGACATGGATAAGGAGACGGTGCGCCGCCTGAAGGACATGGCCCATCTGGCCGTCACCCGGGATTTCTTCCCCGACTTTTTTCCCAATACCGGTCTTGTGTTCACCGGTTATGGCGCCCGTCAGATCACGCCGGAAATGAAGGCCTATATGGTCGGCATCGCCGTCGAGGGAAAACTGCGCCGCCGGGTCTCGAACCATAAGCTGATCAACTCCGAAGACCCGGTGATCATCGCGCCCTTCGCGCAGGACAGGATGATCCACACCTTTCTGACCGGCATGGACGAGGAGATGCGTGATTATCTGCTCGACCAGATCATCGATCTGACCGTTGGCGTGCGCGACCGCACGATCAATCAATTGCCGAGCCTGTCGCGCCAGCAGCGCCGCAAATTCGCCGAGAGCTATTCGGATGACGAGATCGTCGAGCTGATCAATGCGTTTCTCGACCGGCTCGACCAGTATCAGTACCAAATCCACACCCATCCTATCCTGATGGCGGTGGAGAGCCTGCCGGAAGGCGACATGGCCGAGACCGCCGAGATGCTGGTGCGGCTCAATGCGTTTCAGCAGGAAATGGGTATGACCATCGAGACGGTCGGCGGCGATATCGATGTGGCGGTGCTCACCAATGAC
Organism: uncultured Alphaproteobacteria bacterium; assembly: GCA_964531285.1. Lineage (GTDB taxonomy): Bacteria > Pseudomonadota > Alphaproteobacteria > JAJFIK01 > JAJFIK01 > CAZHDI01. The sequence goes on along the minus strand of CAZHDI010000047.1, from coordinate 5,170 downwards.
GCGTTCCGCTGGATCAAGGATTCGCGTGCACCGACCGTGCCGCAGGAAGTGTGAGGAGCAAGGCATGAGCGATCGCAAACCACCGCAGGCCCGCCCCGGCACTGAACCGCTGGTGCCGCTGGGCGATGACACACCGAACCGCCGCCCTGTCGTCGAGCCGCTGTTCCGCACCGACAAGACCGTGCATTCGGTCCCGCCGGGCGGGGCCAAGCCTGAGCGCTACAGCCGGAATCTGGTCGCCGAGTTGTTTGCCGAGCGCTATGCCGCCGGCGATGCCCGGCGTCAGGCCGAAGAAGACGCCGCCGACGCGGCCCGCAAGGAAACGCGGGTGGTGCTGGCGCGCAAGGCGTCGATCGGGCCGGTCGGCGATGACGGGGACGGCGAGGGGCGCGGCGGCCAAGGCGGCGACGGCGATTTCAGCATGCGGGCCGAATCGTCACCGGCGCCGGTGCGCTCCAATCCGACCAAACAGGGCAGCGGGCTCCTGGATCTCTGACGGTCCACGGCCCGCGCGGGGCCTGCGGCACCCTGGCGGCCAAAGCCCCGCAGCCATGGCTTGACCGGGGGGCGCCGCCTGAGTAGCGTGCGGCCCTCTCACAACGCGGACCGCCCGGTCTGCTCGTGCGGGCGCGTAGCTCAGCTGGCTAGAGCATCGGACTTTTAATCTGAGGGTCGCGGGTTCGAGTCCCGCCGCGCCTACCATTCCAAGCCTTGTCCAAATACGCCTGGGTCGCCTGTAGCGGCTGCCACGCAAACGGGCACGAGCGGCTGGCGCCAATGTGCAAATGCACGCTAACCCCAGGCGCTGCCTTGACAATAAAGCGAACAGCGTGCTTCTGACGAACAATGGCCGGTGCTGAATGCGCGCTGGTTCCTTCCCGCCGCCGACCACCCAAAGACTGGACCCGTTCTTATGGATGCATTGATTGGCCATACGGGATTTGTCGGCTCCAATCTGCTGCGCCAGCGGCAGTTCGACGCCCTGTTCAACTCCAAGACGATTCCCGACAGCGCGGGGCGGCGCTACGGCACCGTGGTGTGCGCGGCCGCGCCGGCCACCATGTGGCAAGCCAACAAGTTCCCCGAGCGCGACGAAGCCAATATCCGGGACCTGATCGGCCATCTGGAGCGTCTCGAAGCCCGTTCTTTCGTGCTTGTCTCCACCATCGCGGTGCTCGACAGCGCCGAGGCCGGCTATGACGAGTCCACAACACGCTTCGAGACCGAAAAAGCCTATGGCCGCAACCGGCGGCTTCTCGAGGAGGCCTGCGCCGAGCGCTTCGAGCACTGTCATATTCTCCGGCTTCCGGCGCTTTTCGGGCACGATCTCAAGAAGAACTTCATCTTCGACATGCTCAATCCGGTACCGGCTTTTCTGACACCGGACAAATTCGCCGAGCTGGAGATCCATCTCCCGGACAATGCGGCCCAGCTGCTTCAGTCGGTCTATGTCTGGAAGGACGATGTCGGCATGCATGCCTGCGACCGGCAGGTGCTCGCCAAAAGCGGCGCGCAGCAGGCACTGACGGACGCGCTGTTCGAGATCGGCTTTACCGCGCTCAACTTCACCCATCAGGACAGTACGTTCCAGTTCTACGGGCTGGCGCGGCTCGCCGACGACATCACGCGGGCGATCGAAAATGACCTGCCGCTCGTGCATCTGGCGCCCGAACCGGTTCGGACCGGCGATCTCTATCGGGCGCTCACCGGCGCGGCGCTGGAGAGCACGGGCGCGCGGCTCTATGGCGAGGACATGCGCACGTGCCACGGCGCGCTGTTCGGCGGGGCGGGTGACTATATCCAGGATCGCCCCTCGGTCATCGCCGCGCTCAAGCGCTTTTATGAGGAGGCTCGTGCGGCTTGAAGATCGCAGTTTCCAATATCGCTTGGGCGCCGGCGGAGCGCCGCAACGTCTACGCGGTGATGCAGCGCCACGGCGCCAAGGGGCTGGAGATCGCGCCGGGTCTTCTGTTCCCGGACGAAACGGACCCGTTTGCGCCATCCGATGCCGCCGTCACGGCGATGTATGACGAACTATCCGAATTCGACCTGACGCTCGTCTCCATGCAGTCGCTGTTGTTCGGGGTTCAGGGGGCCGCGCTGTTCGGAAGCGAAGACGAACGCCAAGCGTTCGGGGCCGGGCTCCGCAGGGCCATCGATCTTGCGGGCCGGATCGACATTCCCAATCTCGTGATGGGCTCGCCCAAGCAGCGCGTGGTGCCGGACGGCATGAGCCTGGACGCTGCGTTCGATCTGGCTGCCGATCTGTTCCGGCGGCTGGGCGATGCGGCCGCCGCCAAGGGCACGGTGATCGCGATGGAACCGAACCCGGCGGCTTATGGCGCGAATTTCCTGACCGATTTCGACAGCGCGCTTCGCTTTGTCGGGTACGTCGACCATCCGGCGGTGACGTTCAATTTCGACATTGGCGCGCTGCACATGAATGACGCGTTCGACCGGGTCGGCGACTATGCGCGCACCGGTCTGGCGCGCACGTCCCATGTTCATGTCAGCGAGCCGCACCTTGCTCCGGCGCCGCGCGACTCGGGCGAGGCCGGACGGCTGCTGAGCGCCCTGGGCCGCGAGGGCTACAAACGCTGGGTTTCGATCGAGATGCGCGCGGTTGAGGGTGGGGCGGTCGCCGCCGTCGATGCAGCGCTCGGCCGGCTGATGGCGGCGCGCGCGCAGGCGGAGCAGCAAGCGGGGCGTCAGCCATGAGCCTGCCTCCGGCCAAGCGCGAGGACCTTCTGGTGTCGATCTGTTTTGCCGAAATCACCCCCAGCGAGGAGGCCTTTGCCGCCGTCCGCCGGGCCGCGGCGGCTGTCGGGCGGGTGTTCCGGTATTGGGAAGTGCTGCTCGTCGCCGATACGGGGTCGAACGCCAAGGCGTTTTTCGACCGCTGCGCCATGGAAATCAAGAATGTCCGTGTGCTGCGCGTGCGCGGCGCGTCGGGCTATTACCGTCGCCGGTCGGTCGCGGCCGCTGAGGCCATCGGCGACATTGTGATCCTGACCGAGACCGCTGAATGCGACGCCGTCGATCTCCTCGGACTCATCGAGCGCGCGGTGCATGACAGCGCCGTCGTTGTGTGTTCGCGCGACGAGCCCAGCCACACGGCCCCGCTCTTCAAGGCCTTCGGTGCGGTGAGCGGGTTCCGCGTCTCGCCGCTCGACATGCTCACGGCCGCCTTTCCGCGCACGCTGCTGAACCGTCTCCTGGCCCATCCCGAGCAGGATCTTGCGCTGCGTTTTCCGCCGCGCAATGAGGGCATGCCTGTGCGCCGCATCCCGATCCGGCCGACTGACGCCATGCAGCGCGACGCGCGCAAGATCGGCCGCCGCCTGTTCCTGATGCACAAGCTGATGGTCAACGCGGCGCCGACGGTCCTCATGGGCGTGGCGCTGCTCTCCAGCGTCATGGTGCTGGTTTCCGCCGTCTACGCCCTTTATGCGGTCATTGTCTGGCTGACCTATTCGGACGTCCAGCCGGGCTGGTTCTCGACATCGCTGACCCAAAGCATGATCGCAGGTTTTCTGGGGTGCGCGCTTCTCGGCATATCCATGGGCATGCAGAAGATCATCGACCGGCTGGAGCCCGCACTCGGCGATGTCATCGTCGACGAATACAGCAATGTGGATCTGTTCGGTGACGTGCACGACCTCAATGTCGATGTCAGCGTGGCCGAGCTTCCGCAACGCGGCGCGCCCGAGCCGGTCCGCCGCCCGGCGGCCCAGGGTGCGATAGTACCGGCCAAACAGGCCGGCGGGGCCCGGTCATGAGCGCCCCGCACGACACCGATGCTGATTTCCTGATCATCGGCGGCGGCTTTTACGGCTGCTGTCTGGCGCTTTTTCTCCGCTCACTGAGCGAAAAGGTCATTCTCGTCGAGGCGGGCGAGGGTCTGCTGGAGCGCGCCTCCCGGGTTAATCAGGCGCGCATTCACACCGGCTTTCACTATCCGCGCAGCTTTCTGACCGCGCTTAAATCCATGACCCTGCACGAGACGTTCGCGGCGGATTTTCCGGATGCGATCGTCGACGATTTTCAGATGCTCTATGCGGTGGCCCGGCAGCGCTCGAAGGTCTCGGCGGGGCGCTTTTACAAGATGTTCCGCAATATGGGTGCGCCCATCGAGCCTGCGCGCCCGCATGAGGCTGCGCTGTTCGACGACACGATGATCGAAGCGTCGTTTCGCTGCCGAGAGTTCGCCTTCAACTATGCGCGGCTGCGCGCATTGCTCGACGAGCGGCTCGACCGCCTCAACGTCATCCGCCGCTATGGCGCGCGGGTCGAGCATCTGGACGATGGCCCTGAGCGGGCGAGGGTCGTGCTCGCCGACGGCAGCGCGCTCACGGCGTCCCATGTCTTCAACGTAACCTATTCCCAGATCAATCAGGTGCTGCGCGCGGCGGCTCTGGAGCCCGCGCCGCTGAAGCATGAATTCGCGGAACTGGCCCTGGTCGCCCCGCCGTCGGCGCTCGACGGGCTTGCGGTCACGGTGATGGACGGGCCGTTTTTTTCGCTGATGCCCTATCCGGCCGAGGGTCTTTATTCCCTGACCCATGTGCGCTACACGCCGCATTTCAGCTGGGTCGATGGAAACATGAGCGAGGATGCCTATGCCATCGCCCGCCGGCTGGAGACGCAGACGCGGGCGCGCCACATGATGCTCGATGCGGCGCGCTACATGCCCTGCGTCGCCGAGTGCCGCTATGAGAAATCCGTGTTCGACGTGAAGACCGTTCTCCTGAAGAACGAGCGCGACGACGGCCGGCCGATCCTGTTTCAGCGCCGTCCTGCCGCCTCGCGCGTGATCTCGATCATGGGCGGCAAGATCGACAATATCTATGACCTGTTCGACCTGATCCGGACCACCGAACCGGCCTGGGCGCGGGCCCACGACCGGCATGTGCTGGGAGCGGCGGCATGAGCGGCGACCGGCACGCGGCTTCGATCGCGCTCGGGAGAGTTGATCTGACATGACAGCATTGACGGCGCTCCAACTGAAAATTCGCCATGGGCTTCCCGAACTTCTGCGGTTCGGCACGGTGACGGCGGCTGGCTTCGTGATCGACCTGGGGATTGCCTGGACCCTGGCGGCGTTGATCGGGGTCCCGGTGCTCGCCGCGGCGGCCGTCGGGTTCACCTGTGCGGTGACAGTCAATTATCT
>CAZHDI010000046.1:0-24009 GCA_964531285.1 uncultured Alphaproteobacteria bacterium | reverse complement strand
AAATGGTGTCCCCGGCAGGACTCTAACCTGCGACCCTCGGATTAGGAATCCGATGCTCTATACAGCTGAGCTACGGGGACGCCGGATCTCCCCTTACACGATTGGCCGCGCCTTTTCACCCCCGGGCAACCATGTCCGCGGCAGACTGGTACCGCGTGCAAAACGAATGACGCCTTGTCATTTCCGCCCCCTACGCGGCGTGCTAAACTATTGGATCGAAATGGGACAGGGCCGGGCCGGCGATCGGCCGCGTCCCGGGGCGGGCAAAGAGCGGAACACCGGCGCATGGCCTCAGCGGCGCAAACCTGCGGCTTTATCTATGTCATCTCGCACCCCGATATGCCCCGGGGCGCGCGCAAGATCGGCTTTTCCACCCAGCATCCGTTCGACCTCGCGGCGCGCTGGGAACGGCTGGCCCACACCGGGCCGCACACTTTGCGGCTGCATTCCCTCGCCTTTGTGCATGATATCGCCGAGACCCGCACCTGCGTCGATGCGCATATCGCCAAGCTTGGCGCTCAGGATCCCGCCCTGAAATCGGATGACCCGCGTTGGGGCCGCCTGCCGCGCGAAGCCATCGCCGAGACCATGCGCCATGCCGTGGCGCAAGATCATGCGCGGATGGCGCACGCTTTCGACCGGCACACGGGCCTGTTGCGCACGCCGACCGCCCGCCTGTCCGGGCCGCCCGCCCGGCTGGTCAACGAGATCACGGCGATCCTGAAGCCCCATTGCCGGCCCGGTGACGGGGCCTTGTTCCGCCACCCGTTCATGGCGGCGATCCTGTGGTCCGTGCTCGACCTGCGGGCGCACCAGCTCCAGATCCCGACGCTTTATGTCTCCGAGATCTACCGCACGCTGGTTAGCCGGCTCTGGCATGTCCGTCCGTCCAACACCGAGATGCGCGATATTCTCGCAAGCCGGCGCCGCCGGCCGGCCGATCATCGGCTGGGCCTGTACGAGTTCACCCGGTCGGTCCGCCCGCCCCTGAACCGCGATCCGTCCGCTGCGGCATCGTATGCCTATCTCACGGACCTGGTCGCCGACCCCGCCGGGGTCATTGCCGATGCCTATGACCGCTATGCCCAGCGCCATTATGCGACCTGGACCCTGAAGATCATGGCGGCGTTTCACACCGTCATCAAGGCGGGCCTGCTCGCGGCCCTGATCCTGATCGTCGACTCCGTGCTCTTGGGCGGCGCGCCCGATAACATGCTCCGAGGGCTGATCGCCGTGTTCGTGGCGGGTCTGGCGCTTATGGCGGCGGATTTTTTCGCGCCGATGGACACCGCCCGCATGCTCGGGCTGATCGGGCGCCGGGAATGGCGCCAGGGCCGGGCAAAAGTCGCAGTGCTCAAGCCGGCCGCCCATGGTGCCGCACGGCAGGCGGCCTGACCCGGCATGCCGGCCCGGCTTTCCGCGGCATCGGCCCTGGCATTCGCTGCGCTGCCCCTGACGGAACCGGCCCTTTCCCATCCGTGCACTGATCGGTCCGGTGAAACACTGGTTACCCTTCGCGTCGATGACGCCGGGCGGCTCTACGACGGGAAGGGCCAGGAACTGGCACTGGCGGATATCGTCTTAACCGGCACTCACACACCGGCCTTGCACGCTCTGGCGGACGGACAAAACGCACATCTATCGTACCAGGGCACGGACCGCTATGGCCGTCCCCTTGTCCATATCGTTTTGCAGTCCAATGACCGTTGGCTCCAAGGCGCCTTGCTGAGCGCGGGGGCCGCACTGGCCGACCCACCGAAATCCCCTGAAACCTGCCGCGCCGCCCTTTTGGCGGACGAGCAAAAAGCCCGGCAAGCCGCAAGTGGTGTGTGGCGCGACACGGCGCGGATTGTGCGCACGCCGGAAACCGTTGAGCCGGACGGCGCCGCCTATCGGATCGTTCAAGGGCACGTTGTGAGCACAGCCGACCGTCAGGGAACGGTGTTTCTGAATTTCGGGCCCGACTGGCGGACGGATTTCACGATCCGTATCACGGGCGATGTCAGGCGCAGGTTCAAACGGGAAACTGAACTGGACGATCTTGACGGCCGCATGGTCGAGGTGCGCGGCTGGGTCGGCGCGTGGGATGGCCCGGTGATCACGCTGGGGCATACGGGCCGCCTGCGCGTGATTCCCGACCCGTAACCGTTACGCCGGCGCCGCAACGCTGCCCGCGGTATGTTTTTCGACCTCGGTCCGGAGTTTCTTCATGGCCTGAGCTTCGAGCTGACGCACCCGTTCCTTGGAAATCCCAAGAACTTTCCCAAGGGCTTCGAGCGTGCTCGGCTCATCGACCATATGGCGTTCCCGGATGATCGTCTGTTCGCGTTCGCTCAAAGTGCCGATGGCATCATGGAGCCACCCGGTGCGCCGGCTGGTATCGCTCCGACTAATCACATCCTCTTCGGGAAGCTGACGGTCATCGGCCAGCAGATCCATCCATTCGAACTCGCCGTCCTCGCCGACACGGGCGTTGAGCGACCGGTCCGCCGCGGCGAGCCGGCCCTCCATCACATCCACATCTTTTTCGGACACATTCAGGGCCTTGGCGATCTCGGCCTTGGCGTCAGGCGACAAACGCGGCTGGGCGCCCCTGTCGATCAGTGCCCGCAAACGGCGCAGATTGAAGAACAGGGCCTTGTGAGCGGCAGTCGTCCCGGTGCGGACGATCGACCAGTTGCGCAGTACATAGTCTTGCATTGCCGACCGGATCCACCAGGCGGCATAAGTCGAAAACCGCACCTCGCGGGCCGGCTCGAACCGCGCCGCCGCCTGCATCAGGCCGACGCACCCTTCTTGGACAAGATCACTGACCGGCAAACCATAGTGCCGGAAACGCGATGCCATGGAGACGACAAGGCGCATGTAAGCCTCGGTCAACTCATGGAGCGCGGCCTCGTCCTGCTCGTCGCGCCATGCCTTGGCCAGTGCCTGTTCACGCTCGGCTTCCAGCAGGGGTGCACTCATGGCCGCTTTCACGAAACGCCGATGCGCCCGTTGGGTTTCCGCTGTCTCTGTATGTGCCATGGTCATGATCCTCCACTGATGGGTCGTGAAGGATACGCGGCACCAAGCGGACTGGATCAGCGGCCGGATCGCTCTAAGCTCGGTGGCCAAAAAGCAAACGGCCCGCAGGGTCCAATCCCACGGGCCGCAGATATCATCGCTTGAGATGACGGAAGGTCAGGCCGCTTCGCGCTGAAGCGCCGTTTCAACCCGCACAATCGCCGCGTCTTCATCGATTTTCTCGACGGCCGCGACCTCACGGGCCATCCGGTCCAGCGCCGCTTCATAGAGTTGGCGCTCCGAATAGGACTGCTCGGGCTGACCGCCGCCGCGGTGGAGGTCGCGCACCACTTCGGCAATGGAAATCAGATCGCCGGAATTGATCTTGGCTTCGTATTCCTGTGCCCGGCGGCTCCACATGGTGCGCTTGATGCGCGCCCGCCCGCGCAGCGTTTCAATCGCGTCCTTGACGACCTGGGGGCTTGACAGCTTGCGCATGCCGACCGTTTTCGCCTTCGCGGTCGGAACCCGCACTGTCATCTTGTCTTTTTCGAAGGTGATGACGAACAGTTCCATGGTCATGCCGGCGATTTCCTGCTCTTCGATCGCCTCGATGCGCCCGACGCCATGGGCCGGATAGACAACAAAATCATTCGGCTTGAAATCCAACTTCTTTTTCGTCTTCGTCGGCATGCTGCACTCTCAATCTGCGAGCCATACGCCGGCAAGGTGACCCGTGCCATCGGCTCTATTGCGACAACAGCCGGGGCGCCTCAGCGCATCCGGCCGAAAAACTGACCGGGCATCACGCGCAGGACAGGCGGCGCGGGGCGCAGGTCGTTTGGTGCTTGGCGAAAGGCCCAGCGGGGCGGAGCCGTCGGGCTCCCGGAAACAAAGCGGCTTGAAATCGGATCATAGAGGCACCGCGTCGCATGCCAGTTTCGCATGCGAACACTGCATTTTCCCTTTCAAGATGAACCGGACGACTCGAACGGCTGTGCCATCGGCTTGTCCAAATACTGCCGACACCCGCCGCCCCGTCCAGTCCGATACGGGCCCGGCGCAGACCCTTTGGCCAGGACCGGTATGCCCATTCGGAACTGTTATATAATTAACACAAAAATCCGGCAGAGGGAAGCGGCACCGCGCCGGATCCCCGGGCAGCCTCGGACCGCTGCGTCACGCGATGCCGATCGGCCTTACGAGCCCTGACCGGGCTTGGCGCTGAAGAATTTCTCGTATTTGCCGGTGACGGTCTCGAAGTCCTTGCTGTCGGCCGGCGGCTCGCCCTTGACCGTGATGTTCGGCCATTCCTCGGCGAATTTCCGGTTGATCTCCAGCCAGGATTCGAGCCCTGGCTCGGTATCCGGCTTGATGGCATCCACCGGACATTCCGGTTCGCAGACCCCGCAATCGATGCACTCGTCCGGATGGATCACGAGCATGTTCTCGCCTTCGTAGAAGCAGTCCACCGGGCAGACTTCCACGCAATCCATGAATTTGCAGCGAATACACGCATCGACCACGATATAGGTCATCATTCTCTCCTCGATGCGGCGGGTCAGTCACGACCCGCCCACCCCGGCGTCAGTCCGTTCAGGTGTCGTCGGCAAGTCCCAGACGCGCCAGAACGCGTTTGCGCGCTTCGCCCCGATCCCTGTCGCTCACATATATAAGGCCAGCCACCCGGCGCACCAGATGGGCCTCGTAGTCATGCAGCGCGCCATCGGCATACGCTACTTCCCACAGCATCTCAATGATCTGAACCCGATCCTCCGGCGCCATGCCTTCCTTGATGTCACGGGTGAAGCGATAAAGCTCCACGGCATCATCTTGGATCGCCTCGGCATCGGCGAGCAGGCCCTCGGTCTCCTCGACCGTCAGGCCGAATTGATCGGTCAGAACACGCGCGATGGTGTCGCGCTCGGCCTGCCCATAGGACGCATCCATGCGCGCCGCCTCGATCATGAGCACGGCCGCGGCAACCTTATGCGGCTCAAGACCGTCCTCGGTCGGCGTGTCCGCGCCTTGGAAGCCCGCCGCGAGGAAGGATTTAATCCGGTTCAACATCGGCGCCTCCTAGCATGTCCCGCCAGCGCGCGGCAACCGGACTTCATGTCCTTGCGCCGCCATCACGTGTCATCGCGCAGACGGTCCAGGGCCCGCCGGTCCCGCTTGGTCGGCCGTCCGGCTCCCGGATCGCGCTGCGCCGGTTCCGCCCGCGCCGGATCCTCGGGCTGAGCGGTGCGCGGTTGGGGCGGTGCCAGATCCTCGAACAGACCCGCGGCCTCGGTGGCCGGGCCCCGGCGCACCCCGGGCGCCACGACCTTGATCACGCGGATGTGAGGCCCTTGGGGAAAGGTCAGAACATCCCCGGCGCGCACGGTCTGCGCCGCCTTCGTCACGCGGTCGGTGGTTTCGGTGCCGCCGGCGGTGATCCGCACCTTGCCGTCGAGCACGACGCGCGTCGCCAGCGCCCGGGTCTTGAAGAAGCGCGCATACCACAGCCACTTGTCGACACGCTGGGTCCCGCCCGCGCCGCCGTCCATGGGCGTCAGTCCTTGCCCGATTTCAGGGCGGCGAGCACAGCGAACGGCGAATCCGGGTCGGCGGCTTTGTCTTTGCGCTTGGGCGGACTGCTTTGATATTGCGCCGGGGCCTTGCGCGGGCCGTCCTTATGGCCGCCCCGTTTGGGCCCGCCCGGACCGCCTTTGCGCACACCCGATTTGGCTTGCGGCGCCTTGCCATGGGGGGCGCTGCGACCCTCTGCACCCGGACCGTCGCCGGACCTTTGGTGCCGCCGGGGTTTGCCGCCGCCCGGCCGGTCCGCAGCCGGAGCGCCGTCCCGCTGCGCGCCCGCCTTTTGCGGACCCCGGCGTGGGCCGCCCCGGGCATGACGCGGCGCGCCGTCGCGTTTGCCTTGCGGGCGCCAGGCCTCGACCGGCTCGACACCCTCGGCTTCGGCGGTGAGCGTCTGTTTGCGATAGCCCAGGGCCCGCAGGATGCTCTCGAATTCTTCGCCGCTGCACCCGACAATCGACATCATGTCCGGCGTGATCACGAACGACCCCTCCGGCACCCGGATAACCGGCGCGGCGGGTTCCTCAGCCGCCTTTTCTTCCGCAGGCGCCTCATTTTCGGGTGCATCGGTACTGGCCGCAGCGCCCGCAGGCGCCTCAGCCGCGGAGCCGTCCGCAACCGGAGCATCGCCTGAAACCGCATCAGCCGCGGGCGCCTCGCCCGCATTCGCGTCGGGACCCGGCGCCTCTGCTCCAGGAGCCTCAAGCACCGCAGCCTCGTCCGAGGCAATGTCAGGCTTCGGGGGTTCGGCCGGCGCCGCATCGGTTTTGACGGGCGGCGTCTTGGGCGCAGGTTTCACGGGTTCCGGCTTGCTCCGTGCCGCCCGGATCATGTCCCCCAGGCGCTCCAGCATGTCCACGCGGACCGCCCGCTGGCCGCACACCCGGAATCCGGCAGCGGCGAAATAGGCGTCGGGCCATTGCCGTTCGGCCGGAACCGAACACAAGCCCGGCGGCGGCGGCGCAGGCGGCGCCTGTTGCGGCTCGGCATCGCCGGTCGCGAAAATATCGTTTTGCACCGCCCACAGAATAACCAGAAGACGGGCCTGCGCCGGCTTCAAAAGTGCTGGCAGAAACACCGAGAACTGACCAAAGCGGACCCCGAAGCGCCGCAAGGCCGCCCGGCCCTCCTGGTCCAGTTCGCGCACCTGATCGGCGACCGGGCGCCGGTCCAGAACGCCAAAACCCTCAATGAGTTGAAACCCGATCCCCCGGGCCAGTCCGGCCAAGGGCGCCACGCCGCCGACCATCTGCTGGGCCGCGACCGGCGCTGGCGCCGCCGCAACGGCCGGGGCGGGCGGTCCCTCCGGCGCAGGCACGGCTTCAGGCGCGAGCGATGCGTCCGGCCCCGCCCCACCTTCAGGCGCACCTTCAGCCGACGCTTCAGTCACAGCCGGCACCTCACGCGCCGGGCCGCCTTCAGCCGATGACTGATTATCATCCGCTATTGGAGTATCCGTTTCGGCCGCGGCCTCTTGAGCCGCCTCGGACCCGTTTACCGCGCCGCTTGCGCCGTTCGTCCCGTTGGATTTGTCGGTAACGGCCTCGCGCAGATCCATCAGCGACGGGAGCATCTTGGCCAGATGATCCCGCAGCCATTTCTCGAGCCGCGCCTGGACCGCATCGAACTGCGCGCCTTCGAGCGCATTATCGGACAGGATCGTCACGCGCGGGCTCAGCCCGTCGGCACCGGGCGTCAGCCGGGCGATCGGGTCGCCGCTCCACCACAACCGGCCGTGATCCGACAATTGGATCGTCTCATCGCGCGCGGCCACCACTTGGTCGGCCCGCGCCGCGATCATCACCCGCAGAGCTTTCGCCGCCGCGGCCCGCAGCGCCTTGCCGTCGACCCCGCCGGCGCGCGGATCGGGCACGAAGCGGAAGCCCTGGAGCCGGCCGACATAATGGCCTTCAACCGTCACTTCGCCCTCGGAGGAAATCTCCGAGACGAGATCCTCTTTCAAATGAAGGCTCTTCATCAGAACCGAGGTGCGACGGTCGACGAAGCGCTGGGTCAGCGCCTCATGGAGCGCATCCGACAAGGCATCCTCGACCGCGCGGGTCCGCTCCTGCCAATGGGCGGCATCGGCCAGCCAGTCCGAGCGGTTCGACACGAATGTCCAGGTCCGGATATGAGCGATGCGGCTCGCCAACGTATCGATATCGCCTTCCGGCTTGTCGAGCCGGTCCACATGACCCTTGAGCCAATCCTCCGGCAGGCGTCCGTTATTGTCCACCAGATGCCGGTAGATGGAACTCAGCAGACTGACATGTTCTTCCGGCGTGATATTGCGAAAGTCCGGGATCTGACAGATCGACCACAAGCGCCGAAGCTCCGCTTCGCCGCCGACCGTCTCAACGATCGTGGGCTCTGCGCCCATGATGCGCAGTGCGGTCAGATCGCTCGCGGCCCGCGCCCGCGCAAGCCCCTTGACCGGGGCCGGCGTTTCCAAACTTTCAATGAGTTGATCCACGGAGCCGAAATCCAGATCCCGGCTGCGCCATTGCGCGACGCGCACGGGGTCGAAGCGGTGGCTTTCGATCTGCTCGATCACATCGGCATCAAGATCGGACGCATCGCCCGTCGTTCCGAAGGTGCCGTCGCGCATATACCGCCCGGCGCGGCCCGCGATCTGGCCAATCTCATGGGGGCGCAGCGGACGGACGGTCGTGCCGTCATATTTCCGCAAGGATGCAAGCGCCACATGGTCCACATCCATATTGAGGCCCATGCCGATGGCATCGGTCGCCACCAGAAAATCCACATCGCCCGATTGATAGAGCTCCACCTGGGCGTTGCGCGTGCGCGGCGAGAGCGCGCCCATGACCACGGCCGCCCCGCCCCGCTGGCGCCGAACCACCTCGCCCAAGCCGTATACTGCTTCCCCGGAAAACGCGACGATCGCCGAACGGCGCGGCAGCCGGTTGAGCTTGCGCACGCCCGAATAGGTCAGTTCGGAAAACCGGGTGCGGCCAATGAATGAGATATTGGGCAGCAGCGCGCGGATCAGCCCGCGCATGGTGTCGGAGCCCAGGAACACCGTCTCCGCGAGCCCGCGCAGATGCAGCAGCCGGTCGGTGAAGACATGGCCGCGCTCGGGATCGGCGCACAGTTGGATTTCGTCGACCGCGACGAACTCCACCTCTTTGTCGACCGGCATGGATTCAACGGTGCAGACGAAATACTGCGCGCCCGCGGGGAGGATCTTTTCCTCGCCGGTCAGCAGCGCGACCGCCGCCTCGCCCTTCTGGGCGGCGACCCGGTCATACACCTCGCGCGCCAGCAGACGCAGCGGCAAACCGATCATCCCCGAGCCATAACCGAGCATCCGGTCGATGGCGAAATGGGTCTTGCCGGTATTGGTGGGTCCGAGGACCGCGGTAAGCTTGCCGCGGGTCGGCGTGGCGAGGCCGGAAGTGGCTTGGGTCATAATCGGCGGTCAGCTAAGGGCGGTCGGGTGTCCCGCCTGACAGGACGCGGGCACCATCCCGGTTTCCGCCGTCATTTGCAAGGCGAGAGTTGGCAAATCAACCGGCGCCCGCGCCGGCAGACTTTCCCTGTGTCCTGCAACAGGACTCACTCCGCCGCGGCGCGGTCCATCGGTTTGCGCCGCTTATCGGTGATCGGCGAGAAATCGATATCGTCGGCGATCATCACCACAGAGCCGATCGGCGTGGCGGCCAGAAGCTTGATCGGCACCCGAAACGGCTCGGCACCGGCCGGCGCATCATCGCCGGCCATCTCGACGACCCATACCTCCAGCGGCGGGATCGGCAGGGCATCGCCGTCGTCCTCGTCGTCTTGCTTAAAGCCTTCGACGGGGCGGTAAATCATCCGGCAGCGGAAGGCCGGGCCGTCATAGCGGGTCTTGCCGCGTTTCACGGTGAGCGGCTCCTCGCCGACCAGTTCGAAATCGAGATCGTACCGGCGGCGCCCGTCGAAGATCGGCACGGTCTGACCGCACGGGGCATCGGCCGTCGCCGAGGCCCCGGTGATCATGTGGATCCAGGCGCTCATCGGATCGACCGAGGCCCGCTGTTCGGCCTCCGATACCGGATATTTAAGCTGCGTCTTGCCATAGGGCGGATCGGCGGCGACCGGACCCGGCAGGCCGCTTTGATCGTAGAGCAGGGTCACCAGCTTGGTGGTGTCGAGGCCCTCGAATTCACTGTCGTACCGGCTCGGCCGCACCGCGCCCAAGGCCCGCACATCGGCATCCGGCGCCGCGTCGCCCAGGCGACCGGTGCCAAGCACCATGTAACGCGACTTGAAAAACACCTCGGCGAGCCCGGCGGTTTTCATCTTCGAGGTCGCTACATATTGATCGCCGTCGATCGTCGCGGTGAGCTTGGCCTCGCCGACATTGAGGCCGCCCGCATTGAAATCGTAGGAGACGGTCAGATGGCGCGTCGCCTCGGCATGGGCAGGACCGCCGGCCAGGGCCAGGATCAATGGGCAAGCTGCCAGGATCGGACGAAAGGCGCGAAGCATGGATGCCCCCAGGGTTGGTATGGTCCGTGACGGATCGGCCGGGCCGGCGCGTGTAGACCGGTTGTGAACCGTTATCACGGGGGGTGACCTGGGCGAAAGCGGGGCGTCCTTACGGGACCTTTGGGGCAACCGCCCGGTCATGCTCCCCTCCTCCTGCCGCCCGTGCTTGACGAACGCCCCTCGGGCCGGTAAAGCCAACGCCTCTTTCGCTGCACGGGGTCTCGGCTCCGACGCTGCGCCATCGCGACCGCGCCGGCATGAAACCCGGACAGGGCGCGCGGGCAGCCCGGCGGGACAGGTTTTCTATCACGCAACGGCGGACGCGCGCGCGGGTCACACGGCGCCCAGTGCCCCGTTTCGACAGAGGCGATCAGGAGCGAGCACCATGAGCCGCAAATGCGAACTGACCGGCAAGGGGCCGATCACCGGACACAACGTGTCCCACGCCCAGAACAAGACGAAGCGCCGGTTTCTGCCGAACCTGTGCACCGTGACGCTTCTGAGCGACACGCTGAAAAAATCGGTGCGCCTGAAAGTCAGCGCCAGCGCCCTGCGCTCGGTCGATCATGTGGGCGGGCTCGACGCCTTCCTCGTGAAGAACCGCGCCGAGGACATGTCGCCCCGCGTGGCCAAGCTCAAGCGCGAAGTCGAAAAAGCGAAGACCGAGGCGGCGGCCTGAGGCCGGACGTCATCGCCGCTGTCCGTCGCCGTGATCCGTTCTGACGCAAGCCAACGCGGTCCGGATCGGAATGAAACAGGCAAGCCGCTCCAGCCGGGGCGGCTTTTCCTTTTCGGATAAAGGGAACGCTGCGTCACCCGTACCGCCGTGGCACAGGCCTGTCCTGGCGCGGGATTTGCTGCTCCCGGGCCGGGGCCGCAACAATCCTGACCTGAGCCACGGATTGCGGTAGTATGACGTCGAAAACCCTTGTGTTCGAGTGCAGCAGCTATCGGCAGAGCCGCGCGCCGTATTCCGTTCATCGCCTGGATCCGGCGATAGCGCTGGCGCAGGACTGGCCGAGAGGTTGGGGGACGTCATCCATGGGCTACAATGTCGTGAAATCCCGGACCACGCCGGTCAAGCAGAGCCTGACCATCGGGTCGGTGCTGGGCTGGCTGGGGCGCATGATCCTGCCGGTAAGCCTGCTCGCCCTGTCGCTGATCCTGGCCTACAGCTTCCTGCCGGTGAACAGCACCCTGCTCGACGGGCTTTTCCCCACCGACCCCCTGCCCGGCAGCTGGCTCACCCAGGGCCATGTCCTGGTGTGCCTGAGTTTTCTGGTCATTCATCTGACCAACCGGGCCTATGGGCCCAATTTCGCCGCCGCGCAGGTGATCCTCACTTGGAGCCTGCTGGGCGCCGGGGCCTATTGGCTCCTGGCCGCCGCCCAGCCCGAGACCCAGGCCGGTGTGCCCTCCGCCTGGCTCAGCGGCTTGCCCGATGCCAGCACCATCGCCACCTTCGTGGTCGCGCTCGGCATCGGCCAGCTTGTCAGCGTCCTGACCTTCGATCTGACCCGGGGGCCGCGCTGGTGGACCGCGCCGCTGTGGGGCTCGGCGATCGGCATGGCCGCCTTTGTCGCGATCTTCTATCTGGCGCGCACCGGCATTGAGCCGAACTGGCTGGCCCGTTTCGGCGTCGACCTGAGCCTCAAGCTGGCCATGGCCGCCTTCCTGCTGGTGCCGTACTACCTGCTGCGCACGGCGATCCGCCCGCAGCCGGGTTATGGCGGCGCCTAACGGTCAGCTCAGGATTTCTTGCCCATCGCGGCACCGACCAGCACCGCCACAAAACCGGCCACCAGACCCGCCAGCGCACCGACCACGCCTTCGCGGGTCCCGAAATAATTGTCGGCGATCTCGAACAAGGCATCGGGATGGGGCAGCAGACCGGGATTGCGCGCATCCAACCAGGTCGCCAGAAACGCCGCCGCCACTCCGGCGACCACGCCAACAACGCCGCCGATCAAACCCAAACGAACCGCACTCATTCAACCCTCCCCTGAGTCACATCGGCCGACCGCGCGGCCAGACCTGAGTGTGGGCAAGCCTAATATGAGAGTCGGTCCGGCCCAAATCGCGCGGCCATCAAGCGCCGCCGAGGACGAACATCATGAGCAGCGTGCGCTGGGCCGGATTGTAATTGTCGTCCGACACCACGAAGAGCGCGGTCTCCCCGCCCGGCAACGGCACCGCCGCCAGCCCCTCCATATTGTCCACGCTCATCGAGATATCGAGGGCGCCGATCACCGGCCCGTCCAGCGTTGCGCCCGGGGTCCACGTCCCTGCGGCGATCCGGCGGATCTGCATGCCCGGCCCGGAAATCGGCGAATAGCGCCGCTCCAGCACCAGAAGATCCCCGTCTGGCAGTACGGCCAGATCGGTCGCGGCATAGGGCGCGTTGCGCCTGAGCGTCAAGGGTTCGAAAGCCGCGAACGGCGCGCCCGCCGGGCCGGTCCAGCCGCGCAGATCGCCGCCGTCATCGAGCGCTTCCTCCGTCATCAGAACAAGCCGGCCGCCGGCCAGGGCAATGCCCTCCAGGCCCTTATTGCCGGGGATCCCCTTGACCTTGGTCAAATCGAGAACCGGCTCGGGCCGCGCGCCCACCGGCGCCCGGCCATCCGCCGACGGATAAAACCACACCCGGTGCCGCCGTTCGAAGGAGACCAGAAACCCGCCTTCATAACGAATAAGCGATTCCGCATCGCCCAGCGCCTTGCCGCGAATGGGGCGCCCCTCCGGGTCCAGCATATCGTCAAGGCGCACCGCACCGATATCGACCAGAGCGCCGGCCGCCACGGTGATGTCCATCTCGACCCAGTATCCGGTATCGGAGACCGCGATCAGGCGGTCCGCCTCCGGCGCGACCCACAGGCCGGACAACCCGCCAAAGCGTTTATCGGACGACGACAGATGAAAGCCGCCCCGATAGTCCAGTGCGCCGGTGCGCGCGATATCGGGATCGTCGAGAACCAGCGGGATCGCCCGGGCGCTGACGCTGATCTCGCCGGCCTGCGCCATCGACGGCACCGCGCACGCAGCAAGGGCCATGACCAATCCGGCGCGAACCCGCCGCCCGAACGAAACCCCTGCCATGCCGTGCCTCCCGGCTCGAGAGAATGATCCTGCGTCAAGGCCGCCGGCCGCGCCGCCCCCCGCCTTGCGGCGGTTCTTCATCGAACATTTCGGCGAGCTTTTCGGTCATCGCGCCGCCAAGCTGCTCGGCATCGACGATGGTCACCGCGCGCTTGTAGTAGCGCGTCACATCATGGCCGATCCCGATGGCGAGAAGTTCGATGGTGGTTTGATTTTCCAGATAGGCGATCACATCGCGCAGATGACGCTCCAGATTATTGCCCGGATTAACCGACAGGGTGGAGTCATCCACCGGCGCACCGTCCGAGATCACCATCAGGATACGGCTCTGTTCTGGCCGCGCCTGAAGCCGGTCATGGGCCCAGAGCAACGCCTCGCCGTCGATATTCTCCTTAAGCAGACCTTCGCGCATCATCAGGCCGAGATTGCGCCGCGCCCGGCGCCAGGGCTCGTCCGCCGCCTTATAGACGATGTGCCGCAGATCGTTGAGGCGCCCGGGGCTCGGCGGTTTGCCCGCGGCCAGCCACGCCTCACGCGAGGCGCCGCCTTTCCAGGCACGCGTGGTGAAGCCGAGGATCTCGACCTTGACGCCGCACCGCTCCAGCGTGCGCGCCAGAATGTCCGCGCACATCGCGGCCACCGTGATGGGCCGCCCGCGCATGGAGCCCGAGTTATCGAGCAGGAGCGTAACCACGGTGTCGCGGAAATCCATGTCCCGTTCCATCTTGAACGAGAGCGGATGCAACGGATCGGTGACCACCCGGCTCAGGCGCGCGACATCGAGAATGCCCTCCTCGAGATCGAACTCCCATGCGCGGTTCTGCTTGGCCAGAAGCCGCCGCTGGAGCCGGTTGGCCAGACGCGTGACGACGCCGGCCAAAGCCTGAAGCTGTTGGTCCAGATAGGACCGCAGGCGCTGCAATTCCTCCGGGTCGCACAATTCCTCGGCCGTGACGATCTCGTCATGCTCGACCGTATAGCGCTTGTATTGCGGCTCATGGGCGGCCTCGGCCTGAGTATGCTCGGGCCGGCGGGGCTGATGCCCATCGCCCAGTTCATCCGCCTCCTGCGGCGCCATCTGGTCGTCCATTTCGACCTGGACCGCCTGTTCCTCGCCATCCTGGGACTCGCCCTCGGCGATCTCGACCTCTTCGCTGCTGGCGCCTTCGGCTTCGGCAACCTCACCCGACTGGCCGTCATCCCCCTGCTGATTATCCTTGCCGTCGTCATCGTCCCGGGGCTGATCGCTGTCCTCGCTGGACTCGCCGTAATCCTCGCCCAGTTCCAGATCCGAGATGATGTCGCGCACGACCCGCGCGAACGCGTCCTGATCGTCGATATTGTCGGCCAGGCGCTTCAGGCTGTCGCCCGCGCGCTCCTCGACCCACTGACGGACCAGCGAGACCATGTTTTGCGCCGACTCCGGAATCGGACGGTCGGTCAGGTGCTCGCGCACGAGCAGGGCCAGCACCTCGCTCATCGGCACATCGTCCGCATGGGTAATGCGGTCGAACCCCTTGCGCTCGCAATCGCGCTCCAGCAGCGCGTCGAGATTTTGCCCGACGCCCTCCATGGCATTGGAGCCGAGCGCCTGAATGCGCGCCTGTTCGATGGCCTGGAAAATCGCGCGTGCGTCGCTGCCCTGGGGCACGAGCTTATCGTGAACACCCTGATCGTGATGGGCGATCCACAGGGCCAGCGCATCGGCATGGCCGCGCAGTACCGCCAGTTCCGCTTCGCTGAGCTTGGCGCCGGGCTCGGGCAGGCGCACCCGGTCGCCCCGCGCGCCCGGCGGCTCGGGTCCGAAAGTCACCACGAGATCGGGATCTTCCGCGATGGTTCGGCACGCCTGCTCGATCGCGCGCTTCAGCACTTCGATGGCTTGCTCGTCGGTGGTCTCGCTCATGCCGTGACCCGGTTCGCCCTGAGGCGGGGCGCGGCGCCCCTGCCGGTTTCATCCATCAGCTGATCACGACCCGGGCGGCCGATTCCGGCAATTCCTCGCCGAAGCAGCGCTGATAGAATTCCGCCACCGTCGCACGCTCCAACTCGTCGCACTTGTTCAGGAAGGTGACCCGGAACGCAAAGCCGACATCCTTGAAGATGATCGCGTTTTCGGCCCAGGTGATGACCGTCCGAGGGCTCAAGACGGTCGAAATATCGCCGGCGATAAAGGCCGCACGGGTCAAATCCGCCACGCGCACCATGTTGGACACCGCGTTGCGGCCCTCATTGGTGTCGTAATGCGGCGCCTTGGCGATGACGATTTCGACTTCATCGTCATGGGGCAGATAATTCAGCGTGGTCACGATGTTCCAGCGGTCCATCTGGCCCTGATTGATCTGCTGGGTGCCGTGATAAAGGCCCGTGGTGTCGCCCAGACCGATGGTGTTGGTCGTCGCGAACAGCCGGAACGCCGGATGCGGGCGGATCACCCGGTTCTGGTCAAGCAGCGTCAGGCGGCCCGACACTTCCAGAACCCGCTGGATCACGAACATCACATCGGGACGGCCCGCGTCGTATTCATCGAACACCACCGCGGTCGGGTGTTGCCGCGCCCAGGGCAGAATGCCCTCGCGGAACTCGGTGACCTGCTTGCCGTCCTTGAGGACAATCGCGTCCTTGCCCACCAGATCGATGCGGCTGATATGGCTGTCCAGATTGACCCGGATGCAGGGCCAGTTGAGGCGCGCGGCCACCTGCTCGATGTGGGTCGATTTGCCGGTCCCGTGATAGCCCTGGATCATCACCCGGCGATTGAACGAAAACCCGGCCAGGATCGCGATCGTGGTTTCCGGGTTGAACCGGTAGGTCGGATCGGCGTCGGGGACGTAATCGTTCGCCTCGGAGAAGGCCGGCACGTCGAGATCGAAATCGATACCGAACGCCTCGCGCGCGGAAACCTTGGTGTCGGGGCCGGTCTGCCCCATGCCGTTCTCCCAGTCGCTCATGATGTCTCTTCCGTTGCCCTTTTGGCCGGCCGCGCCGGCATGTGCGTGATCCTGTTTCCCGGCGCCCGGTTCGGCGCCCCCGGCCCCGTGAGCCCGGATCAGGACGGTCTGTCATATCAGCCCATCGCGGCGCCGCTGCCAACCCGCCGCGCTGTCCGGTCACATAGACCGGCGGATGCGGGAAAGAAGCCCTAGGCGCGCCCTGCCTGCTGCGGCATGGCGGCCGGATGGTAATGACGGCGGGGAGATTAGCGGAATCCGGAGGTCTTGAGCACCTGATAGGCGCGAATAACCCGCTGAAGACTGTCCTCGGCGCCCCGGTCCCCGCCATTGGCGTCAGGGTGGAACCGTTTCACCAATTCCTTATAGCGGGCTTTGACCTCGTTCAACCCGGCGCCCGGCTCCAGGCCCAGATCCTCGAGCGCGGCCTTCTGAAGGCGGGAGACTTTGCGCTGGGCTTCGCTTTCCACCCGCCGCGCCGCACCATCGGCGCCGAACAGCTCATAAGGGTCCGCATAGTCGCCCGTGGCGAAGCCGGCGCGCCCGGGACGGTCCTGACCGGGGCGGAAATGCTCGCGCAGGCGCCGCGCGGTCTCGCTGGGCGTCGAACCGTTGACCCCCAGCTTCCAGGTCGGCCGGTGTCCGGTCAACTCGCTTTCCTGATACGCCGCGATCTCAGAATCGGTTTTGCCCTTGAAATAATCCCAATTCTGATGATGCAGCCGGGCATGGGGCTGGCAGTACCAAACCCGCTCGCTCAGCCGGTCGGGCGCGGGCGAGGTCTGGCACGGCGCGGGCGCATCGCAGCCCGGCCACGCACACAACCGCTCATCCGCAGGCGGAGCGCTCTCCGTCTGCGGCTTGACCCGGATATCGAATCCGAAGCGCGGTTTGTATGTGTAGCGGTCACTCATGGGTCTAAGTATGGGAGCCGAGTCTCCCTAAGACAACGATAACCGGTGCTTGACAACGCCGCGCCGGGCCGCCATCCCGGCGGGCGTCACGGTCCTGCGCAATCCTGCGCCGGATCGTGTCGCCATGCCGGGCAAGACCTTGACGCCCGGCCCCCCAACCCGCTCCGGCAGAGGAGACCGCCGTCATGGCCGTTCGCGACATCATGGAAACCAAGCTGCGCGAGGCGCTGAGCCCCACGGATCTCACGATCATCGACGACAGCGAAAAGCACCGGGGCCATACCGGCTTCCGCGAGGGCGGCGAAAGCCATTTCCGCATGACGATCGTCTCCGCCGCCTTCGATGGATTGAGCCGGGTGGCCCGCCAGCAAAAGGTGTACGACATCCTGCGCGACGAATTGGCCGGACCGGTGCACGCGTTGTCCTTGAAGACCCTCACCCCGGACGAAGCCGCCGCGGCGGGTGCTTAAGTCTCCGCGCGCGGATCCGTAGCGCCGGGGCCGGTGTCCTCGCCAACCGGACCGGCGAGACCGGACTCCGGCAACGGTCCGCGCGGGATTCCAGCCCGCAGGCGCCGGGCACGCATTTCCGGCGGCGGCGTGACCCGCACCGCCGTGATCTGATTGCGCTTGCGGCGCAGCACCTCGAATTTGAAATCGTGGAAGGTGAAAGTCTGGCCCGGATCTGGGATCATCTGGGCTTCGTGGATGACCAGACCGGCAATGGTGGTCGCCTCATCGTCCGGCAGCTTCCAACTCATCGCCCGGTTGAGATCGCGGATGGTCACCGTGCCGTCCACATTGTAACTGCCGTCCGGCTGCGGACGAACCCCTGTCACCATTTCGTCATGCTCGTCGCGGATCTCACCGACGATTTCCTCGATGATGTCTTCGAGGGTGATCAGCCCCATCAGCGTGCCGTATTCATCGACCACCATGGCGAAATGCATGCCCTTTTGCAGGAACGCATTGAGCTGAACCTGCAACTCGGTCGTCTCCGGCACAAACCAGGGCGCGCGGACGATATCCTCGAAAGTCACCGCATCGGGGTCCCAATCGACCTTGGCCAGGGCGCGCAGCAAATCCTTCACATGCAGAACGCCGATAATGTTCTCGGAGTCCCCGCGCCAGAGCGGGATCCGCGTATGAGGCGCATGGAGGATCTGATCGACCAGCACCGTGGGCGGTTGGTCCGCATCCACCATATACATGGCCTTGCGGTGCAGCATGACCTCGCCGACCTCCAGGTCCCGCAAATCAAGCACACCGCCGACCATGCGCAGGTCGCGGTTCAACTCCCGGTGCTCGCTATGGGCCGCCCGGTCGGCGGTCGCCTCGCCGTGAAGCTGGATCGTGCCGCGCAGTTCCTCGCGCACCGAAAACAGATGCGCATCCGGATCGACCTGAGCCCCGAACAGACGGAACGTCGCGCGCACCAGGGCCTGGACCGCATGAACGACGGGCGAGAACAACGCGACGATCAGCCGGATGATCGGCGAGACCTGCATGGCCATGCGGTCTGAGTTCAAAATCGCGTAGGTCTTCGGCAAGACCTCGGCGAACACCACGATAAAGGCCGTCATCACAGCCGTCGCGATCGCCACGCCCGCATCGCCGAACAGCCGCAGGAACAGACTGGTCGCCAGCGCCGATGCGAGGATATTCACCAGATTGTTGCCCAGCAGGATCGCCCCGATCAGGCGCTCCCGGTCGGCCAGAAGACGGTTCACCGACCGCGCTTCGGGGTGCCCTTCGCTTTCCAGGTTCTGAAAGCGCGCCCGCGAGGCGGCGGTGAGCGCCGTCTCGGAGCCGGAGAAGAACCCGGACAGACCCAGAAGCAGCATGATCGCCCCGAAGGTGATCAGACTGTCGACCGCCAGCAACCGTTCCAAAATGCTTGCATCCGCCAAGGCCGGATCCATCAGGACACCCCCGTGCTCAAGGACGCCCCGGCGTGCGTGACCCCGGCCTCGCCCAGCATGTCCGCCACCGCTGTCATATCCACATCCCTCGCCACGAAGGCCGCGCCGATCCCGCGCGCCAAAATGAAAGTCACCCGGCCGTCCGCGACTTTCTTGTCGCGGCCCATCGCGTCGATCAGCGCCGGCACAGTGAATGTCATGCCTAGTTGAGCGGGCGTTACGGCAAGGCCGGCAGCGGTCAAATGCGCCGTCAGCCGCTCAAGATCGCCCGGCGGGCACAGGCCGAGCCGCACCGACAGCCGGAAGGCCAAAACCATCCCGACACTGACCGCCTCGCCGTGCAGCACCCGGCCGTCATATCCGGCGCCGGCCTCAAACGCATGGGCGAAGGTGTGCCCGAGATTGAGGAGCGCCCTCACCCCCGCCTCGCGTTCGTCCTGCGCGACGATATCGGCCTTCGCTGCGCAGGACCGCGCGACCGCTTCGGTGAGCGCCGCCGGATCGCGCGCCGCGAGAGCCGCGGATTGATCGTCGAGCCAGTCGAAAAAGGCCAGATCGCCCAGGGCGCCGTATTTGACGACCTCGGCATAGCCGGCGCGGAATTCGCGGTCCGAAAGGCTGGCCAGAAGGCCGATATCGGCCAGCACGAGGCGGGGCTGATGAAAGGCCCCGACAAGATTCTTGCCCGAGGGCAGATTGACGCCGGTCTTTCCGCCGACGGACGAATCGACCTGGGCGAGGAGCGTGGTCGGAATCTGGATGAACCGGATACCCCGCAGCATCACGGCCGCGGCGAACCCGGTCAGATCGCCGATCACGCCGCCGCCAAAGGCGATGATCGTATCGCGCCGCTCCACGCCCCAGGCCGCGAGCCGGGCGCAGACCGCCTCGATATTGGCGAGGGTCTTGGTTGCCTCGCCCGCCGGCAGGATCATCGTTTCATGGGCGATCCCGGCCGCATCGAGACTGCCCGCAAGCGTTGCCAGATGGAGCGCCGCCACGGTCTCGTCGGTCACGATGAGCGTGCGCGGGCGGGCCAGCAGCGGCGCCAGACGCGCGCCCGCCCCGGCCAGAAGGCCCGTGCCGATATCGATGTCATAGCTGTCCGGTCCCAGGGCGACCGGCACCGTATGGCGGGCCGTCTCGGTCATAACTCAATCCTCGGGTTGGATCGCGGCGTGGGCCGATGGCCGCGCCGCGCCGTGCCGGCCCAGATGGCTGTCGACCGCGCTGACGATCTTGGCCACGAGATCGGTATGGGGACCGTCGTCGGACTGCACGGCGATATCGGCCTCAGCATAGATCGGGTTGCGTTCGGCCATCAGCCGCTTGAGAATTTCATGGGGATCGCCCCGCTTCAGAAGCGGCCGGGTGTCGCGGCGTCCGACCCGGCGCACCAGCACATCGAGATCCGCTTTCAGCCAGATCGAGATCGCCCGTTCGCCGATCAGCCGCCGGGTATCCGGGTCCATGAACGCGCCGCCCCCGGTCGCCAGCACATGGGGCGGGCCATCCAGCAATCGGGCAATCACCCGCCGCTCGCCGTCCCTGAAATGGCGCTCGCCGTAGGTTTCGAAAATATCGCTGATCGACTGGCCGGCCGCATCCTCGATCTCGTCGTCGGCATCGACGAAGGGCACGCCGAGCGCCTTGGCCAGGCGCCGCCCGATGGTCGATTTGCCCGCCCCCATCAGACCGACAAGCGCCAGGGTGTGGCCGGCCACACGCGCTTTTGCCGCTCCGTCGCTACCCTGGTCGCTCGGCTTGCTCATCGGACCTGTATCATCTTGCGGTTCCGCCCGGCCGGTCTGGGCCGGACATTCCGCACCCTTGATTGCATAACCCAGCCCGGCAGCCGCGACAACGCGCCCGGCCGGGGCAGGGGTTGTCCTACAATGGTCTCATTTTTGCTGCCTTGTTGCAGGTTGATATGCGGCGACAAAGGCCGTCGCTCTGCCTTGCGGGCGGGCGCGGCGCAGCCAGGGATGAGCCCAGCGCGGGGCACGCGGGGGCGGGGCAGACAGAAGAGCAATGACCGCACACAGCCGGCGCAGTGTTTTGTGTCTTTCGGCGGGGCATGCCCGCTTTGCTTTTGTCGGCGTCATGCTGGCCGGACTGGCGCTCGGCATGACCGCGGCGCAGGCCCAAAGCGGCACGCGGACCGGCCAGGCGCCCGGTGCCGAACCCATGCAGATCCTGCCCCACCAGAACCTTGCGCCCGATCCGCGCGGCATGATCCCGCGCCGAACCTGGAACGATCCCCAAGGCGACCGCATCGAGGTCGGCCGGATACAGGCCCCGCCCGATGCGTTCCGCCCGGCGACCGGCGATGAGCCCGGCGATTTGGGTACCACCGCCTGGCGCGGCACGCCGCGCGACTGGGCCCTGGCTCTGATTGGCGCCCTGCCGACGGGTGCGCCGTCGCCGACCCTTGGGCGCCTGACGCGCGCACTGCTTATGGCCCCCGGCCCCCGTCCGATCCGCGAGGCGCTGGTGCAGCGCCAGAACAGCCAGGTCATCGTCGACGCCTCGGGCCAGATCGCGCAGATGCGGGTCCGCATCGAGGAACGCCGCAGCGGCCCGCGCTATGGCCGGTCGGACCCTGAATTCACCGCCGCCCGCATCCGGCAATTGTTCAACACCGGCTTTGTCGATGAGGCGGCCCGCCTGCTCCAGGCCCAACAAGCCGGCGAGGACCGGGCGGACCTGCTCGAGGTCCAGACGTCGATTGACCTGTTGCAAGAGCGCGACGATGCGGCCTGTGTGCTGGCCGAACGCATGCGGCGGGTCAATGACGACCCCTATTGGGGACAGTTGCGGGCCTTTTGCTATTTCGTGACCGGCTCGCATTCCGCGGGCGACCTGACCGCGCGGCTGTTCGCGGAAAACCCGGACAGCCAGTCGGCCCTGTTCGACAGCCTGATCGCCTATTGGTCCCAGGACATTCCAGTGCCGCCGGACGCCTGGAAACAGCCCATGGATCCGTTGAGTTTGGCGATCCTGCGACACACCGATGTGGCCCCGCCCGCCGAGGCCTTCGACCGGGCCAACCCGCCTGTGCGCCGGGCTCTTATTCTCGGCCGCGACGCCGCCACGGACAATGACGGTCTCGTGCGGATCATCCGCGCGGCCCAAAGCGCCGTCGCCAGCGGCATCCTACCGCCGTCGGATCTGGCGGGAGTCTATGGCATGGCGAGCTTTTCCGCCGATGCCATACGCAATCCGGCCCGCCACGCCGATCAACTGCCGCCCGAGCTTGTCAACGCCCTGTTCTATCAACGCTTGAGCCAGACCACCGTACCGGCGCTTCAGGTCGTGCTGTTGCACGAGGCCCTCGGCGCCGCCGAACGGTCCGGCAGCTACCTGCCCGTCGCCCTGTTGCACGGCGCCACCCTGCGCCAGATTGCGCCGTCGCCCCATATCGCCTGGGCCGCCGACCGGTTGGGCATTGCCGCCTTGACCAGCGGCCATACCGATCTGGCGCATCGCTGGCAGGAGATCCTGGCCCTTGAGGCCGAGCGGACCGGCTTTCCGCCTCATGAGGAGGCCTTGCGGGTCCTCACCATGGGCCTTGCGCTCCTCGACACCCGGATGGCCCTCGGCATGACGCCGGAACTCGACATCAAGGGCTGGATCAAGCGCACCCAGAAAGCTGAGTTGAGCCCGTCCCGTCTGGCGCGCGATCTGAAAATTCTGAACGCCGCCGGTATTCCGATCCCCATGGACGCCGAAATCTGGCTGCTTCAGCAAACCGGGTATGCACCGCCGGCGCGCCCCGCGACCCTGGCCTCAAGCGTGCGTCTCGAGCAGGCCGTCGCCGGCCGCCGCTACGCCGAAGCCCTGGCCATGGCGCTAATCCTGGCCGGCCCGGAAGGCCCGGCCGCCCGCGCTGCCGATCACCTCGTCGATGCCATCAATGTCCTCATGAGCATCGGCATGAAGGATGACGGACGGCGCCTCGCCTTCGAAGCCCTGGTGACCCAGCCGTTATGACCAGCGACCGCGACGATAATCCGCGCCGGTCCGGTTCGGGCGGCGCCACCGCCATGCAGCAGGGCCAGCGGCATATCGAGGCCTTTCTCGACATGCTCAGCGCCGAGCGCGGCGCGGCCCTCAACACCCTGGAAGCCTACAGCCGGGACCTGCGCGACTTTGCGCATTTCATCGCCGCGCGCGGGCGCGAATGCGTCAGCGCGGGCGCCGACGACCTGCGTGCCTATCTGCGCAATCTTGAGCAGGCCGGCCTTGCCGCCTCGACCGCCGCCCGGCGCCTGTCCTCTCTGCGCCAGTTCCACCAATTCCTTTATTCCGAAGGCATCCGCCCCGACGATCCGTGCCAGGGTCTCGACGGCCCGCGCCCCGAGCGCGCTCTGCCGCGCACCGTCAGCGAGCGCGAGGTCGGCCTCTTGCTGGAGACCGCCCGCCGGGACGCGCAGGCGACACCGGAAGGCATGCGCCTTCATTGCCTGATGGAAGTGCTTTACGCCACCGGCGCCCGGGTCTCAGAACTCGTGGCGCTGCCCTTGGCGGCCGCGGCCCAGGACAAGCGCTTCCTGATGATCACGGGCAAAGGCGCGCGCGACCGCATGGTGCCGCTCAACACCCGCGCCGCCGAAGCCCTTGAAGCCTATAAGGATGTCCGGCCCCGGTTTTTGCCCAAAAGCGCCGAGACCTCACGGTTTTTGTTCCCCTCGCGCGGCCGCTCCGGCCATCTGACCCGCCACCGCTTCGGCCAGCTCCTGAAGGATCTGGCCGTGCGCGCCGGGATCGATCCGGGGTCCCTGTCGCCTCACACCCTGCGCCACGCCTTCGCCAGCCATCTGCTGGCCAATGGCGCGGATCTGCGGGCGGTACAGAAAATGCTCGGCCATGCCGACATTTCGACCACTCAGATCTATACCCATGTCCTGGAAGAACGGCTGAAATCCCTGGTTCAGCGCCACCACCCGCTGGCCAACAAGGACGGCTGACCCTTGCCGCGGTTAAGGCTGCGGCCATTGCGCATGCCGCATGGTCCCGGCGGGCGCTCTCGGCTAAGCTGCCGCCCAAT
>CAZHDI010000045.1:19434-24353 GCA_964531285.1 uncultured Alphaproteobacteria bacterium | reverse complement strand
CAACAACACCGAGAAAATATCCGGATGCGCCTTTTCGATCTCGTCGAGCAACAGCACCAGATGCGGGTTCTTGTCCACACCGTCCGTGAGCAGACCGCCCTGATCGAATCCGACATAGCCCGGCGGGGCGCCGATCAGCCGCGATACGGCATGGCGTTCCATATATTCGGACATGTCGAAGCGCAGCAGCTCCATGCCCAGAATGGACGACAATTGCCGCGCGACTTCGGTTTTGCCGACGCCCGTGGGCCCGGAGAACAGGAAACAGCCGATCGGTTTTTCCGGATCGCGCAGGCCGGCGCGTGCCATCTTCATGGCCCCCGCGAGTTGATCGATGGCCTGATCCTGGCCGAACACGACCCGCTTCAGATTGGTCTCCAGATCCCGCAGGCTTTCGGTCTCCGAGCGCGAGACCGTTTTCGGCGGTATGCGGGCCATGCGCGCGATCACGCCTTCGATCTCCCGGACACCGATCGTCTTGCGGCGTTTGGAGTCCGGCAGCAAAGCCTGCGCAGCGCCCACCTCGTCGATCACATCGATCGCCTTATCCGGCAGCTTGCGGTCATGGATGTATTTCGACGCCAGTTCGACGGCGGTTTTCAACGCATCCTGCGTGTATCGCACCCCGTGATAGTCCTCGAAACACCCCTTCAGACCCTTGAGGATCTTGATGGCATCGGGGACGGACGGTTCGGCCACATCGATTTTCTGGAACCGGCGAACCAGAGCCCGGTCCTTCTCGAAATGCTGGCGATACTCCTTGTAGGTCGTGGACCCGACACAGCGCAGCGCGCCACTCGCAAGCGCCGGCTTGAGAAGGTTCGAGGCATCCATCGCACCGCCGCTGGTGGCACCCGCGCCGATCACCGTGTGGATCTCGTCGATGAACAACACCGCGCCGTCGAAATTTTCGAGCTCTTTAATAACCGCCTTCAAGCGTTCCTCGAAATCGCCGCGATAACGCGTCCCGGCGAGCAGCGCGCCCATGTCGAGCGAGAAGATCGTCGCATCCCGGAGGATTTCCGGAACCTCGCCATTGACGATCATCCGCGCCAGGCCCTCGGCAATCGCCGTCTTGCCCACGCCGGGATCGCCGACGAACAGCGGATTGTTCTTCTGGCGGCGGCACAGGATCTGGATTGTCCGCTCCACCTCGCGCGCCCGCCCGATCAGGGGATCGATCCGTCCTTCGGTAGCCTTGACGTTCAGATTCACGCAGTAGGATTCGAGCGCCTCATTGCCCTGTTTGACAACGCCATCGCCGCTTTCGTCGTCGTCCGAGCCACGCACGGTGCGCGATTCCGACATACCCGGCGTTTTCGCCACACCGTGGCTGATATAGCTGACCGCGTCGAAGCGGCTCATTTCCTGTTCCTGGAGCAGGAACGCGGCATGGCTTTCGCGCTCATTGAAGATCGCGACAAGCACATTGGCGCCGGTCACCTCGTCACGGCCGGATTGCTGGACATGAATGACCGCACGCTGAATGACCCGCTGGAAGCCGGCGGTGGGCTTGGCGTCCTCATGCTGATTGGTGATCTGGGTGGCGAGGTCGTTCTCGATAAAGGCAACCAGATTGCGCCGGAGAACCTCAAGATCGACACTGCAGGCGCGCAGCACGCGGGCCGCATCCTCGTCGTCGGACAGCGCCAGAAGCAGATGTTCCAGCGTCGCATATTCCTGATTACGCTCCGTGGCGAACGCCAGAGCGCGATGCAAGGCATCTTCAAGACTGCGTGAAAACGATGGCAACGCTTATTCCTTCTCCATCGTGCATTGCAACGGATGCTGATGACGCCGGGCCAGCTCCATGACCTTGGTCACCTTGGTCTCGGCGATCTCGTAGGTGTACACCCCGCAAATGCCGACCCCGTTGCGATGCACTTCCAACATGATCCGTGTCGCATCCTCCCGCGCCTTGTTGAAGACCTCTTCCAAAACACCGATCACGAACTCCATCGGCGTATAATCGTCGTTCAACAGGATCACTTTGTACAGCGATGGCCGTTTCGTTTTGGGCTTGGTCTTTGAGATCAGCCCGGTCGACGGTCCACCGTCTTCATCGTCCCAACGCTCTTGCGACATCCACGTCACACCATCTTCCGCTCAAGCGTATCGCGAGACGCCGTCCAGCGCCATGCCGAGAATCCATGCTGGACCGGTTGTCATCCATCATGGCCGAAAGCCCGGCCTCAGCACTAGCACCAGCCTCCTAAAGAAATAGTCCGATACGCTCTGAATGTAAGAGAACCTTCTGGCCGCACCGCGATCACCCTTGCGATCGGTGCCAAGATCCAAGATCCCAGGCATCCAAGACCTATGGCGCGGCGCCCGGCACTGCAACCCGCGCCGGCCCGCGAGCTGTGGTCAGGACACCGACGGCAATTCGGCGCCCAAAGCCTCAAGCCATGCCTCGATGCGTTTCCGGTTCGTACCGAGATCGCTATAGCCGACCTGGCTACGCGAATACACCGCCAAAGTGGCATGATCCGGCCGGCCAGCGGCAAGAAATTGCACGGTAATCCGGTCGGTGAACCGCAATAGGCGGGTGCGCTGAGTATATTCGCTGATCCGAAGGGCCGCGTCGCGCGCCTCCAGCCGGGTGCGCGGCTGACGGCTCATCAGGGCGGTCCATGCCGCGTCAAGACTATCGGGCGCCACCGCATACACCGGCGCGATGCGATCCAGGACCGCCTCACGGCACAACCCGTCCGGCGCGACCAGATATGTGTTCGGCGTGTTGGGCCGTTTCAAGGTCTCAAAATCAATCATGGCCCTAGTATACCCGGCGCGAGGCGTTCCGCCCATGCCCCGCCCCAACGCAAACGGCGCAGCCCAAGGGCCGCGCCGCGCGTGTTTCAGCATGGGAACCGCCAAATCAGGCCGATTTGGTGGTCCGGGCGTCCTTTGCGAAGGTCTGGACCTGGCCGGTGATCGGCTCCCAGGCTTCGCGCATGGTTTCGGTCATCATCTCGCCGAGCTTGGACATCTGATTCCAGTAGGAATCGGCCGCCGTCTTCGCGAAATCGCTCTGGATCGCGTAGACCTCCTCCAGGCTCTTGGCCGTCATGGCCGCCTTGGTCATGGACACCGTGTCTTCGATCGACTGCTTGGAGAACGCCAGCGCCTCGCTGTTGATCGCTTCGATGCCCTTGGTGGCCACATTGGCGGATTCCATATACGCTTCCATGGTCTTCTTGGAGAAGCTGGTCAGCGTGTCGTAGCCCTGAACGGCCTTTTCGACATTGTCTTTCATGAACGCGGTGCCGGTCACGAAGGCTTCCTTCTGGCCTTCAGCGATTTTGTCGGCAGCGTTCGACTGCGTGGAGCCGGTGGAGCGGGTCTTGGTCGCCATAGCGGTTTACCCTCGTTATCTGATCCAATGAGTGTCCCATCGGATGCATGGTCGATGCACCCGGACCCGGCCTTCATTGCGCGCTGCCGGGCGACGGTCCGGCACACCAAAGCGGGCCTGAGTCGCTGGCTCGGGACGGATCCCGATGGCGCATACCCTGAAACCGGGTATTGCTGCGATGCAGCATTGCCTCTTTTCTAGTCGCTTCGAGATGCGCCGTCAAATGGTTTTTTGCAGCGCAACATAATCGCCGTTCCCGGATTGGTAACGCCATCCTGCTCGCATCCAACCCGTTAACGCTTCCGTAACGCCGTAAAGACACAGTGGTTTTGAGAGGGGATGCCGTCTGGCACGGCCCATGCTCCGAACGGTCATCCGGTCGTAGAGGCGACGCCGGCAGGGATCTCGGGTCATACTGTGACAGATCGGTAAGGTGGATTCCGGCGCGGGGGACTGTGAGCCGGAAAATCCTTTTGTTAGACTACGGGTTGGCGTGCTCGCCGAAAACGACTGCCGGCCCTCGGTTCGTTTTGACTCTAGCCGGTCCGGGCGGACCGATGAGAGCGGGTGGATAGCAAATGTGGGGATGCGGGACTCCGACCGCAGTGCGTAATCATGCGACCGCGACCCGTCGGGGCGCCTCGCGTGTCCTACCGGCTGTCGTCATCGGCCTGGCCGTTGTTGCCGCCGTTCTCAGTATAGCGCCGCCCGCCGCCGCCAATTCGAAATATGCCTCTCTTGTGATGGAGGAGATGTCGGGGGAAGTCCTGTTTTCCCGCAATGCCGACGCACGCCGCTATCCGGCGTCCCTGACTAAGGTGATGACGCTCTACATGCTCTTTGAGGAGTTGAATGCGGGGCGTTACACGCTGAATTCCAAGCTCAAGGCCTCGAGCCGCGCGGCCCGCCAGCCGCCGTCTAAACTGGGCATCCGGGCCGGTCAGACCATCACCGTCCGCGATGCCATCAAGGCGCTGGTGGTGCGCTCGGCGAATGACGTTGCCACGGTCGTGGCCGAGAGCATCTCCGGCTCCGAAGCGGCCTTTGCCCGGCGGATGACCCAGCGCGCCCGCGCCATGGGCATGAGCAAGACAACCTTCCGCAATCCGCATGGTCTGCCCAACCGGCGTCAGGTGACGACGGCGCGGGACATGGCCGTCATGGCGCAGCGGGTGAAGAAGGACTTCCCGCAATATTTCCACTTCTTCCACGAGACCAAGGTGACCTGGGGCGGCCGGACCTGGCGGACCCACAATCATGTTTTGAAGAACTACTCGGGCGCCGACGGCATCAAAACCGGCTACACGCGGGCATCGGGCTTTAATCTCGTGACCTCTGCGGAGCGCAACGGCACCCGTCTGATCGGCGTGGTGATGGGCGGACGCACGTCCAAGCGCCGCGATCGGGAGATGGTGCGGATCATGGATCTCACCTATGGCCGCATCAAGCGCGATCCGTCCCGCTACGAGCGCAAATTCTTTGCTGCCCTCCCCGAACCGGTGATCCGTCCGGGCGCCGCCGGCACCTTCCAGGTCGCCGCCGCCACGCCGGCGCCGGAGACGGA
>CAZHDI010000045.1:6577-19334 GCA_964531285.1 uncultured Alphaproteobacteria bacterium | reverse complement strand
ATCACGCCCAGCGTCAAGCCGCCGACAATCGCCGGGACCATTGCCGCCGTGCCCGACGCGGTTCTGGCGAGCGTCGGTCTGCCAACCCAACGACCCGACACGGACGCCGAAGCCGACGCGGGGAGCGCTGCCGATCCTGTCGCCAAGGCCAAGGCCGCGCGCGTCGCCCAAGCCGGTCTGCCGGTGCCCGCCCCGTCGAAGATTGCCGCACTGACGCTCGATGCCGTCGAAAGCCTTCAGAACCGCGAGGCGCCCGCCGACTCAGGGCCGGCCCTGCGCACTGAAACGATCAGCGGCGAATCCGCGGATGTCCTCGCCACCCGCATCCTGAAATCCGTCCGGTCCTATCGGGAAGATCTGCCGGGCCGCTCACGGGCGCCGTCGACCGAATTCGCCGTGGCGGCCCTCGAATCGCCCGACCGGTCGCGGCGGGAGCGCGACGGCGGTGTGACCTTGAGCTTTGGCGAGCGGTCGGCGGCGGTCGATTACTCCGGCGGTCCCCAGATTGAAGAGGGCGACGGCAGCCCAAGCCTGCCGTTCGAGCTTCTGCTGGATGCCGAATTCACCAATATGGGCGTGCAGGTCGGCGCGTTCCTTCGCCTGAGCACGGCCACCCGTTACATCAACAATGCGATGCTTCTGGCGCCCGAGGTTCTGACCCGCGACAAGGCCGCCATTGTCCCGACCGATACGCCGGACGGCCGGATTTTCCGGGCCCGGTTCGGTCCGTTCACGGATATGGACGCGGCGACCGCGTGCGGCCTTCTCGAAGGCAAGGGTATGGATTGCTATCCCATCGAGGAGCGGGACTGGTCCGGCGCGATTCGTCCGTAAGCCCGTTTTCAGCGGATCGCCCAGCCCCCAGCCGGCCCGGGCGATCCGGCTCTTGCGCCTACTCGGCCGTGACGGCCTCTTCGTCTTCGAGCAGTTCGTCTTCGGACAGTTCTTTTTTCGACAGGCGGTTGACCATCCCCGCGTCGATTTCATCGAACCCGGCAAACGGATCGCCGTGAACCCCCGTACCAGGGACCGTGAGCGGCCGGCCGGTGAACGCACTCACCCCACTGGACAAACCGGCTTCGACGGCGCCGCCGGTATTGGGCTGGCCGCCGGGCTCGCCGCTCTGACCGAACTCTCCGGCCATGTTCACGAACGCCGCGATGTTCACCGCGATATTGCCGCGCGGAATGCCGTAATCGGCGATGATGTACCGTCCGAGCAGCGCGCCGCCATCGGGCAGCAGCACCCCCTTCATGAACACATAGCGCAGGTTATAGGCGGTGATCATCGCCGGATCGAACGGGGCCGGCCCCCGGAACGCAGCGGTGATCGACAGGCCGGCGCAGCGGTCGGCATCGCAGGCGCGCGGCTGGAGATAGAACGCCAGCCCATCCGGCGCCGTCACGCGGATGACCGCCGCGCCGCTCGGCAGTGTGCCCGCCTCATGCTCATAGCCCAGTTCATCGAGCAACCCGTTGAGATCGGGAATCGCAAAGCTGGCCACGATCTGTTCGGGCGTATCGACCTGCGCTAACGCCGCCGGCGCGCACAATGCGGCGCCGCCGAGCACGGCCGCGATCATCAGTTTTTTCATGGAGGTCCCCTCGCTTGCATCGGACGGCACATGCCGGATGCCGGTGCCTTGAGGGCAACAGTCTCGACCGTCGCGCAAACCCTGTCCAGAGGGTCTAGCGGCGATTAGAGGGCCGCCACTGCCCGTTCCATCCCCGGCAGCTTGAGGGCGGTGAGCAATTCACGCACTTCCTGGCGGGCGGCCACATGGCTCATTGTCATTTTGACATCGGCCTTGGGCTCGTTGAGATCGAGCAAGGTCAGGCCCATGGGGAACATTTCGCGATAGATCACCCGCTCGCAAAAGCCGGGTGCCAAGCGGAACCCGATTCGCGTGCTCAGGGATTCGAGCACCTGTCCGACCCGGCGCTTGTTGCGCGCATCGAGTTGCGACACCCGGTTGCGCATCACGACCCAATCGATCGAGGACCGCGCGGTCTGCATGCGGATTTTCCGGCTTTCCCAGACCATTTCGCTGTAAAGGCTCGGGCCGAGGACCTTAAGCGTATCCGGATCGATGCGCGCAAGCAGGTCGAAATCCACGAAGCTGTCATTCATCGGTGTGATGAGCGTATCGGCGACCGCATGGCCGAGCCGCGACAGATAAGTGTCCGTGCCGGGGCTGTCGATCACCACATAATCGCAGGCCGCCCGGAGCGCCGTCAGAACCCGCTCGAAATTCATGCGGTCTTCTTCGGTCGCCTGCCGGCGGTCCTGATGCAGACTGCGGTCGATCACATGCAGACGCGGCATGGGCAGACGAATGCCCCGCGAGGTGCACCAATCCTCCCGGTTTTCCACATACCGGCTCAAGGTCCGCTGCCGGCTGTCGAGATCCATGCAGCCGACGGTCCGGTTCATGCGCAGAAGGGCGACGACGAGATGCATGGCGGTGGTCGATTTGCCCGACCCGCCCTTCTCGTTCCCAAGCGTAATGACATGCGCACCACGCGTGCTCATGGCCTATCCCAACACCCTGGATCCTGACGGATCCGCTACCCATGCCTCCGGATTGGACCGCCCGTGCGGCGTGAAATCCGGTCCCGGCCGGCGGACCATCATGTTATGTCTGCCCTTAGTGGTGCGATCCCACAGGTGTGGGGGCGCCCCAGCGGCGGGCATGGTCTCGCCGATGCCGAGTTTTTCTGATTCTGGGATGCCATGACAGCGCACGTCCATGATTTCGATTTCGATGCCGCGGTGATCGGCGCCGGGGTCGTCGGCCTCGCCTGTGCCAAACGGCTGGCGGAAGCCGGACTCGGCGTCCTGGTTCTGGAGAGCCATCCGGGCATCGGATGGGAAACCAGTTCGCGCAACAGCGAGGTCATCCATGCCGGTATCTATTATCCCAAAGACAGTTTGAAAGCCCTGGCCTGCGTTGAAGGCAAGCACTGGCTGTACGACTACTGCGCGGCGCGCGGCGTACCGCATGACCGCATCGGCAAGTTGATCGTTGCGACCGATGACAGCGAAATTGCGGCACTGGACGGCATCATCGCCCGGGCCTCTGAGAATACGGTTAACGACCTGGAGTTGATCGGCGCCAATCGGGCGCAAGCGCTCGAACCGGCCCTGGCCTGCGTCGGCGCGGTGTTTTCGCCCTCCACGGGGATCATCGACAGCCATAGCCTGATGCTGGCCTATCAGGGGGATATCGAGACCGCCGGCGGTGCCTGCGTCTTCAATACCAGCGTGACCCGGATCACACCGCGCGATGGCGGCGGGTTCGATGTCGAGGCCGTGGACAAGGGCGGCGAGCGCGGCGTGATCAGCGCAGGCCGGATCGTGAATGCGGCGGGGCTCGGCGCGCAGGCCGTGGCGCACGCCATCGAGGGGCTCGCTCCGGACCATATTCCGGCCCGCTATATCTCACGGGGCTGTTATTTCAGCCTTGCGGGCCGGGCGCCGTTCTCGCATCTGATCTATCCCGCACCGCGCCCTGAGAGCCTGGGCGTGCATCTGACCGTGGATCTGGGCGGCAAGGCCAAGTTCGGCCCCGATCACGAATGGATCGAGACGGTGGATTACACGGTCGATCCCAGACGGGGCGATAGCTTTTATGAAGCCGTGCGGCGCTACTGGCCGGATCTGCCCGACGGTGCGCTGCAACCGGATTATTCCGGCATCCGCCCCAAGCTTCAGGCCCCCGGCGAACCGGCGGCGGATTTCCGCATCGATGGCCCGGATGTGCATGGGCTGGCGGGACTGGTGAATATGTTCGGGATCGAAAGCCCGGGGCTCACCGCATCCTATGCGCTGGCCAACCGGGTCGCCGCCCGATTGGGAATTTCCTGACGGTCCGGTAACGCTCACCGCCTTTCCCCGACCCCCGGCTTTGCGTTACGGTCTTGGCATTCAGGGGCGAGTCGTGCAGGAGGCGCGTAATGGACTCCGACACTGAGCAGGTCACGGTTTCTCAAGCCGGCGACGACCTCACACTGACGATACCCAAGCTCATGGCCGAGCGCTGGGGCCTGACCGACGGTACCTGCGTAACCATGACCTTCGAGGGCGACCGCCTCGTGGTGACGCCGCTTCATCAAAACCTGTCCGTGGACGAATTGATGGAGGCGCTTCCGGAGGAGACCGGCGGCACGGATTTCGAGTGGGATGTCGAGCCCGAGGACGCCGAGACGCCCTTCCCCGGCCAATCTTGAGCCCGCCCCGCCAGCCGGCCGCGCCAATCCGGACCTGATGCTCCGCATCCGCCATATCCTTGAGGTGTTGCTGTTCGATCCCCCCGCGCCATCCGCCGGGGTGCGCTGAAAGCCCTTTTGGAAAGAGGGCATCACCGGCCCATGCTCATCAGCGCGGCATTGCCGCCGCTCGCGGTGGTGTCCGTGCTGATGACCTTCTCGGCAGCAAAGCGCAGCAGATAATGCGGTCCGCCGGCCTTGGGACCGGTACCCGACAGGCCCTCCCCGCCAAAGGGCTGGGCGCCGACAACCGCGCCGACCTGATTGCGATTCACATAGACATTCCCGACCCGGATCGTCCGGGCCACGAGATCGGCGGTCTCCTCGATGCGGGTGTGCACCCCGCAGGTCAGCCCATAGCCCAGCGCGTTGATCCGGTCGCACAGCGCGCCCAGTTCATCGCCCTTGAACCGGATCACGTGCAACACCGGGCCGAACACTTCCTCGGTGAGCATGTCGAGCGACGGGATCTCCAGGACACGCGGGGCAAAGAAGGTGCCGTGCGCAGTGTCCCCGGAAAGCGGCACTTCATAAAGCGGCGCGGCCTTGTTGTGCATGCGTTCGGCATGGGCGTCGAGGCGCGCCTTCGCCTCGTCATCGATCACCGGGCCGATATCGGTGGCCAGCGACATCGGGTCCCCGAGACGCAATTCCTGCATGGCGCCGGTCAGCATGGTGATCACCTTGTCGGCGATGTCTGTCTGGACCGCCAGCACCCGGGCCGCCGAACAGCGCTGCCCGGCACTGTCGAAGGCCGAAACCAGCACATCCTTGACGACCTGTTCGGGGAGCGCGCTGGAGTCCACGATCATGACATTCTGCCCGCCGGTCTCGGCGATCAGCGGCACGATGGGTCCGTCCCGCTCCGCGAGCGTCCGGTTGATGAGCCGCGCAGTCTCCATGGACCCGGTAAAGGCGACGCCCGCGATGCGCGGATCCCGGATCAGGTGGGCGCCAACCGTTGCCCCGTCCCCGGGCAGCAGATGCAGCACATCGCCTGGCACACCGGCCTCATGCATGAGTTTGACCGCCTCGACGGCGATCAGCGGCGTCTGCTCGGCCGGTTTGGCGATGACCGCGTTACCGGCGGCGAGGGCCGCGGCGACCTGCCCGGTAAAGATGGCGATGGGAAAGTTCCACGGACTGATGCAGGCGAACACGCCGCGCCCATGCAACAGCATTTCGTTCCGCTCCCCCGTCGGCCCCGGCAGGATTTCTGGATCCCCAAAGCGGCCACGCGCCTCGGCGGCGTAATAGCGCAAGAAGTCGATGGCCTCGCGCACATCGGCCAGAGCATTAGGCACGGTCTTGCCGGCCTCCCGCACGCACAGGGCCATCAGCGTGTCCAGATGATCTTCATACAGATCGGCAATGCGGTCGAGAACCTGCGCCCGGGCCATGCCGCCGCGCGCATCCCAGCCCTTCCAGGCCTTCGATGCCAGCTCCAACGCCTCGCCGATCTCGCCCGGCGCGGTCTCATGGACGGTGCCGATGGTGCGGCGCCGGTCCGCCGGATCGGTGACGGTGCGGGTCCGGCTGCTGTCCGTGCGCAGACGCCCGCCGATAATGGCGCCGCCGGTGCGCGGCTCGCCCAGGGCATCGCCCATGCGCCTCAACAAGGGCCGCGTAACCGACCGGTCGGCCAGAACCAGACCCGCCGCGTTCTTCCGCCCCGGGAAGATATCGCGCGGCAGCGGGATCAGCGGATGGGGCTTGGAGGCGAGCGCGGCCACGTCCTCGACGGGATCGGCCACGATGTCGTCCATGGGCGCGGCATCGTCCGCGAGCCGGTTCACGAAGGATGTGTTGGCGCCGTTCTCCAGAAGGCGGCGCACCAGATAAGCCAGCAGGTCCTCGTGGCTGCCCACGGGCGCGTAAATGCGCGCCGGATGGGCTTTGCCCAGCGCCCCGTCGAGGATCTGATCGAAAAGCGGCTCGCCCATGCCATGGAGGCGCTGATATTCGAACTCCGCGTCGCGCCCGGCCATGACCGAAATGGCCGCGACCGTATGGGCGTTATGGCTGGCGAATTGCGGATAGATCTCGGACCCATAGGCCAGCATCGCCCGCGCGCAGGCCAGATAGGACACATCGGTCGCCGCCTTACGGGTGAAGACCGGATAACCGTCCGCGCCCAGCACCTGATGATGTTTGATCTCGGTATCCCAATAGGCGCCTTTCACAAGGCGCACCGGCATGCGCATGTCCAGCGACCGGGCCAGCGCCGCCACCCAGTCGATCACCGGCAGGGCGCGTTTCTGATAGGCCTGCACCGCGAGGCCGAAGCCGTTCCATCCCGCAATGCCGTCACTGCGGGCGACCGCCTCGATCACATCGAGCGACAGATCCAGCCGGTCGGCTTCCTCGGCATCCACCGTCAGACCGATGCCGGCGCCGCGCGCGGCCAACGCCAAATCGCGCAGACGGGGCACCAGATCGGTCATGATCCGCTCAGCCTGGGCTTCCTCATAGCGCGGATGCAGGGCCGAGAGTTTGACGGAGACCGAGTTGCGCGCGTGAATGCCGCGCTCATCGCCCTCGGCATGGGCGCCGACGGCCTCGACCGCCTTTCGGTAATGGTCGAAATACCGGTCGGCGTCGGCCATGGTGCGCGCGGCCTCGCCCAACATGTCAAAGGAGAACCGGACACCGCGCGCATAATCGGCGCGCCCCTCGCGCAGCGCCTCGCCGATGGTCCGGCCCAACACGAATTGCCTACCCATGATGCGCATGGCATGGAGCATGGCGCGGCGGATCACCGGTTCCCCGCTGCGCTGGACAAGGCGGCGCAGCACGCCCGAGACATCGCTCACCGCGTCGTCCGACAGGCGGACCACCCGGCCGGTAAGCATCAGCCCCCAACTCGAGGCATTGACAAAAACCGAGTGCGACCGGCCGACATGGCGTTCCCAATCGCCCGCGCCGATCTTATCCTTAATGAGGCGGTCCGCCGTTTCCCCATCGGGGATACGCAAAAGAGCCTCGGCAAGGCACATTAAAACCACGCCCTCTTCGCTCGAAAGCGCGTATTCTTGCATGAAGGCGTCGATGCCGCCGGGCTTGCGCCGGCCATCCCGGATCGCCGCGACCAGCGTGCGGGCCCGGGACTCGATTTCGGCGCGCTGATCCGGACTGACCCGCGCGCGGTCGATCAGGCGGTTGACGGCCCGGGTTTCATCTTCGAGACCCACTCTGGCAATGCTGTCGCGCAGGGGATCGAGAGTTTCTAGGCGTGCGGTCTGTGTCATGGCAGACATGTACGCGCAACGCAGGCGGCCAGCAAGCCGCGCCAGACACGGGCCGGAAGGGGCGCCGGGGCCGTGTCGTTGGGATGGAGTTCACAGCGATGAACCTGTCGTTGAACACTACGTTGGTGCCGGTTGCGCGCACGGTGCGCGACCTCAGGGCCGTCGTGCAGCACTGGCGCGCCGAGGGCCAGTCGATCGCGCTTGTGCCCACCATGGGCGCCCTCCATGAGGGCCATTTATCGCTTGTCGATCTGGCCGGGACCTGCGCCGACAAGGTCGTGGTGAGCCTGTTCGTCAATCCGACCCAGTTCGGCCCGACCGAGGATTTCGCCCGCTATCCGCGCGACGAGGCCGCCGACACGGCCAAGCTGGCCAGCCGCGATGTGGATCTGCTCTACGCGCCGGTGCTGGAGGAGGTCTATCCGCAGGGCCATGTGACGACGATCAGCGTGCCGGGGGTCGGCGAAGGCCTTGAAGGCGATCACCGCCCGCAGTTCTTCACAGGCGTCGCGACCATCGTGCTGAAGCTCCTGCTTCAGGTGATGCCCGATGTGGCCGTCTTCGGCGAGAAAGACTTCCAGCAGCTTCAGGTGATCAAGCGCCTTGTGGCGGATCTTAATCTTCCGGTCGAGATTGTCGGCGGGCCGACCGTCCGGGAGGCGGATGGTCTCGCGATGTCATCGCGCAATCTTTATCTGTCGGCGGAGCAGCGCCGGACCGCCGGTCTGTTCAACAAGATTCTGGGCGCGATCGCCGACCAGCTCGCCATGGGCGCGCCCATCGCGCCGACCCTGACGGCGGGCCGCCAGAGCCTGCTGCGCTCGGGCTTCGACACGGTCGATTATCTGGAACTGCGGCATGCGGACGGTCTGGCCCCCGTCAAGGCGGCCATGGCAGACCCCACGATCGCGCTGCGCCTGCTGGCCGTGGTCCGGGTCGATGGCGTGCGCCTTCTCGACAATATGCCGGTCGGATCGGGTATGAAGCGGATCGGCCATGGATATTCGTGAAGATGATCTGACGGGCGCGCCGACCATCGCGCTCATCACCCATCATTTCACGGACCAACATGCCAATTCGCCGCCGGGAACGGCATTCGCCCTTGATATCGATGCCTTGCGCGGACCCGATATTACCGTCTGGACCGCCTGGGACGGCGCGACCATTCTGGGCGTCGGCGCCCTCAAGGAACTCGATCGGCATCACGGCGAAATCAAATCCATGCACACCCTGGCGGCTTATCGCGGCAAGGGCGTCGCCCGCGCGCTCCTGGACCGGATCATCGAGAACGCCCGGGCGCGCGGCTATCGGCGCTTGAGCCTCGAGACCGGATCTTATGAGGATTTCGCGCCCGCCCGGCGGCTTTATGAGCGCTGCGGGTTTACCTATTGCGGTCCGTTTGCCGATTATCAGCCGCTGCCCACGAGCGCATTCATGACGCTGGAACTCACCGCCTAACCGGCGCGGCTCCCATCACCAGGCACCAAGCGCTTTCAGAGTGGCGGTCAGGTCCGGCGGCAGATCCTCCCCGCCCTCGCCCGTCCGGCGGTCCGGTGGGGCATCGCCGGGCTTGAGATACCGCCAGCCCTGGAAGGGCCGCTTCGGCACCGGCTCGACCGGGACCAGATCCGGATCGAGGACCAGATCGCAGCGGCCGATGCCTTGGGCATCGGTGAATTCATCAAGGGCGACGAGCCGCTGGCGGACGGTCACCAGCCCCTTGATCACCCAATAGAGCGAGCCGCCGTCCAGCACCTCATCGGCCCGGCGCGGGGTCATGCGCGTGGTATGCGCGATCCGGCCCACGGATTTGAGCCGGCCGCTTTGCCAGCGGGCCAGGTCTTCGGCGCTGTCGGCGCCGACGCAGAGCTTGATGAGATGGAGCGGCATGGACGGGGCTTACAGGTGACGGAACAGCCCGCGTGTCTCGGTCACAGACCCGCCCCCTGTCAAGGCTCGCTCCGGGGCGCGTGTTGCGGCATACTGCCCGCGCGTTGGGCGGGACGGCATCGAAGGGGCATGGCGTGACCACGGATCGCGAGGCGGAACCGGCGCCGGTCCCTGCGGCGGACCGGCCCATTACGACCGTCTGGGTCAACGGCGCCGCCTATCTGCTCGGCGTCCTGGTGCTGTTCCTCGCCGATGAGGTTCTGAAAAACGAATATACGGTGGCCTGTCTGGCCCTCATCGCCGCCGCCGTGCCGATGGCGGCCTACGATCTTCTGGTCGCCAAGGTCCACCGCCGGCCCAGCGCCGGCCTGCTGATCACACGCGGCGCCTATAACTGGCCACGCATCGGCGCCAAGCTGCTGGCGTTCTATGCGACCATCGGCGTGCTGT
Source organism: uncultured Alphaproteobacteria bacterium (assembly GCA_964531285.1). GTDB lineage: Bacteria > Pseudomonadota > Alphaproteobacteria > JAJFIK01 > JAJFIK01 > CAZHDI01. Next base: position 9,478 of record CAZHDI010000045.1, on the reverse strand, counting down.
GCGCGGTCTATGCGGTGCTGCCGGTCTATGAGGCCGGGCGTTTCGCCGCCTTCTTCGTTCTGGCGCAACAGGTCCTGCCGGCGGTCCTGGTTCTGGCCGTGCCGTGGACCATGCTGATCGACCAGCGCATGGCCGCCCCCCGCGACGGCGCCTTCCATATGGGGCAGGTCCTGCTCGGCCGGTTCGCGGACCGGGATTGGAATGCCGTGCGCACCTATGTCCTCGCCTGGATCGTGAAGGGCTTTTTTCTCCCCATCATGGTCGCCGGGTTTCTGATGATCAGCGACAAGCTGATCTCGGCCCGGTTCGAGTTCTTTTTGCTCAGCGTGCCGAATTTCTATTTCTTCCTGTTCGACATCATCCTGTTCATGGATCTGACCGTCGCGGTCCTTGGATACCTCCTGACCACCCGCGCCCTCGATGCGCATATCCGGTCCGTCAATCCGATCGCCTGGGGCTGGCTGGTCACGCTGGCCTGTTACTACCCCTTTTGGGGCATGCTTTATTCCAATGTGGTCGGCTATGACGACGGCACCAACTGGGTCGGCTGGCTGGGCGGCACGGGACCGCTGCTCATCGCCTGGGCCGCCGTCCTGCTCGCGCTCAAATGCACTTGGCTGTGGGCCAACATCACCTTCGGCCTGCGGTTTTCCAACCTCACCCATCGCGGAATCCTGACCCACGGGCCGTTCCGCTTCACCAAGCATCCGTCCTATGTGTCGAAAAACCTGGCCTGGTGGATGATCTCCATGCCGTTTCTGTCCGTGGCCGGATGGGAGGCCGCAGCGCTCAACTCCCTGGGACTCCTGGCGGTCAATGCGATCTATTTCCTGCGGGCGCGGGCCGAGGAGCGCCATCTGTCGGAAGATCCGGTCTATGTGGCCTATGCCGAGGCCATGAACGAGCGGGGCCTGTTCCGCTGGATCAGCGCGGCTGTGCCCTGGCTCGCTTATCGCGCTCCGCGCGTGACGTCCGCGGTATATCCTACCGGGTACACCGCTTGACCCCTTGCCAGAGGCCGGGCATTTACCGAATGTGGATAACCTGTAGGGGTCAGTATACTGGCTTGTCTTCCCGCCTGCGTTGATCATGCAGGCGTAAGGTCTACCCGGCCGCGCCGCGGCCGTCTGAGGTGAAGTGTTAGGAGTTGGGGTCGGTCATGAACTCGTCTCGCACCATGCTTGCTGCCGCGGTGGGTGCCGCGGTCCTTTGGGCCTCCGGTGCCCAGGCGCAGGACTCGTCCCGGGATTTTTTCGATTATGTCGAGACGCTGACCGGCCGGTCCTCCGCGCCGGCCCAGGCCTATGCCCCGCCGCCCGCCAGCTTTGCCAGCCCGCGCCCGACCGATACGAGCCCGGTACAGGCCGATCCCGCGCCGGCTTGTCTGGCGACACCGGACCCGCGCGCCATCCGCGCCCCTGACATGGCCTGTTCGGATCTCGGCGGGCCGGACTGGCTCGACGCCATGGGCATGCCGCGCACCCGCCAGTGCGTGGCCGATCTCATGCAGAGCCTGACCGCCGTCGAGACCGGCGCGGGCCTTGTGTTGCTCGGCCTGAATGTGAGCGCCCAAAATCCAGATGCGCGCGATGCCGGGGACGTTGTCTACGCCAATCCGGGCAAGCTGCGCGCCTTCGCGGCCCTCACCGAGATCATCGCGGACGGCAACTGGCTGCGCCTCAGCGGCTGCGGCGATTCCACGGCTCTGGCGCGGGCGGCGGACTTTTTCGATGTCGCGGGCGTGAGCCAGGCGATGGTCCGTCCGGCCGCCAATGTCTTTGCCCTCATGGACCGCACCATGGATATGGATGCCGCGGGCACCATGATCATCCGCCTGACAAGCGTTGCGGACCGCCAGGCCATGACCAGCGCCCTGGAGGTCTATCAGGGCGCATTGCAACAGGCCCGCCATGCCTGGCGTGCCGCCAGCGATGGCATGGTCATGCTTGCTCAGTCTGCGGATCAAGCCGCCGCGGGGAACATCGAGGCCACCGCCCGGAGCTGGGATCAGGCACGTGGACGGCTGACCGCCGCCAGCGCCCTGCCCGCGCCCGACACGCGCTCAACCTGCAACATCACCGCCAATGACGGATCCGTCCGGGCGGCCCAGGCGGCGCTTGCCGGACATCTGCGTCTGGCCCGGTTCGGCGAGGCTTATTACGCAACGGCCCAGCGCTGTCTCAATAACGGTACCTATCCGGCCGACTGGCATCGCGGCGGCGGCGACATTCAGGACAAGCTGGCGCAGTTCGCCCAGCAGCGCACCTTGTTTGCCCGCAATACCGAGCGCGCGGCCGATGGGGTGGATGAAATCACTGCGGCCTGCCGCCGGGTCGCCGATGCCCGCCGGACGGTGACGGATGAAGCGCGCGGCCTTGAGGTCCGGATCGCCCGGGTGCGGGCCGACGGCTCCTGTGCCTTGCGCGAAGCCGACCGTGCCCTGAGCGGCATCAAGTCCGCGCTCGACGGCAGCGCCTGCCTGCGCCAAAGCGCGGTGAAGGCCCAATGGTGGTCGGCGCAGGATGCCATCGATGAGCGGCGCACCGAGTGCCTGACGGGCCGCCCGTCCAATTCCAATCTGCGCGCGGCACCATCCGCGCCAGCCCCCGCCGCGCCGCCGCGCGCCACGCGGCCCGCCCCCTCGGACGCCCCCGCAGCGGCCAGCGCCAGCGATCTCGACGCGTTGAGCCGCACGTGGGAGTCGAGCTTTGGCGGGGTCTATGTATTCCGCGACAGCACCGGCTTTTACAACGGCCATAAGTCCATCGAACTGGAGCGCACCGCCACCAAGCAGCGCGCCGACGGGACGGTGGCTTATGACTATGAGGGCCGCTGGTATGAAAACGGCCGGCCGGCCGGCGACTGGAAAGGCGAGGTTTACCGCCGGGGATCGCGCTGGGT
>CAZHDI010000045.1:148-6477 GCA_964531285.1 uncultured Alphaproteobacteria bacterium | reverse complement strand
GAGGCGAGGGTGACCACCACGGCGCCCTCGTCCACCTGATCGCCGACGGCCACGTTGACCGCTTCGACCGTGCTGTCGCGCCCGGCCGTGAGGGTGTGTTCCATCTTCATCGCCTCCAGCACGACCAACGCCTCGCCGCGTGCCACGCCCTGACCGGGCTTGGCATGCACCGCCAGGATCTTACCGGGCATGGGCGCGGTGATCCGGCTCTCGCCGTCCCCCTCGCCGCCCGCATGGGCCAGAGGATCGGCCAGTGCCAGATCGTATGTCGCGCCATTCATCATGACACTGAGCATACCGGGCCGGCGCAGGACATGCGCGCCCGTGACCCGCCCGTTGAGCGTGGCCACGATTTCACCGTCCGATCCCCGGCAGGCCGTCGCCGCAACCGTCCGCTCGCCGATGGTCAGGTCCCAGCCATCCTCCGTGTACTGGACATGGACCGGTTCTTGGTCAGGACCGCCGAAGACGAGCCGGGCCCGGGCCCGTGCACCGACCCGCCAACCATCACGGGCGGCCCAGGGCGACTGAGCCTCCCCGCCCGTGCTCTGGGAGCGCTCGGGCAGCAACAGGTCCACCGCGCCCATCATCAAAACTTCATCGGGCACCTCGCCCGCATCGCCGACGAGGCTGTCCAGATGCCGGTCGATGAAGCCGGTATCGACGGCGCCGGATCGGAAGGTGTCGTTGCACACAATGGCCCGCAGGAACGCCGCGTTGGTCGTTACTCCGGCGATGCGGGTCTGGGCGAGCGCCCGGTTCAAGTGACGCAACGCGCCTTCGCGAGTGGTGTCCCAGGCGATCAGCTTGGCGATCATGGGATCGTAATGGACGCTCACCGCATCGCCCTGCCGGACGCCGGTATCAACACGGATATGACGGCCGTCCTCGGGGAAACTCAAATGATGCAGGGTGCCGGTGGCGGGCAGAAACTTGCGCGCCGGATTTTCCGCATACACACGGACCTCGACCGCATGCCCCGCAATGCCGAGTTGGGCCTGCGCGGCGGGCAACGGCTCACCGGCCGCGACACGAAGCTGCCATTCCACCAGATCAAGCCCGGTGATGCCTTCGGTCACCGGATGCTCGACCTGGAGACGGGTGTTCATTTCCATGAAATAGAACCCGTCCGCCGTCAGACCGTTCGAGCCATCCGCAATGAATTCCACGGTGCCGGCACCGCGATATCCGATCGCGCGGGCGGCCTCGGTCGCGGCCTCGCTCATGGCTTGGCGAACCTCCGGCGTCATGCCGGGCGCGGGCGCTTCCTCGACCACTTTCTGATGGCGCCGCTGCAATGAGCAGTCCCGCTCGAACAGGCTCACCACATTGCCATGGCCATCGGCGAAGACCTGAATTTCCACATGGCGCGGCTGGGTGACGAATTTCTCGACCAGCACGCGGTCATCGCCAAATGCCGCCTTGGCTTCCCGGCGCGCGCCGTTGAGCGCGGTCTCGAAATCCTTAGCGCTATCGACGCGGCGCATGCCCTTGCCGCCGCCCCCGGCCACCGCCTTGATCAGCATCGGATAGCCGATGCGGTCGGCCTCCTTGGCCAAGAGATCCGGGTCCTGATCCGCACCGTGATAGCCCGGCACGACCGGCACGCCCGCCTTCTCCATCAATCGCTTGGCACCGTCCTTGAGCCCCATGGCGCGGATCGCATCGGCGGGCGGGCCGATGAACACCAGCCCCGCGGCAGCGACCGCCTCGGCGAAGTCCGCATTTTCCGACAGAAAGCCATAGCCCGGATGGATCGCCTCGGCGCCGGTGGCGCGTGCGGCCTCGATGATGGCCTCGGGGACAAGATAGCTTTCGCGCGCCGCCGCCGGGCCGATGGCCACCGCCAGATCGGCCATGGACACATGCAACGCGCCCGCATCGGCCTCGGAATACACCGCAACGGTCGAGATCCCGAGGCGCCGGGCGGTTTTGATGACCCGGCAGGCGATTTCGCCCCGGTTGGCGATGAGAATGCGGCTGAACATGATCGGCGGATCCTTCTCGTTGAGGATCCGTGGATAGGACGGCGCGGACCGGCGATCAAGCGTCGGCGCGCACCAGGCTCAATGGCTCCCCCGCCATCTCCTCATTCTCACGCGCCGCGCGGGGCTGCGCCGCCGTCCGTGCGGGCACGGCCTCGCCGGCATGGCGCACCAGGCTCCACACCGCCGACGAGACGATGACCGCGGCGCCCAACAGGGCCGAGACCGGGATCCAGGCGAGCGGGCCGCCGGTGAACAGCGCTTCGAGCCAGCGCGGATCGGCAAGGTCCGGACCAATCCATCCCAGGCGGACCGGCAGCACCACGGTCACAGCGCCGGACAGGCCGGCGGCGACCGCGCCTGCCCAGGGCCCGATGCCGGATGGCCAGACGAACCGGTTGGCGTTGGATGGCGCTTTAAGGGTGCGGACAAGACCTTTGAGCGCTTTGAGCGCCGGGCGGCCCGCGGCGGCGTCCGCCCAGGGGCGCAGATCGACCGTGGCACACGCCGTCAGAGCCTGGGGCCGAGCGGCCGGATCGCTCACCGCGGCGACGACCAGACTCTCATCCGGCGGCGCGGCCGGGTCGGTTTCACCGCCCGACCAAAGGATGACGGTCCGATGCCGGGCACCGCGGCCCTCCGCATTGGCCGTCGGATCCGCACCATCGTCGCCGTCGCAGCGGACAAAGGCCGTCAGTCCCAGTGTGCGCAGATCGGCCGCGAGGCGCTGGGCCTTACTGCGGTCGGATCGCGCGGCCCGGATGACCGTTACGTTCATGTTCTTCTCCGGACCCCCAAGCACCGGAGAAGAACGCTACCACTCCCGGCTTAGCCCAACCAGAGTGCGAATCATGAAATTACAGTATTCATAACCATCCCGTCAGACGAGGCACGGCGCGAAATCACAGGCCAGCGCTTTGTCTTAGGGTAATCGCAGCGTTTACTTGCGCCAGTCTGGCACAGTTTTTTCAAGAAATGCGGTAAGACCATCTTTACCTTCTTCGCTGGCGCGTCGGTCGGCAATCCGGTTGGCGGTATCCTTGCGCAGCCCATGATCGATTTCACGCCATTTGACGTCATCGATGAGACGCTTGGCGTCGGCAATCGCACCTGGCGCGCCCTTGAAGAGTTGCTGGACAAGGCGCTCTTCCTCAGCGGCCAGCCCTTCCATGTCCTCAACGACGAACTGCACGAGCCCGATCCGATGGGCAAAGGCGGCATCGAAACTCTCGCCCGAGACGAACAGCGCCTTGGCCCAGCGCGGTCCGATGGCCTCGACCACGTAAGGCGAAATGGTCGCCGGGGTGAGCCCGAGATGCACTTCCGAGAAGCGGAACTGCGCCGCCTTGACCGCCACGGCGATATCGCAGGCCGCGATCATGCCGAGACCGCCGCCCACCGCCGCGCCATTGACGAGCGCGATGGTCGGCTGCGGCAGAGTCGCCAGCCGGTGCAGCATATCGGCCAGTGCCAGCGCATCTTCCACATTGTCCGCATGGGTATAATGGCCGGCGGATTTCATCCATTCGAGATCGGCGCCCGCGGAAAAGCTCTTGCCCGCGCCCTTGACCAGCACCGCGCGCAGACCGTCCTGGCCCTTGAGTTCCCCCAGAAGGTCGATCAGATGCTCGATCACCTCGGGATTAAACGCGTTGTGCTTGTCGGGCCGGTTCAGCGTGATAATGCCGACACCGGCCGGTGTGGCATCGAAGAGAACGGGCGCGGTCTCGGCGGTTTGGTGTTGTTCTGCCATCGGAAGACTCTCCCTGTGGGGCCCGGCGCGCGGCGCCTTCGGGCTTAGTGATTGAACCGCTCCAGCATCAACTCGACGGACTCCAGCGCGCTGGCGGTGATCTTTTCCAGATGCGGCACCTCGTCGGGCTTGACCCGGAGCAGCGTGCCTTCGGTGATCACGATACTGTCTTCGGGCACATCGATGGCGCAGAAGGTGAAGATCGGGATCACGGTCGGCCCCTGAAACCGTTTCTCGCGTTTCAGGAGCGGGATCAGATGATCCGGATCGAGATCGATATTGGTCTCTTCCTTGATCTCGCGGATCGCGCATTGAATCGCGGTCTCGCCGTGCTCGCCGCCGCCGCCGAAGGTACCGATCCAGCCGGGGCTCGAAATGTCGGGCAGATCATCGCGCTTCTGGAGCAGAATGTCGCCCGACCGGCCCCAGAGCACCACGCCGGCATAAAACGGCGGCACCTCGCGCGGCAACGGCGGCAGATCGCCCAATGCCGTTTCCGCGCCGATTGCGGTGGGATCCTGCGTGCCCATGACCATCTCCGGGTTGCTGATCATCAGACCGAGGCATGCCGAAAAAAGACGGCAACCGCAAGGCCGCGCCGCACGCGGGTCACGCCGCCTGTTTCGCCACCGCGTCGAAAGCCTTGAGGGTCACCAGCAGGGCCTCCAGCTCATCGATCGGCACCATATTGGGCCCATCTGACGGCGCATTGTCAGGGTCATCATGGGTTTCGATGAACACGCCCGCCACGCCGACCGCGACGGCGGCCCGAGCCAGCACCGGCACATATTCGCGCTGACCGCCCGAGGACGCGCCCTTGCCGCCCGGCTGCTGGACCGAGTGGGTGGCGTCTAAAATGACCGGCGCGCCGGTCGCCGCCAGTTCAGGGAGCGCGCGCATGTCGGACACCAGCGTGTTGTAGCCGAAACTGGCGCCGCGCTCGGTCACCAGCACATTGGCATTGCCCGCGCCGGTGACCTTTGCCACCACCTGTTTCATGTCCCAGGGCGCGAGGAACTGGCCCTTCTTCACATTGACCACCGCGCCGGTTTCGGCGGCGGCCACCAGCAGATCCGTCTGACGGCAGAGGAACGCCGGAATTTGCAGCACATCGACCACTTCGGCGACCGGCGCGCATTGGTCCGGCGCATGCACATCCGTCAGCACCGGCGCTCCGGTCTCGGCCTTGACGGCTTCGAACACCGGCAAGGCGGCGTCGAGACCCATGCCCCGCGCGGCGGTCAGGCTGGTGCGGTTCGCCTTGTCATAAGACGTCTTGAAGATAAACCCGATGCCGAGCCGGTCAGTGATCTCGCGCAGGCGCGTCGCCATCATCAACGCATGGTCCCGGCTTTCCATCTGGCAGGGGCCGGCGATGAGCGCGAGCGGGCGGTCGTTGCCGATGACCAGATTGCCGAGTGTGACATGGGCGTTGGGCTGCATGGAGAGGATTCCAATGTTGGCCCCCATGGCTCGAGGCTCGCTTGCGCTCGCCTCTCAGCATGAGGGTGGGGCCGAGTGTAATCTACACCAGCCGCGACTGTTTCACCGCCGCCTTGATGAACGACGCGAACAGAGGATGCGGCGCGAACGGCCTGGATTTCAGTTCGGGATGGAATTGCACACCGATAAACCAGGGATGATCCGGGATCTCGATGATCTCCGGCAAGAGCCCGTCCGGCGAGACGCCCGAGACGATCACCCCATGGCGCTCCAACTGCTCCCGGTACTGCATATTCATCTCGAACCGGTGCCGGTGCCGCTCGGAAATCCGGTTCGTCCCGTAAATTTGTGCGACCCGGCTGCTCTGGGACAAGACCGCATCATAGGCACCAAGGCGCATGGTACCGCCCTTGTCGTCATTGATGCCGCGCGCAATCGTTTGGTTGCCCTGGGTCCATTCCGTCATCAGGCCGATGATCGGATCGGACGTGGCGCCAAATTCGGATGAACTGGCGTCCGGCACATCCGCCAGCGACCGCGCCGCCTCGATGGCCGCCATCTGCATCCCGAAGCAGATGCCGAAATAGGGCAGGTTATGAGTCCGCGCATAGCCGGCCGCCGCGATCTTGCCTTCCGCCCCGCGCGCGCCGAAGCCGCCGGGGATCAACAATCCGTGTACGCCGGAGAGGATCTCGTTCACGTCGCCCTGTTCAAGCTCTTCGGCCGGGATCCACTCCTGGATCACCCGCACGCTGTTGGCGATGCCGCCATGCACCAGCGCCTCGTCGAGCGATTTATAGGCATCCTTCAGGCTGGTGTATTTGCCGACCACCGCGATGCGCACCTCGCCCTCGGGGCTTTCATGGCGGCGCATTACATCGTACCAGGGATCAAGCTTGGCCGCCGGGGGCTCATGGAGCCCGAAGCCGCGCAACACCTCCGTGTCGAGACCTTCCCGGTGATATTGCACCGGCACCGCATAGATCGAGGAGGCATCGAGCGCCGGGATCACCCGCGAGGGGTGGACATTGCAGAACAGGCCGATCTTGCGCCGGTCGTCCTCGGCGATCGGGCGGTAGGACCGGCACTGCAGAATATCCGACTGGATGCCGATCGAGCGCAGTTCCTTGACCGAGTGCTGGGTGGGC
>CAZHDI010000045.1:0-138 GCA_964531285.1 uncultured Alphaproteobacteria bacterium | reverse complement strand
TGCCGCCGATCTCGCACAGACAGAAATCCACATCGTCCGTGTCCGCCAGGATGAACTCCTTGATGGCATCGGTGACATGGGGCACGACCTGCACGGTCACACCGAGAAACTCGCCCCGGCGCTCCTTGCGCAGGATCT
>CAZHDI010000044.1:7284-24917 GCA_964531285.1 uncultured Alphaproteobacteria bacterium | reverse complement strand
CGGGGCGGATACGGACAAAGCAAGGAGGCAGATCATCGTCAGTGTTAAGACGCGCGTCATGGCGGTCTCCTTTCAGGTCAGAACCGGTATGTGAAATTGGCGAGCGGCTGATCGTCCGTGAGCGACCAGCCCAACTCGAGCAGCGCCGGTCCCTTGAAGAACCGGACGAGCGGCGTAACGCCGATGGGGTCGGGATTGTCGGGCCGATGATCGACCTCGACCATCAGCCAGGTGTGCAGATCGCCGAAATCGCCGATGTAAGGCGCAACGCCGATCCGGGCGGCGTGGGCGAAGGACCCGTCCACGGCGCCGGCTTCGAAACCGCGCGCCCGATAGGACAGAAACCAGCGCCGGGTTTCCCAGTCGGCGAGGATGCCGGCAAATCCCGCCGGTTCCAGCCCGGCCGCATTGTCGCCGACCCCATAGGCGACCCCTGCTCCGGCAAGGCCGTAGAGATTGGCCTGGTAGTCTTCGCCGAACCAGCGCTTTACCAGATAAGTGCCCTGGACGCCTTGAAAGACGGCGTCCAAGCGGCGGTCCCACTCGCCGCGATAACCCGCGGACAGAGAGGGGTTGAGCGTATAATGCGTCCAAAGCGCGGTGCTTTGACGGTCGGTTTCTTCGATCACAGTCCAGCCGCCTTCATAGGAGACCGGGCGCGCCTGAGCGGTCCCGAATACTCCCAGGCAGAAGGCTGCGAGCACGACACACACACGTGTCATTGCCTGACCTCTTGCGTTCAATTTTTGAGAAACAGCATGGCGGGCGGACGGACTCCGCCTGTGCGGTCAGGCGCGCGGGGGCGGCGGATCGAAGCTGGCGGCAAGACCGCTATGGACCTCGGCGCCCCAGGGCTGGACAGGCCGTGTCGCCCGGATCCTGCCCTGAGCCGGCTCGGAGCCGGTGAGGCCGGTCACGGTGAAGCAACCGGAACAGCCCGGGCCGCCATCGCACTCGTCCGCGCAGGGCATCGGACCGGCCGGAGCGTGGCGATCAGTGTCGGTATCATGGGCGGCGGTCCCATGACCGTCAGGGTGATGCGCGCTGGCGGGCATCGTGTGTCCGCCATGGCTTTGCGCCAGCGCCGGACCGGTGCCGGTCAGGGCATGGGGACAGGTGACCGGGACAGCGGCGGCCAGGACGATCACAATGCATATGGCGATAAAGGCGCGCATCTCATGATTATAGAACCGTTTGACGGACGGCGCATCCAGGCTCTGTCCTACCGGTCGAAGACCAGCTTCAGCCCAAGTCCGGCCAGCACCGCGCCGGTCCCCCGGTCAATATGAGCCTTGAGGCGGCGGTAGCGCTCGCGCAGGGGCCGGGTGGTGATGGCGTAGGCAACGAACACATACCAAGCGGTCTCCACCACGAAGATCAGCGGCAGGATGACGGCATAGAACAGCGCCGGGGCGTCGGCGGGGATCAGGGTCACGAAGACCGAGCCGAAAAACACCGCCGGTTTCGGGTTGGATAGCTGGGTCAGGAGCCCGCGCCACAGGGCCGAACCCCGCGCCCGCTCCGGCGCGCCGGCCGATCCGGGCATCGCCAGCGGTTCCTCCGCATGCCGCCACAACATCACCGCGATGTAGAACAGATAGGCCGCGCCCGCGATCTTCATGACCGTATAGAGCCAGGGCGCCGCGGCGAACAGAAGCTTCAGCCCGAACACGGCGGCACAGGCCCAGATCACCGCTCCGAGGCCCATGCCGACGGCGGACCAGGCGCCGGCGGTGCGCGATTGGGCGAGCGCGGTCCGGGCCACGACCACGAAGCTGGGTCCCGGGCTGATCGCCGCCGCCGCATGGGCCGCCGATACGCCCAATATCACCAAAGCGAAATCCATGGGGTTGCCTCCCTCCAGAACCGAGCCTTTCGCGCCAGTGTGCGCGATGAACCGGGTGAACGGAAGGGGGCTTGGTGCGCCGGTGCTACAGCACCTTGCCAATGACCGCGAGGGCGGTGAGCCGGGCGGTGATCATTGCGACGACGCCGCTGAGGATCGGCACCAGGATCAGCGATCCGTAGGCGGTCCATCCCAGGGCCAGGCCGGGAATGAACATCTCGGCTTCCGCTCCCGCGACCCGGCCCATGAGCCACAAGGTGGCGGCGGCGCAGGCCGCGCCGGTCAGCCCGGCGACGACGCCAAGGCGCAGGAAATGGTCCTGGAACTCCGAGGCGATGAACCCGTCCTCCGCGCCGATCAGGTGAAGCACCTCCACCACCTGCTGGTTGGCGGCCATGGCAGCTCGCGTGGCGAAGATCACGATCGCCACCGCCGCCAGCACGATCAGGAGAAGCGCGGCGACCGACACCCCTTGGAGCGACGAGGAGAAGGCGAGCAGCCGTGCCTTCCATCGCGAGTGGTCGTTGAGTTCCGCCCCCGGTACATTGGCGGCAAGCCGCGCGGCGAGAGCATCGAGATCGGGGCGGGCATCGGGATCGATGCGCACATCGACAAGCTGCGGGATCTGAACATCCGCGGGCAGATTGCCGCGTCCGATATAGGGTTCCACCAGGGCCTCGGCATCGCCGCTGGTCAGGGCCTGAATGTCGTAAAGGCCCTGCGTGCCGTTGAGGATCTCAAGCGCGCGGCTCATCTGCTGGTCCGGATCGGCGGCATCGGACGGTTTGAGCTGAACGGTGATCGCGCCACTCAGATCCTTGGCATATTCGCTCGCCATCTGGCGCACGGTGAGGGTGAGCCCCAGGGCGATGCTGGCCAGATAGCACATGACCGCGATCACCGCGTAGAGCGGGCGGCCCGAGGCGGCGCCGGCCGGAATGATGTTTTGCGACGGCGCGCTCAACGCCTTCAAGGACGCGAGGGCGGCCGTGCCCAGGCGGTCGGAGCGGGACATGGCAATCATGACCTGGCCTCATCCTTGGCGTCCGCTCCGGTCGGTTTCATCATCGACGGCACGGGGCGGCTTGCCATCTCGTCGCGGTCGGCGCGCAGAACGGGAGTTTCGCGGCTGGCCCGGCGGACCTGTTTCAGCCGTCCCGCTTCGATATGCAGGTTCGGGCCGCCGACCTCCTCGACGATGTGGGTATCGTGGGTGGCCACGAGCACGCTGGCACCCAGCTTGTTCAGTTCAAGGAACAGATGGAGAAGCCGCCGGCCCATATCCGGGTCCACATTCCCGGTCGGCTCATCGGCGAGGATCACATCGGGTTTGGCAACGACCGCGCGGGCAATCGCGACCCGCTGCTTCTCCCCGCCCGAGAGCGTGGGCGGGCGCGCCTCCATGCGGTCGCCAAGGCCGACCCAGTTCAGAAGTTCGCGCACATCGTTCTCATAGTCCTGCGGTGCCATGCCCGCGATGCGCAGGGGCATCGCCACATTCTCAAAGGCGGTCAGGTGGTCGAGCAGGCGGAACTCCTGGAAAATCGTTCCGATGCGCCGGCGCAGGAACGGCAGATCGTTGCGCGCCACATTGGCCATGTCCTGGCCGAACATCGAGATCAGACCGCGGGAGGGGCGGTGCGCCAGATACATCAGCTTGAGGAGCGAGGTCTTGCCCGCGCCCGACGGGCCCGTGAGGATGTGGAACGTTCCCGGCTCCATCTCGAAGGTGATGTCGCGCAGCACCTCCGGCCCCAGGCCGTAGCGCATGCCCACATTTTCAAAGCGCACCACCGCGCTGTTGCCTGGTCCGGCGAAGGTCATGGCGTGTCCGTCTTGCGCATATGTCCCCCATCGGGACACCTCTGCCTGTCTGCGCCGATTCGCGGGCCGCAGACAGAGGCCGTCTCCGATTGGCTGCCAGATGTGGCGGAATTGGGCCGCTCAGGCGGGCGGCACCGGTGCGGTCTTGAGCAATCCGGGCGGGCCGGTTAACCCTTGGCGGTAACTGGGGTATTGTACGCATCAGGCGGGCGTGAGCATCCGATACCGGTCCAAGGGCCGGCGGCGCGGATGGGGCCGGGCAGGGCGAAGGGTTTGACGCGACATGATCTTGACGTGTCCGGCGTGTTCCACGCGGTATTTGACCGATGCGGGCAGCTTTACGCCCCATGGGCGCACCGTGCGCTGTGCCAAATGCGGTCATTCCTGGTTTCAAAATCCGCCCGGCGAAGACAGCCGTTCCGGCAGCCTGCCGGCCATCGTCCCCGAAGGTCAGGCGGCCCCGCCGGTTCCGGTCCGCCCTCAACAGGCTTATGCCACCGTGGCCGTGCCGGGTGCCGTGGCGCCGCCGCGGCCCCTGCCGCGCAATGCGGTGGATCCCGTCCGGCGCCCGCCCAGCAGCGTGCCGGTCGTGATCTTCCTGGCGCTTGGCGTGTTCGCGCTGCTCGCGGCGCTCTATCAGTACCGGGTCGAGGTCGCGGCCATGGCGCCGGAGATGCGCGGGGTCTACGACACCCTGGGCATCGCGGTCGGCGAGCAGACCCTGGAGTTCCGCAATGTGGACTTCCGCTGGGCCGACCCGGAAATGCGCACCCGGCTCGATGTCTGGGGCGAGGTGGTCAATGTGGGCAAGGCGTCCCAGGCGATCCCGCTCCTGCGGTTTTCCATGAGCGATGAACACGGCATCGAGCTTTATGCCCGCACGCTCACCCTTCAGCAGCGTCATCTGGCGCCGGGGGCCTCCAACAGCTTCGCCGTGGCTCTGGATAACCCGCCCCTCAATGCCATCGACATCACGGTGGATTTCGTCAAGGCCGAGCCGTGAGCGAGCCTCGGCCGGGGATCCGTGAAGTGTTCAGCGCCGATACCATCGCCGCGCGGACCGAGGACCTGGCGCGCGAGATCGTCGCCGATCCCGCGCTCGATGCACATGGTGGGCGATTGATTGCGCTGTGCGCGCTCCAGGGCGGCTTCATGTTTGCCGCCGATATGATGCGGGCGCTGAGCCGGGCCGGCTGCCATCCCGAACTCGCCTTCATTCAACTGGCCAGTTATGGCGAGGCGACCGTCTCGTCGGGGGCGGTGACCCTGGTGCGCGATCTCACCATCGATGTGGCCGGCCGGCCGGTGCTGTTTATCGACGATATTCTGGATTCCGGACGCAGCCTGCGCTATGCGATCGACCATCTGGAAGCGCGGGGGGCGACGGCGGTGCGCTCGGTCGTGCTCTTGGACAAGGCGGCGCGCCGTGCCCTGACCATCGCGCCGGATTATGCGGGCTTTGCCTGTCCGGATGCGTTCGTGGTCGGCTATGGCATGGATGCCGCCGGGCGCTATCGCGGCCTGCCGTTCGTCGGCGTGATGGAAGAGGGATCCTAGACGGATCTCGGTGCGCCCCTTCTGCCCTAGCAGCTGCGGGCATTCGATACCCGCCACGTTTTTTTGGTGAAGCATCACCAGCCCACTCCCCCTCCCGACCACCCACAAGGGTACCCTCATTGGGTGGTCGGGAGGGGGAGTGGGCTGGCCGGGCACTCGGACATGCGCCGGCTGGCGCATGTCCATAGGGATGTTCAAAACTGGCGCAGCAGGCGCTCGTAGTAATCCAGTTCCATGCGCGGGCGGGTCCGTTCGCCGGCCCGGCGCCGCAACTCGTCCAGGATGGCACGGGCCCGCTGAAGATCCGTCAGATCCGGCAATTGGATCGACCCGCGGGCGCCGTCGCCGGTCTCCCGGCCCAATGGATCGCGCCCGGCGCTGCCGCCGCGCCGGTTACCCTGGCGCTGCATGAGGTTTTCGGCCATCTCTTCGGCCCCGGCGCGCAACTGATCGAGGGCGGCCTGCTGATCGTCCAGCGCGGCATCGAAATCGGGCCGGCGCAGATCCTGCCCCGAGGCCGCCATGGAGCGGTCCGCCGCGTCGAGATCCGTCGGTGCGGTCAGGCCGGCCCGCCGCAACTCTTCGTTCAGGGCACGGAGCGCCTCGCGCACCGCATCCTGCTCGCCTGACAGATCGGTGCCGCCGCCGCCCGGTGCCGGGGCTTCGGCCCGGCGCTGATCCCCGCCGGTCGGCGCCGAGGCGCCGCGTCCGGGCTGGCGGGTTGCAGGCATGTCGGGCCGCGTGTTGACCGTACCGTCGTCACCCTCGCGCATCAGCTTACGGAGCAAATCCGACTCCGCGCCGCCGCGATGGCCTTCGGAATTGGCGAAATCGCCCAGGGTTTCGTCGCGCCGCTTGGTCAGATTGAACGGGGTGCCGGTGCGCAGGGCCCGGCGGAACGCCTCGCGCATCTGATCGACCCGCGAGCCCTGGCCGCCGGATTGGGCTTCGTCCGTATTGCGATAGGTCTCATCCATCAGGCCGCGCTGGCGGCTGATGATGTCGCTTAAATCGCCCAGCGCCTCGGTGAGCGCCTGCTCCTGGGGCGAGGCCTCGCGCTGGCCATTGCCGGTGCCACCGCCATTCGCCGCGGGGCGCAGGGTTTCCAGCAACTGATTCAGCTCGGCCAGCATGTTGCGCGCCTGATCGTGGGCGCCCAATTCGGCCATCTGCTGGATCGATTGGAGGATCGAATTAAGATCGCGCGCATCGACCGTATCGGCGCCCGGTTCGGCGGCCATCTGGTCGGCCTGCTGCATCAGATCGGCCATATATTGATCGAGCGCTTCGCGCAGTTGGGCCATCAGCTGACGGATTTCATCGGCCGGGGCCTGACGGTTCAAAGCATCCGACAGCATGCGCTGGACCTGACGCAGGCGTTGCAGGCTTTCGGAGAGATCGCCGTCTTCGATCCGCAGGGCGGTATCCCACAGCATGTCATAGACCGAGCGCACATCGTCGGGGCGCGGATGATGCGCCAGACGCCAATAGGCCGAGCGCAATGCCAGATAGACGATGGAGTCGTCGATAAACGCATCCGCACCGGCGGTCAGCGCATCGAGCGCCGTGGCCACGGTGAACACATCTTCGGGATTGTGCGCCAGATAGCGCCGCTGTTCGATAAGCGCGCGGGCCAAGGGATCGATGAAGATCCGTTCCGGGAGGGTGACCCGCTGGCCCTCGCTGAAGCTTTCCTGACCCGCCCCATCGGTGGCGGCGAGTTGGACGATTACCTCCTCGCCCGCGAAGGGGTGGGCGGCCAGGTTTTCGAGGGCGGTTTCCTGGCTCGTGCCGGGCCGGCTCGCGGGCTTGGGCAGGGTGACCGTCACCGGGACCCCGGCGCGCGGCCAGACGGCCCGGTAATCCGGCGTGATTCCGGCGCCGCTGGGTTCGTCATCGGCCAGAAGGGTGGCTTCGGTTTCATCGCGCGGCGGACGGGTGATCAGCGCGCGGACATCCTCGACGCCATAATCATCGCTGATTTCATAGGCGAACCGCACGGAGGCCGTCGCGGTCGGCATGGGCGGGCCCGTCATGGTGATCACCGGCGGCACATCGGCGCGCACCGTGAGGTCCCAGGCGCCCAGGGTCCGGCCGCGATAGCGGACCTCGGCGCGGGTCGGCGCGTCGATGAGAGTCTCGGCCTGGAGCGCGCCGTCCTTGGGCGCGCTCGATGCGACGCTCTGGCGGCCGGGCCGGTCCAGCGGCTTCAGAGCCAGGGCCGGGCGGCCCGGATAGCCCGAAAAGCGCGCCATGAGCCGCGAGCCCGTGGGGATGGCAATCGGTTCGGCGGCGGCGCCGTCAGCGGCGGGCTGAGCCCCGTCGCCGGTCAGCGCGATCATCGGCGCGCCGGTGTAGTCCGGCGGCAGGATCCAGACATCGACCCGGGCATCGGACGGAATCGGCGGGCCCATCAGCGGGGCAATGGCGCTGCGCAGCCGGTCGCCCCATTCAGCGCCGGCAATCAGCACCGACACGCCCAACGCCAACACGAGCAGCAGGCGCAAGGCATAAGGATCGCGTTTGGCCGCCTGGGTGCGCGGCAGAACGAGGCCGACATGGCGGATTTTCTCGGCAAGGCGCGCCCGGTGGACCCGCCAGAGGGCATCGGAGGCCGGATCGACGCCCCGCGCCACGGGGCGGTCCTCGAAACTGGTCAATGGGCGGTGTTCAAGGCCGCTCTCGGTTTCCAGGCGGCGCAGGCCCTCCCGGCGCTCCGGGATCTGGGTCCGGGTGAGGTGCCGCCAGAGCAGAAAGACGGTGGCGAACACCGTCGCGAACAACGCCAGCGCCTGGATTTCGCGCGGCACGACGCGCCAGACGTCCAGAAAACTCAAGATCAAAAAGACGATCAGAACCGCAGTCGCCGGCCACAGTGCCGGCCACACGCGCTCCCACAGCATCGCGGCACGCGCCAATCTCAGCCGCCAGGCTACGAAAGCCGGCAGCGCCGCGCCGCGCCGATGCGGCCGGGGGCTGTGGGGTTTCTGTTGAGTCACAATCCGTGCTCGATGCTCCGTACCGTCCGTAACAACGTCACTTTATTGCGGCATTTTTGAGCCAGGCGGGCAAGCGGTCGAGGGCCAGAAGGTCGCTGATCGCCGGGCGTGCACGCACAACAGCGGCTTCGCTCCCGTGGACCAGCACTTCCGGCACCAAGGGCCGGGTGTTGTAGGTCGAGGCCTGCACCGCCCCGTATGCCCCAGCCGACATAAACGCGATAAGGTCGCCCTGGTCGACCGGCGGCAACGGGCGGTCCTTGGCGAAGATATCGCCGGATTCGCAGACCGGCCCCACCACATCCGCCGGCATGATCGGCGTGTCCGCTCCGGTCTCGCGCACGGTCTGGATGTCGTGCCAGGCCCCGTAGAGGGTCGGGCGAACCAGATCGTTCATCGCCGCATCGACGATGACGAAGCGCCGCTCCGCGCTGTTTTTCACATAAAGCACCTTGGCCAGCAGGATGCCGGCATTGCCCGCGATCATCCGCCCCGGTTCGAAGACGAGCTTCAGATCGGTGCCGTCGAAGACCTTGCGCACGACGGCGGCATAATCCGCCGGCAGCGGCGGGGGGCTCGGCTTACCATGGTCGTAGGGAATGCCCAATCCGCCGCCCAGATCGGCGCGGATAATGCGGTGCCCCCGGGTGCGCAAGGCCGTCACCAGATCCTTCAGGCTGTGAAAGGCCGCTTCGAACGGATCGAGCGCGGTAATCTGGCTGCCGATATGCATCGCCACCGCCACCGGTTCGAGGCCGTCCAGGGCCTGAGCCTTGCCGTAGAGCCGGACCGCATCGTCGAGCGGGATGCCGAATTTGTTCTCCGCCTTGCCGGTGGAGATCTTCTCATGGGTGCCCGCGTCCACATCCGGATTGATGCGCAGGGCGATGCGCGCCGTCGTGCCCTTGGCCTTGGCGATGCGTGCCAGAAGCTCCAGTTCGGGCTCGGATTCGACATTGAACTGGAGGATGCGCTCATCCAGCGCGGCGGCCATTTCGGCCTCGGTTTTGCCGACACCGGAAAAGACGATCCGGTCGCCCGGAATGCCGGCGGCCCGTGCCCGCGCCAATTCGCCGCCCGAGACCACATCGGCCCCGGCGCCCAGCCCGCCCAGGGTCGCGAGCACGGCGAGATTTGAATTGGCCTTCACGGCAAAACACACCAGGGCGTCGAGCCCGGCCATGGCCTCGGTGAAGACGCGGTAATGCCGGGTCAGGGTCTGGCTGGAATAGACATAGGCCGGCGTGCCGACCTCCTCCGCGATGCGGGTGAGCGGCACATCCTCGGCATGGAGCCAGCCGGCGTGATAATCGAAATGGTGCATGGGGCGCGCCCTTTCCTGGCGAGCGGCGATCAGGATCGTTGGCGTACCTCGTCTTTCAGCCGCGGTCCAAGTTTTTCCCGGGCGATGGTCAGATCAAAGCGGGTCTGCAAATTCATCCAGAATTCCGCCGAGGTGCCGAAATAGCGCCCGAGCCGTAATGCGGTATCCGCCGTCACGGCCCGGCTGCGTTTGACGATCTCATTGATGCGGCGCGGCGGCACGCCGATATCCGTCGCCAGCCGATATTGGCTGAGGCTCAAAGGCGCGAGGAATTCCTCCGCCAGGATTTCGCCCGGATGCACCGGGTCATGGTGGGTGGTCATAGGGGTCTCCGTCATGATCGACCGTCGCCCGAAGAGCCCCTCGGCACGGTCAATGATAGTCGACGATCTCTACGTCATAGGCATCGCCGGTCTTCCATTGGAAGCACAAACGCCAGCGATCGTTGATCCGTATTGAATACTGATCCCGCCGGTCGCCCTTCAGCTTTTCCAGCCGATTGCCGGGTGGCGCGCGCAAATCCTCAACGGCTATGGCGGCATCGAGCATGACCAGCTTTCGCAAGGCCAAACGCTGTATATCCTCCGGCATGCGCCGGATGACTTGACCGTCAAAAAGTGCCTCGGCCCGTGGATCCTTAAATGTCTTAATCAAAACACTTTCCTACAAAGTACGGCAGCAGCGCTGAATCACTGCTTATGTGAAATCACCTGTCTGAAATATGCGCGATTAGTAACGCATTGCGTTATTAACGTCAAGCGTTATTATTCGTCCGGATGTGAAGAATAATGCTAAAAAGGGGGAGTGTTTGTCTGACATCGCTTGTGCACACTTTCGTCGCTTGCTGATCAATGATCGATGGGATCTGCCATGAAACTGACCCTTGTCGTCGCCTGTGCGCTGATCGATCCAGACGGGCGGGTGCTGATTGCGCAGCGCCCCGAGGGCAAGGGCATGGCCGGATTGTGGGAGTTTCCCGGCGGCAAGCTGGAGGCGGGCGAGCGCCCCGAGGACGCGCTCATCCGTGAGCTGAAGGAAGAGCTGGGCATCGACGTTACCCATGCCTGCCTGGCGCCGTATGTCTTCGCGTCCCACGGCTATGACGATTTTCACCTGATGATGCCGCTCTATGTCTGCCGGAAATGGGACGGGGTGCCGCAGCCGCTGGAACATCAGGCGCTCAAATGGGTGCGGGCCGGTGCGCTCAAGGATTATCCAATGCCGCCGGCCGACATTCCGCTTATCGCCCATCTGCGCGATCTATTGGGCGCGTAAGGCGATACCCTCCGCTCAGCGCTCGACGGTGGGATCGCCGATATCCGGCACATCCGGCCCCGGCTCGACGCTGCGTACGCCGGGTACGGTGCCCGGCAGCAGGATCGCGTCCACCGCATCGGCGGTATCCGGTGCGGCATCATCCGCAGGCGGTGCATAATCGGGGAAGGTTTCGACGATCGCGCCCATGCTCGCGCCCAGGGCCGGCCAGATATCGCCGACGCCATAGCCGAGGCGCACAATCACCAGATCCTTGCTCGGCACCACAAGGGTGAGTTGGCCTTCATTGCCCTGGGCGGCAAAGGCATCATGAGGGCCGTTCACCAGCAGCGGCGCGAAGGGTTCGGACCCGCCGTCGGGATTGGTCCACCACAGGGCGCCGTAAATATCCGCGCCCTCTGCATCGATGGTCGCGCCCGCCAGATCGGCCCAGTTTTCGGGGAGAAGCCGCGTGCCGTCCCACAGGCCGTCGCGCAAGTAAAGCAAGCCGAACCGGGCGAAATCCCGCGCCGTGGCATAGACCAGCGCGCCGCCGACAAATGTTCCGGATGCATCGAATTCGGGAACGGTGTCGGTCATGCCGAGCGGTTCGAACAGGCGGGTGGTCAAATAGTCCAAGGTTTGGCCGCGGCGGTCCGCGCCGGTCAGGTCCGGGTCCGGGAACAGGCGATCCTGAACGATCCGCGCCAGGAGGGTCACGCCGCCGGTGCTGTAGGTCCAGGTGCTGCCCGGCGTATGGGCCAGCGGTTTGGCGGCGGTATAGGCCGCCTGATCGGCGCGCCCCACGCCATAAAGCGCGTGGGCGGCGTCCGTCTCGGTCTGGCCGTAACCGATTTCGCGCCAGTCCAAGCCGCTGGTCATGGTCAAAAGGTGATCGACCGAGATCGCCGCGCGCGGATCGTCCGCCCCCTGCCATTCAGGCCGCAGCCCGGTCTCGTCGCGATCGATCACGCCGTCCATGACCGCAAGGCCGGTAAGGCCCTGGGTGATGCTCTTGGCCATCGACCAGGACAGGAGCCGTGTGTCCGGTCCGAAGCCGTCGCGATACCATTCGTGGACGATGCGCCCGCCATGGATCACCAAGAGCGCGCGGGTCTCGCCGAAGGGGCCGTCCGCGCCGCCCCGGGCCGCCTGCGCGGCGGCGGCGAACCGGTCCCGATCCACCGTGTCCGGCAGACTGCCCTCCGGCCAGCGCTCGCTCGGCCAGGGCACATCGGGTGCCTGTTCGGGAAAGACGATGTCAGCGGCCGCCGATACCGGGATCAGGGCCAGCAGCGCTGCCGTAACGGCGCCTGCGCGAAAGAGCGTACGAAGAGCTTCAGACATGGCACCGGCCCGTGTTAGCGTCGAAAGGAAGGCGCGAGGCGCCAAGAGTGACTGTAGGCGATCGGTGCAGGGGGACCAAGACCCATGGGAGGCAAAGGCTGGGGATGGAAAGGCTGGCTGATCACGGGCCTGGTGCTCATCGGGGCGGCGCTGGCGGCCGGCTATGTGCTCTTGCGTCCGACGGCTGTGCTGGGCACCGGCTATGTCGCGCAGCGCACCTGTTCCTGTCTGTTCGTCTCCGGACGGGGTGAGGGCGCGTGCGCGCGGGAGCTTGGCGCGGGGACCGAGACCATCGGCTACAGCGTCGATGACGGGGAGCGGTCGGTGACCGCCTCGGTCTATGGGCTTTATGCCAGCACGGCGACTCACCGGGCCGCGACCGGCTGCCAACTCGCTCCGCTCTAACCTATTCGTGGTCCGGGATGTCCGGCGGCGCACCGGCAGGCCGGGCCTTGTCTCCGGCGGAGTGTTCCTCCGTGCCCAGCGCATCGGCGAGCCGCATCCGCGCGGACCCGGGCCGCAGCGGCTTTTGCTGGCTTTCATGGGGGCACCATCCGGCGAAATAGAGGATTTCGAAGGTGGCCGGCACACGGCCGTCCGCAAGGCCAAACCGGTCCGCATAGATCTCACAGGCCCGCATCAGCGTATCCCGGCGCAACGCTCCCCGGCGGCGTTCTATGAGCGCGTTGGTCTCGCCCATGCCGCGCAAATCCGCCATCAGCTTCAAGGGATGGTCATAGCGCACGGTGATCCGGTCGCTGTCGGTGACCGGCAAGGCAAGCCCGGCGCGCTGGAGCAGGCTGCCGAGATCCCTCAATTCCGCAAACGGACTGATCCGGGGGGACGCGCCGCCGGTGGTCTCGATTTCGGCTTCCATCAAGGACTGGCGCAGTTCCGTCAGTGTTTCGCCGCCGAACATGGCCGCGGTCAACAGGCCATCCGGTTTCAGGGCCCGCCTGATCTGAATGAGCGCGCCGGGCAGATCATTGACCCAATGCAGGCTCAGCACGCTGATCACCAGATCGAAAGCGGCATCGGCGAAAGCAAGACGTTCCGGGTCGCCGACCACCGCTGGACCCGGGGCCTGGGCGGCCATCGCTGCCGACAGATCATGGGCCGTCAGGGCGGGAAGGACCTCACCCCTGTCGAGCGCCGCCAGTCGGCCGGTATGACAGCCCAGATCGAGGCCGCGCTCGAAGGCGCGGTTCGTGGCGCTCAGCCGTTCGACGATCTCGGTCCCGGCGCGCGTCACCAGAAAATCGAATCCGGCAAAGCGCGGCGCGGCGCGGTCCCGGCGGCGGCGCAGCAGCGCATGATCGAATATCTGAAACGTGGCTTCGGCCATCACCCGTCCCGTGCGGTTTCCATTTGGCGTTGGGGCAACGGCGCCCATCCTGCACAATGGGGCGATGACCGCCTCGCTTCCAGTCTGGACCGCCGCTCCGGTGCGCCTTGCGCGCCGTGTGACGCGATTTGCCGCGGATCTGGTCCTGCCGCCGGCGTGCTTTTCCTGCCGCGCGCCGGTCGCGAGCGCGGGCGATCTGTGCATGGCCTGTTGGGAACGGGTGCGGTTCGTGGCTCCGCCGGTGTGCTCGCTGTGCGGGGTGCCGTTCGGTTTCGATCCGCGCGGTGCCGATATTTGCGGGGCCTGTCTGGCGTCGCCGCCGCTTTATGACCGGGCCCGGGCGGCGCTGCTCTATGACGACGGGTCCCGGCCGTTGGTTCTGGGGTTCAAATATGGCGACCGGCTCGACAGCGCGCCGGCCTTCGCCCGGTGGATGATCCGCGCCGGCCGCGATGTGTTGAGCGACGACTGCGTGCTCGTGCCGGTGCCGCTCCATCGCTGGCGCCTGGCCGGGCGGCGTTACAATCAGGCCGCGGTTTTGGCGTTGGCCATCAACCGTCTGACGGGTATCGACGCCGCGCCGCTGGTCCTGAAACGGGTGCGCGCGACGGCGAGCCAGGGCGGTCTGTCGGCAGCGGCACGGGCGCGCAATCTGGCCGGTGCCATTACTCCGCGGAGCGGCGAGGCCGAGCGGATCGCCGGACGGCCCGTCGTCTTGATCGACGATGTTCTAACCACCGGGGCGACCGCCGCCGCCTGCACCCGGGCCCTGCGCAACGCCGGTGCGGCGTCGGTCAGCATTCTGGCGCTTGCGCGCACCGAAGCGCCCCGGCGGATCGACTGATCGGGGCTTGTGCTGCCTCTGGCTTGCTTGCAAGTTTTCGCCAGCCCCCTACCTTGAACAAGTGATGAACTGGAGGAAGGGGCTTCGATGGCATCGGTCGTCATTTACACGACACAGATTTGTCCGTTCTGCATGCGGGCCAAGGCACTTCTGGACCGCAAAGGCATTGCCTTCACCGAGATCGGCGTCGATGGCGATCCGGCGGGCCGCGCCGCGATGCGCACCAAGGCGGGCGGGCGCAATACGGTGCCGCAGATTTTCATCGGGCCGACCCATGTGGGCGGCTGCGACGATCTTTTTGCCCTTGAGGCCAAGGGCGCCCTCGATGCGCTCATCGCGCAGTGAGGTCTCATGAGTTCCGTGCGGGCGGCATGCATTCAACTGTGTTCGGGGCGTGACCCGACGGCAAATCTCGACATTACGGCGGAATTGATCCGGGCCGCCCATGGCGCGGGCGCGGCGTTTATTTTGACGCCGGAAAACACCAATCTGATGGAAGCGCGGACCGAGCCGCTGCTCCAGGCCACCCATGCCGAAGAGACCGATCCCAGCCTCACGGCGTTTCGGTCCCTGGCCGCCGAACTCGAGGTGTGGCTGTCGATCGGCGGCATGGCGATCCGGGTGGCGCGCGACAAAGTGGCCAATCGCGGCTTTCTGATCGCGCCCGATGGCACGGTGCGCGCGCGCTACGACAAGATCCACATGTTCGATGTATCCCTGCCCAATGGGGAGGTCTACCGGGAGTCCAAGAACTATCGGCCCGGCCGCGATGCGGTTCTGGCCGACACGCCTTGGGGACCGGTGGGCATGACCATCTGTTACGACGTGCGGTTTCCGTCGCTCTACCGGCTCCTGGCGCGGGCGGGCGCGACCATGCTGACCGTGCCTTCTGCCTTTACCAAGGCTACCGGTGAGGCCCATTGGCACACGCTGCTGCGGGCCCGGGCCATCGAGAACTGCGCTTATGTGATCGCGCCGGCGCAGCACGGCATTCACGACACCGGCCGGGAGACCTTCGGGCATAGCCTGATCGTCGATCCCTGGGGCCGGGTGCTGGCCGACGGCGGGGAGGGCGTCGGCTATGTCACGGCCGATCTGGATATGATCGCGGTCCGCGAGGCGCGCGCCCAACTGCCGGTGTTGACCCATGACCGCCCGCTGGGCCTGACCCGGTTCTGACCGGCCCGATGCGCCGGGCGGCGTTGGCACTCGGGCACCAGCCTTGCTAAGCGCCCGGGCCGATCCCATAATTCACAGTCCTGGGGCGCACAACAAATGGGCGTGACATGATCCTGTACCGGTTGGTTTGCACCGACGGGCACGAATTCGAGTCCTGGTTTCGCGACAGCGCCGCTTATGACAAGCAGGCCAAGCGCGGCCTTTTGGAGTGTCCGGCGTGCGGCAGCCATGAGGTCACCAAGGCGATCATGGCGCCGGCGGTGTCCACCGGCCGGAAACGCAACCGCGACGCCGGTCTGGCGGACACCTCCGCGCGCATGGCCGCGCTGGCCGCCAAGGTTCGCGACCATGTGGAGTCGAAATTCGATTATGTCGGCCCGCGCTTTGCCGACGAAGCCCGCGCCATCCATGACGGGACCGCGGAAGACCGCGGGATTTATGGCGAAGCGTCCGCCGCCGAGGCCATGGCCTTGATCGATGACGGCATCGCCGTCGCCCCGCTCCCCGAGAGCCCGGCCAAAAAGGCGAATTGATCAGCCTTAGGCCGCCGGCGCAAAGGGGTTAGTGTGTCGCGCCCGCGCCGCAACCTCCCGCGCCAAGCGATTGAATACGCTCTCGATTGTAGCCGATGACCAATAAACCATTTCGTGACGGTCATACCCCGCCTGATTCGTTGACTAATCTTAATTTTATCGACGACCCTGGGGATCGCTGAGGCCGGGGGGTCGCAGCGGTATTGGTGTACCCGCGGACTGGGTTGTGTAGACGGGCGCGCCGATTTCTCAAATCGATGACAGGCATCGCGGCCAGACAGGGCAGCGATGTCGGCACCGCGACTGAAAAAGTGCGGGCCGCACATTGGCGTGTGTGGGGCCGACAAAGGAGAGTGACATGTCAGGGGTGAACTACACGGGTGAAGGCGACGGCGTGACCGTCGATCCGGGCGATCTGTCGGGAACACTGAACGATCTGTTCGAAACCCAGGACGCGCTGGGCGAGTACGGCAGCGCGTTGTCCAAAGTCGGCGACGACAGCACGACGCAAACGGCGATTACCGCCAGTACCAGCGTGGATGAAGGCGATGAGCAGACCACGGTCGGGTCGTTCATCGGCATCTTTGACGATCTCAATGTGCTCCAGTCGTATCTCAGCAGCATTGCCGAAGCGCTGTTCGTCTCGATCATCGACGACCGTAAGACCGATTTCGAAACGCCGATCCTGAATGGCGATATGGCGGAAACGGAGACGGACAGTTTCATGTTCAAAACCGGTAATGGCGATGATTTCGCCCAGGCGGCGGACGGCGGCTCCAGCATCGTGGCGGGTAAGGGCAACGACGTTATTCTGGGCTCGGAAGATGGCTCGAACGATCAACTGCGCGGCGGTCATGGCGATGATGTTGCCTATGGCGGCGACGGCGACGATCTGCTGGCGAGTTTTTACGGTCAGGATCTGATGCTGGCCGGGGACGGCAACGATACGATCTTCGGCAGTCTCGGCCAGAACGTGATCGACGGCGGTGACGGTATCGACAAGCTGATCGTCGACGGGACTGTGACCGACTATGAAATCGAGGTCATCCGGGCAACGGATGGCGGCGATGAATACGAGATCGCCCATCTGGTCAACAAGACCAGTGACGAGGAGATCTGGGCGATCAATGTCGAAAACTTCAAGTTCCGCGATTTCAAAATCGAGACGATCGACGGCCAAGCCGTGGCGATCGACGGTGCGAATGTCGAAACCAGTTTCGACGATCTCTTTGCCGCGGCAGTGGACAACGCGTCCCTCGATGCGGCCTGGGATTCGCTGACCGGCAACGATGTCGATGCGGACGAATTGGCCCAGTTCGGTCTGGACATCACGGCCTCGACCTTCGACTTCGGCGCCTGACCCATCGCCTCCCGGGATGGACAATCGTGCGGGCCGGAACACAGCGTTCCGGCCTGTTTTTTGTGAATGCGGGTGATGCGCCCATGACAGACCGGCGTCAAAGTCTTTTCAGGCAGGCAAACATGTGATCCAAACACATTCCCGGAAGCGGCGCCTGCCATCTTCCCGCCCCGGACACCGCTATTCCTGCGTGGCGCAGTACTTGAGGGAAAACCAGGGCC
>CAZHDI010000044.1:0-7184 GCA_964531285.1 uncultured Alphaproteobacteria bacterium | reverse complement strand
CGCCCCGGACACCGCTATTCCTGCGTGGCGCAGTACTTGAGGGAAAACCAGGGCCTCGATGCGGTCGAGTTGGGCTTCGGGGTGCCCGGACAGATTCAGCTCTTCGGGTCGCTCTGCCGGTCATACACCCTGGTCGATGTGGTCGACCGGCGCGAAGGCATGGACTGTCCGGACACGGTCCGGTTCCAGAAGGCCGATCTGGATCAGGACTTTCCCTTCGAGGATGGCACCTTCGATGTGATGATCGCGATGATGATCATCGAACATCTTTACGATCCCTTCCATTCCTTCGCGGAAGTCGCGCGCGTCACCAAGCCGGGCGGACGCATTTTCGTCAACCTGCCCAATATCGCGTCGATCAAATGCCGGCTTCAGCTTTTGCAGGGCAAAATGCCGGTGACGAGCTCGCCGAACTGGTTCGAAAAGCGCTGCTGGGACGGCAATCATCTGCATTACTTTACGGTGGCCGACACCAAGCGTCTGGCCGAGCATTGCGGGCTTAAGCTCGTCGCGCTCCATCCGGTCGGTAAGAATTTGGCCCTCAAGACGGCCATGCCCGAACTGTTCTGCCATGAGATCAGCTTCGAGTTTGTCCATGCCTGAGGGCGGTCAGGCCGCCGGTTTGGTCGCGACCACCATGTAATTCACGTCCGAATCCCGGCTGATCTGCCAGCGGTCGGTCAACGGGCTGTAAAAGACACCGGTCGGCGGGGTCACGCTCAGGCCCTTTGGCGTCAGGGCGTCGCGGATCTCGATGGGCCGGACCAGCTTGGCGTATTCATGGGTGCCCTTGGGCAGCCAGCCCAGGACATATTCCGCGCCGACAATGGCCAGGGCATAGGCCTTCAGGGTCCGGTTGATCGTTGCCACGATCATCACCCCGCCCGGCAGCAGAAGATCCGCGCAGGCTTCCATGTATGTGCGGACATCCGAGACGTGTTCGACGACCTCCATGTTGAGGATCACATCGAACCGGGCGGCGTCATCGTTGAGAAGCTCTTCCGCCGTGCCATGGCGGTAATCGATGGCGAGGCTCTGTTCCTCGGCATGGACGCTGGCGGTTTTGATGTTGCGTTCGGCGGCATCGACGCCGGTGACGCGCGCGCCCAACCGGGTCATCGGCTCCGAGAGCAGCCCGCCGCCGCAGCCGATATCCAGAAGGCGCAGGCCCTCGAAAGGCGCGCGGGCGTTCGGATCCCGGCCGAAATGGCCGCAGACGGTCTCTTTGATGAATGCCAGGCGCACCGGATTGAATTTGTGCAGCGGCTTGAATTTGCCCTTCGGGTCCCACCATTCGGCGGCCATGGCGGAAAATTTCTCGATCTCCGACGGATCGACCGTCGTTTTGGATGGTGTTTCCGTCGATTTGCCGGGTTGGATCGACTCTGTCGTCTGATTGCCGGATGTGTTATCCGAAGTGCCGGTGGGCAGGGTCATCGCGCTCTCCTCAAGAAATACTGGTCCGGTCATTGACGGCAGACCGGCGGCGCCGCGCTCTGCACGCTTGCGTTCGCGGCTCCCCGGCCCCTAAAGATAGGCAGGATTGCGCCGCCGTCTTGCGGCCTGGGCGCGCATCGGCCACGCCGCGCATCTCGGGCCCGCGCGCGCCGCCCCGCGGTCTATCCGCCATTCGCAACCTCAGGTCCAGAGATAGGGTCATGACGACGCTCGTGCTCAAATTCGGCGGGACCTCGGTGGCGGATCTCGACCGGATGCGCCATGTGGCCGGTCATGTGAAGCGCGAGCATGCGGCGGGCAACAAGGTCGCGGTGGTGGTGTCGGCCATGGCCGGTGAGACCAACCGGCTGATTTCCTTGGCTGCCGGGGCCGGCGGGCGCGTCCAGGACGCCCGGGAATACGATATGGTGGTGTCGAGCGGCGAGCAGGTCAGTTCGGGCCTGATGTCGATGGTGCTTCAGGAGGCCGGCGTGCCGTCCCGGTCCTATGCGAGTTGGCAGCTGCCGATCAAGACCGATGGCGCCCATGGCCGTGCGCGCATTGCCGGGATTGCCACACGCGAGATCGAGCGGGGTTTCCAAAATGGTGAAGTCGCGGTTGTCACCGGGTTTCAGGGGCTTGCCCCCAGCAACCGGCTGACGACTCTCGGGCGCAGCGGATCGGACACATCGGCGGTTGCGCTCGCGGGCGCCCTTAAAGCGGCCCGATGCGATATTTATACAGATGTCGATGGGGTCTACACGACCGACCCCCGGATCGTCCCGGCCGCGCGCAAGCTAGACCGGATCGCTTATGAGGAAATGCTCGAAATGGCATCACTGGGGGCCAAGGTGCTGCATACCCGGTCGGTGGAACTGGCGATGAACCACCGGGTGCCGCTGCAGGTGCTGCTCAGTTTCGCCGATCCCGGCGCCCGGCCTTTGGGCACGCTGGTCTGTGACGAGGACGAAATCGTGGAAAAGCAGGTTGTCAGCGGCATTGCCTTCACGCGCAACGAAGCCAAAGTGACCATCGAGGGTCTTGCGGACGAGCCCGGCGTGGCGGCGATCGTGTTCGGCGCCCTGGCCGACGCCAATATCAATGTCGATATGATTGTCCAGAATGTTTCGGATGAGACCCGGCTCACCGACATGACGTTCACCGTGTCCCAGTCGGATTTGGAGCGGGTGACGCAGGTGATCGAAGCGGCGCGCAGCGAGATCGGCTTTCAGCGTCTGATCACCAGCGACAACGCGGCCAAGGTGTCGGTGATCGGGATCGGCATGCGGTCCCATGCGGGCGTTGCGCAGCGCATGTTCAAGGCCTTGTCCGATGTGGGCATCAATATCGAGGTGATCTCGACATCGGAAATTAAAATCAGTGTGCTGATCGCCGCCGAATATACCGAGCAGGCGGTCCGCGCCCTTCACACCGCTTACGGGCTGGATGCGCCATCGGCATGAACCGCGGTTCGACCATAGGGGCGCCCCAAGCCGCGTTGCGCCGGCTTCGGGAAGTCATGGCGGCGCATTTGAGCCCCGAAGACCGTCTGGCCCGCATCGTCCGGCTGGTGGCGGCCAATATGGTCGCCGAGGTGTGCTCGATCTATCTGGTGCGCAACCGGGAACTCGTGCTGGCCGGCACGGAGGGTCTCAACAAGACCGCTGTGGGCCGCACGAAACTCGACTGGGGCGAGGGCCTGGTCGGCGAGATCGCCCGGACCGCCGCGCCGCTCAGTCTGACGGATGCGCGCGCCCACCCGAAATTCGCCTATCGTCCGGAGACCGGCGAAGATCCCTATCAGTCCCTTCTCGGCGTGCCGATCCTGCGGGCCGGTCACACCCTGGGCGTTCTGGTGATCCAGAACCGGGTCCAGCGGCGCTATACGGAAGAAGAAGTCGAAATTCTTCAGACCATCGCCATGGTGCTGGCGGAAATCGTCGCGACCTCCGGTCTGGTCGATGCCAAGGCGGCCGGCGCCCCGGCGCGGGCCGGTGAAGCCTATCGTATGGAGGCCATGGCCTTTGCCGAGGGCCTTGCGGTGGGCGTCGCGGTGCTGCACGAGCCGCGGGTCCGGGTCACGCGGCTGTTTGCCGAAGACACGGCGGATGAAGCGGTCCGGCTCGACGATGCGGTGGATGCGCTGCGGGCATCGGTCGACAAGATGCTGACCATGACCGGCGGCACGCTGGCGGGCGAGTCCCGGCAGGTCCTCGAAGCCTATCGGATGTTCGCCTATGACCGCGGCTGGCTCGACCGGCTGCGCGAGGCGGTGCTGACCGGTCTGACGGCCGAGGCGGCGGTGGAGCGGGTCCAGAACAACACTCGGGCGCGGATGCTGCGCCAGCGCGATCCCTACATTCGCGACCGTCTGCACGATCTCGATGATCTGGCCAACCGGCTCTTGCGCCATCTGGCGGGCAAGCCGACCACGGCGGCGGGCGAGGAAGTCCCGCAAGACGCGATCATCGTGGCGCGCTCCATGGGACCGGCCGAACTGCTCGACTACGACCGCGACAAGATCAAGGGTCTGGTGCTGGAGGAGGGCTCACCCGGCAGCCATGTGGCGATCGTGGCGCGGGCGCTCGAGATCCCGCTGGTGGGTCTTGCCCATGACATTCTGGAGCGCTGCGAGCCGGGCGACCGGATGGTCGTCGATGGCGACAGCGGCGAGGTCTATCTGCGGCCCGAGACCAGCATTCTGGAAGTCTTCCAGGAGCGCCAGAGCATCAAGGCCCAGCGCCGGGCGCAGTTCGACGCGCTGCGCGACGAGCCGGCGGTCACGCTCGACGGTGAGCCGGTCACCTTGCGGATCAATGCCGGTCTGGTGGTCGATCTGCCCCATCTGGACGAGACCGGCGCCGACGGCATCGGCCTGTTCCGGACCGAGCTTCAATTCATGGTGTCCTCGACCATGCCGCGGCTTTCGGCCCAGACCGATCTTTACCGCCGCGTGCTCGATTCGGCGGGCGAGAAACCCGTGGTGTTCCGGACGCTCGATCTGGGCGGCGACAAGGTGTTGCCCTACGGCATGAGCGAGCATGAGGAAAACCCGGCGCTGGGCTGGCGGGCGGTGCGCATAGCGCTCGATCGCCCGGCTCTGCTGCGCTATCAGGTCCGCGCCCTGCTGTCGGCGGCCCAGGGGCGCCAGCTCAATATCATGTTCCCGATGGTCGCCGAGGTTTCGGAATTCGTCAAAGCGCGCAAGCTCGTGGATATGGAGGTCGAGCGCATGCACCGGCGCGGCCGGCCGCTGCCCAGCGAGATCCGGGTCGGCACCATGCTCGAAGTGCCCTCGCTCGCCTGGCAGCTCGATTCGCTTCTGCCGATCATCGATTTCATTTCGGTCGGCTCCAACGATCTGATGCAGTTTCTGTTCGCCTGCGACCGGGCCAATGCGCGCATGGCGGGCCGCTACGATCCCTTAAGCCCGCCCGTGCTCAATTTCCTGCGCCATCTGGTGCGCAAGGCCCGCGATCACGAGGTCGAATTGTCCCTGTGCGGCGAGATGGCGGGCGATCCTCTGGAGGCCATGGCGCTGATTGGGCTGGGCTTCCGCAACATTTCGATGCCGCCGTCCTGTATCGGACCGGTCAAAGTCATGGTGCGCAGCTTGCATCTGGGCGAACTTGAGGGCTTTATCGAAGGGTTGATCGACGTGCCCGATCACAGTGTGCGCCCGCATCTCAAATCATTCGCCCACGACCACGCGGTCGCTCTCTAGCGTGAAGCGCGCATCTGGGCGTTTCGTCACTTGGGGTCCGGGCCGATTCAGGGTGAAGTGTTCACGGGGACGGCTCGGCCCGGTGGGGCCGCGTCCGTTGGGCCGCGTCGGGGGAGGGCCTGCATGTGCCGGTGGATTAGCACGCGTTGGCGTGTCCCTGGTGGCGCGAAGTGTGCTATGACTGTGGACAAGTGATTTGTCCCGATTTGCTCCAGGGCGGTTTGCACGCCGCCGCACGGTCTTCCTGCCGGTCCCAAGAGGGGCGGCGTTGGCAGATCGCAAACCGATAGAGCGCTGCGGCGCACTGTGCGACGGCCGGGAACGGCGACAGGGTTGAAGGTAAACGCCATCCATGACGACACCCGCTCGTATCAGATTGGACCCGGAATTGGCGGCGCGGAACCGGCGCCGGCTGCATCTGCGTGAAATCGTCGATGACGGCCCGGAGTCCAACGGGTCCGTCGGCGCGGAACTGCGCGCCGCCCGCGTCCGGGCGGGCCTGGATCTGCGCGAGGTCGGCGACGCGCTGCGGATCCGCTACAAGCACCTTGAAGCCCTGGAATGCAATTACTTCGATGATCTGCCGGGCAAGACCTATGCTGTCGGGTTCGTTCGGGCGTATGCGGAGCATTTGGGTCTGAAGCCCGATGATCTGGTGCGCCGGTTCAAGACCGAGATGGGTGATGTCGCGGTCGCCAAGCCCGTTCCGGAACCGGCTCAGACCTGGTCCTTGCCGGAGCCGGCGGACGATGAAGCCAAACTGCCGACCGGCATTTCGGTGATCGTGGTCTCCCTGCTCGCCATCGGGATCGGCGTTGGCTGGTATGCCACGCGCTCGCCGGTCGAGACGGCAGAGGCCGAGGTTGCGCCGCCGCCGACCTTTGTCGAGGCCGAGGTGCCGCTGCTGCGTCCCCATCCGTCCGTGCCCGTCGGGCAGGAGCGCAGGGACGCGGACAATCGCGCGACCCGCCTCGCGGACGCCCTGAATGCCGATGACGACCCGGCCGTGACGCAATCCCAGACTGCCGCGCAAGCCGAGGCGGTCGCCGCGGACGACGCGGGGACGGAGGCAGGCGCGGCGCCGCTCCAGTCGATTGACGTGGCCGATGCCGAGAGCTTGGCCGGGACCGCGCCGAGCCAAGAGGACGGCGGCGCGACCGCCGGCGATGAGACGTCTGACGACGCCGACACACAGAGCCAAACAGCGGCTGCGGAACTCGACGAGTCCGAACCGGCCCCGCTGAGTGAGCGTGTGGTTGCGGCGACCCGGGGCGGCTGGCGCCGCCCGGAAGCGTTGACCGTGCCCATGGGCTCGACCCTGGCCCGCGCGCCGGTGCGCCCGGTGCTCGACGACCGGACCATCGAGGAAGGTCTGGAGCGGTTGAGCCAGGAGCCGTCGGTGACGCCGCTCGATCTGACGCCGCTGACGCTCGATCCGGCCGATGCCGGCGCTGACGAGACGGATCTGGGCGGCCCGGCGCTGCGCACCGAAACCATGGCCGATGTGGGGCTCGACGATCTCGGGCTCGACGATGGTGCGGCGGCGGTGACCGGCGCGTCGCGGGTGCAGGTTCTGGCATTGCGTTCGGCTTGGCTGCGGGTCGATAACGGGGACGGGACGGTGCTCGTCCAGCGCCAGTTGCGCGAGGGCGAGGTGATCCCGGTTCCGGCGGCCGACGGTTTGGTTATGGCCGCGCGTAATGCCGGCGCGTTCCAGATTCTGGTCGATGGCCGGCCCATTGGGCGGGCCGGTCAGGACGGCGAAGTGTTGAGCGGGCTGTCCCTCAATGTTTGGGACCTGAAGCAGCGCGAACTGGCATCCGGCCGGTAATATCCCCATCTTATGGGATGGACCGGTTCTGTGCGGCCTGCGGGACTGTGCCCGGGCGGCCGCCGGTGGCCAGCGACGGGCTTACGGGCCCCGATTTTTCCTAATCATGCGACACAGGTGATCGAGAGCGGGGGTGACGCAATGTCGGTAAGGCCATGGCGTGACATTATCCGGCGCAAGAGCCGTCAGATC
>CAZHDI010000043.1:0-26987 GCA_964531285.1 uncultured Alphaproteobacteria bacterium | reverse complement strand
GAGTTGATCGATTCCCGCGGCTTCGCGAATGTCTCGATCCTCGGCGATCCCGGCGACAACCGGTTCGATTTCTCTCAGAGTCGTCTGGAAGGCATCACCGTCATCGACGGCGGCAGCGGCCATGATTTCATCGAAGGGTCTCGCTTTGGCGATGTGATCCGGGGCGGCCCGGGGGATGATATTCTCATCGGCAATCAGGGGGCGGATCTTTTCGAGTTCGCCTGGGGCCGGGATTTCATCGCCGATTTCGATCCCACGGAGGACCGGGTGGATCTGTCGCTCTTTGGTCTCAGCTATGCGGAGTTTCTCGGTGCCTCCACCCAGGTCGGTAACGCGGTGGTGTTCACTGCGCCGGGGGGGCGCGAGTTGACCCTGGGCGACACGGCTTTCGCGGATCTGACGCCCGAGGCGTTCATCTTCGACGAGGCCGCGGCGGCGCAAACCGCATTGGCGGTCACCAATAATCAGGCCGGGGCTGAGCCCTTCGCCATCGCGATCAACGACCTGCCTTTATCGGTGCCGTTGCCCGCCGCCGCGCCGCAGAGTAACGCCGCCGAACCGCCCGTTCCGGACGTTGACGCCGCGCCGCCGGTCACGGAATGGCTCGGGCCGGACAGCGCGCCGCTGGCGGAGCGCATCCATGCGGCCTTCGACGCGGCACCGGAGGAGGGCGCGGCGGACCGTCTGGCGCTGGTCAGCGATTGGCTGGACGGCCTCACTGCGGTTTAATCGGGCGCCCGGCGGCATGGGCCGCCCAAGGGGAGCAAATCCGATGCTGCTGGACGGACGGGTCGTCATCATTACGGGCGCAGGGATGCCCAACGGGATCGGTGCGGGCATCGCGCGGCGCTGCGTGGCCGAAGGCGCCCAGGTCGTCATCACCGACTTGCCGGGAGCGCCGCTTGAGAAAACCGCCGCCGCGCTCGGACCCGGTGTGTGGGGCCTCGTGGGGGATGCCAGCAATCAGACGGCGATGGCCGACGTCGCGGACCGGGTGATGGCGCGGCATGGGCGTCTTGATGTGCTCGTCAATAATGCCGGGATCGGCGGACCGCTTCTCGGCACCGATGCCGCCGCGCGGTCGGATGCCACGGCGGCCGCGGCCAGCGACGAGGCCTGGGACCAAAACCTCGCGGCCAATCTGCGAACGACCTATTCGTCCTCGGCGGCAGTCAAAGGGCATCTGAGCGAGGGCGGCAGTATCGTCAATATCGCCTCGGTAGCGGCGCTCAGCCCCTTCCCCGGACTGCCCGCCTATGGGGCTGCCAAGGCCGGCGTGGTGCATTATACCAAGACTCTGTCTTTGGAATTGGCCCCGCGCCGGATCCGTGCCAACTGCATTTGTCCCGGACTCTTGTGGACCCGGGCCTGGGAACTGCTCGGAGCCCAGATGGCCCGAGACAATCCCGATTTTGCCAATTTCAGTGCCCGGCAGGTGTTCGAGGCCATCGTTGCGCAGGCGACCCCGCTGGGCGGTGAGCAGACGCCGGACGATATCGGCGCACTCGCCGTCTTTCTGGCGTCCGACGCGGCCCGGATGATCACCGGTCAGGTGATCGCGGTCGACGGCGGTCTTTCCGTGCGCTGACCGCCCGCCTGTCATCATCAAAAAAGGAGCCGCCGTGTCCGCCCCCGCCCGCCCGCTTTTCGTCTTCGATAACAGTTACCGGCGTTTGCCCGAGCGGTTCTATGAACTGGTCGATCCTGCCGAGGTGCCGGATCCAAAGCTGATCAAGCTCAATCGCGATCTTGCCGACGATCTTGGCCTCGATCCGGATGTCCTCGACGGCGACTTGGGGGCTCGGATTTTTTCGGGCCAGGATCGTGCCCGAGGATCGGAGCCGCTGGCGATGGCCTATGCCGGGCACCAGTTCGGCAGCTTCGTGCCGCAATTGGGCGACGGGCGCGCGCTGTTGCTGGGCGAGGTGGTCGACCGGACCGGCGCGCGCCGGGATATCCAGCTCAAGGGCGCGGGGCTCACGCCGTTCTCGCGCGGCGGGGACGGGCGAGCGGCGCTTGGGCCCGTTCTGCGCGAATATATTGTCAGTGAAGCCATGCATGCGCTGGGCATTCCGACGACCCGGGCCCTTGCGGCGGTGACGACCGGCGCGCCGGTTTATCGCGAGGCGCGCTTGCCCGGCGCGGTGTTGACCCGTGTCGCCTCGAGCCATATCCGTGTCGGGACCTTTCAGTATTTTGCGGTGCGCGGCGATACCGAAGCGGTGCGGCTGCTGTGCGATCATGTCATCGGGCGTCATTATCCCCATCTGAAGGGCAGCGATCAGCCGGCGCTGGGTCTGCTTGATGCGGTGGTTCGGGCGCAAGCCAACCTGATCGCCCATTGGATGAGCGTCGGATTTATCCATGGCGTTATGAACACGGACAACACGACCGTCAGCGGTGAGACCATCGATTACGGGCCGTGCGCGTTCATGGATACCTACGACCCTGAGACTGTGTTCAGCTCCATCGATCATTTCGGACGGTATGCCTATGGCGCCCAGCCGAACATCGCGCAATGGAATCTGGCGCGGCTAGCCGAAACCTTGTTGCCGCTCGTCAATGAAAATACCGATGCGGCGATTGAGGCTGTGACTCCGGTTATTGTCGGCTATGCGGATCATTTCAACCGGCGCTGGACGGCACTGTTCCGGCGGAAGATCGGCCTGATGGCGGCCGAGGAAGGCGACACCGATTTGATCCGGGATTTCCTCGATGTGATGCATCGCGGCGGCGCCGATTTTACGCTGGCCTTCAGACATTTGAGCGATGCCATCGCGCCGGCGGGGCAGGCGGCCCTTGCGGCGCATTTTCATCATCCGGACGGTCTTGAGGCATGGCTGTCCCGATGGCGCGACCGTCTTGCTCAAGAGGATGTGTCGCTCGAGGATCGGAAGGCGGCCATGGCGGCGGCCAACCCGCTGTTCATCCCCCGCAATCATCGCGTGGAACAGGCGATCCGCGCGGCGGTCCAGGACAATGATTTCACGCCGTTCGAGCGGCTCGTGGCTGTTCTGAGCCGTCCGTTCCAGGATCAGCCGGACGCGATGGATTATGCTGCACCGCCGCGAAGTGAAGAAACTGTCAAGCAGACCTTCTGCGGGACCTGACCGATGGATGTGCGTGACTGAGATCACGCAGTCGGCAGACAATCGTGCCGTGAGGGGCCCTGATCACGGCGGACCGGTGCGAGGCAACCCTCGATAGACGTGACACCGGCGGGTTCTCTTGTATACTGAGGAGTTACAGGGAGGACTCATAATGAAGCAATATTCGTTGATCGCGATTGCCGGTTTGATGATGGCCGGCTGTTCCCAAGCCGAGCCCGACGCCGAAACCGCGGATGCCGCGCCCGCCGACACGCCGGAAACGGTCGTCGCAGATGCCGCGCCTGCGGATAACGCCGCGGCTGACGAGATGCCGGCGGCAGACGCCGTCGACGGGACCGGGAACCCCACACGGAACGCCTATTTCGGCGATCTGCATGTCCACACCCGGTATTCGTTCGATGCTTTCGCCTTCGGCACCGTCGCCAGCCCTGACGAGTCCTACGAGTTTGCCAAAGGCGCGACAATTCAGCATCCGGCCGGGTTCGACATGACGCTCGACCGGCCGCTCGATTTTCAGGGTGTGACCGACCACGGCATGTATCTGGGCATGCTTCCTGCCATGACGGATCCGGACTCGCCGGCCTACAATCACCCGATCGCCGAACAGGTCCGGGCGATGACCACGGTCGAGGAACGCCGTCAGGTGTTCGTTGACATGGGTCCTTATCTGGCTCGTGAGCCGGGGACGGAGCAATATCTGAATGAGGATATTGTCGCGTCGGCCTGGGCGGAAATTGTCAAGGCTGCCGATCGGCATAACGATCCCGGCACGTTCACGGCCTTTGTGGCGTACGAATATACGTCCGCGGGCGGTGCGCGCGACAATCTGCACCGGAATGTCGTGTTCCGGGGCAGTGATGCGCCGGTCGCGCCGTTCTCCCGGCTCGATTCTCCCAACCCGGAAGATCTCTGGGCCGCGATGGAGGAATGGCGGGCGGATGGCATCGAGTCCATTGCTATCCCGCATAACCCCAACGGGTCGGGCGGGCGCATGTTCGAGCGTACGACCTTCGACGGCGATGAGATCGACGATGCGTATGCGGACTTGCGGATGCGCAACGAGCCGCTGGTCGAGATGACCCAGGTCAAGGGCACCTCCGAAACGCACCCGGCTCTGTCGCCGACGGATGAATGGGCCAATTTCGAAATCATGCCCTACAAGATCGCGACGAACATCGTCAGCGAGATACCGGGGAGTTATGTGCGGGATGCCTATCGCCGGGGTCTCGAATTCGCTGCCGATGGGACGGAAAACCCGTACAAATTCGGCATGATCGGCGCCAGTGATACTCATGTGGCGGCCGGATCGTTCGAAGAAGACAATTACTGGTCGAAGGTCGGCACGCTCGACGCCGAGGCATCCTTGCGCGGGTCCGTGCCGGGTGGCGGTGCGAACCAGAGCACCGGGGTCTCGCTCGGTGACGCGGACCGGGAGTCCGATGCCAGCATGCGGACGAGCGACGGGTCGGGCCGCACCTATCGCGATACCTACTACCACACCTGGGGTGCGTCGGGGCTTGCCGGCATTTGGGCCGAAGAGAACACCCGTGAGGCCCTGTTCGATGCGATGCGCCGTAAGGAAACCTTCGCCACATCCGGACCGCGCATCCGTGTGCGCTTCTTCGGCGGCACGGGCTTTACCCCGGCGGATCTGGAGGATCCGGAGTTTCTGACGCGGGCCTATGCCAACGGCGTGCCGATGGGCGGAGACCTCCTGGCTAGCGATGACGGTGCGGCGCCGAGCTTTGCGGTTTGGGCGGTGCGCGATCCCCTGGAGGCGCCGCTTCAGCGCCTTCAAGTCGTCAAGGGTTGGACCGAGAACGGCGAGACCCGCGAGGCTGTGTTCGATGTGGCATGTGCCGATGGGCTGACGGTCGATCCGGAGACGAACCGCTGCCCGGATAACGGGGCGAGCGTGGATATGGCCACCTGTGAGATCAGCACCGGTGTGGGGGCGGACGAACTCAAGACGGTCTGGACCGATCCCGGATTCGATGCCAGCCAGCATGCTTTCTACTATGTGCGGGTGCTGCAAAATCCGACCTGCCGCTGGTCGACCTGGGATGCCCTTCGCGAGGGGGTCGAGCCCCGTCAGGACATGCCGGCCACGATCCAGGAACGTGCCTGGTCTTCGCCGATCTGGTACACCCCGGCCTAAGGGCCGGGACGTTTGCCCGGCCGGATAGGGGGGGATCGTGCTGGACGTTGTGCGGCGGGTTGCGACCGACCGCTTTGTCATTTTCATCATCCTGGGCGTGGGTCTCTTCGCCCTGGATGCCTATACCCGCGAAGATCCTTCGCGGATTGTGGTGTCGGCGGATGATATTGCCATGCTCGAGGGTCGGTGGCAGGCCCAGAGCGGAGCCGAGCCGGATGCCGAACAACTGGCATCCCTCGTGGACTTTCATGTGCGCGAGGAAATTCTCGTGCGCGAGGCCCGGCGTCTCGGGCTTGACCGGGATGACGTGATCCTGCGCCGGCGCCTGGCCCAAAAGATGGATCTGCTGATCCGCGACCGGCTGACCGAACCGGTGATCACTTCGGACGCGCTGAAAGCCCATTACGACGCCAATCCCGATCGGTATGCCGAGCCGAGACGGGTCGGTTTCCGGCATATCTTCTTAGGCTCCGCGGACGGCGATGTGGCGGATGACGCCCAGGCCATCAAAGCCGCGCTTGCCGAGGCGACGGATCCGGATGCCTGGCGCCGTCAGGGTCAGCCGTTCATGTTGGCGCGGAGCTTCGGTCTGCGCACGCGGGCGGACCTCATTGAACTGTTCGGCGCGCCGTTTGCGGAGCGCCTGATGGCGGAGGAGGGACCGCGTGCCTGGTGGGGACCGGTACGCTCTTCCTACGGATGGCACCTTGTTGAAACCGTGGTTGTCGAAGACCGGCATGTGCCGCCGCTGGAGGCTGTCCGCGAGCGCGTCGCGGGCGATCTGCGCCGCACGCTCATGGATGCGCAAGAGGCGGAGGCCTGGACCGCGCTCCAAAACCGGTACACGGTCGATCTGGACCCCGGCACGCCATGATCCGGTTCATCGTCAGTGTGTGGCTTTGTCTTCTCGCCTTGTGCGCGGGGGCGACCGCTCACGAGGTGCGCCCGGCTTATCTCGTGATCGACGAGGCGCCGGCCGGCACATTCCAAGGGCGTCTGCGCCAGCCAATCGTTGCGGCCGATGGCGGCGCGGTCGGGGGGCTCGATCTCAAAGCAGCCTTTCCGCCGCATTGCGAACGTCAGGGCGAGTCGGCCTATACCAGGGCTGACGGATATCTCACCGAGCGCTTCACCGTGACGTGTAAGGACGGCTTGGGCGGCGGGGAAATCGCGATCACGGGCCTGCGCCGGAGCCTGACCGATATCTACGCCACCTTTACGGATGCGAATGGCCAACAGACCAACGCGCTTTTGAACGGGCGCCAGCCTGCGTTCACGCCGCAGGGCGGAGGCCTGTCCAATGTCATGGGCTATCTGCGGGTCGGCATCGAACATCTGACCGGCGGTCTCGATCATGTGCTGTTCGTCCTGGGGCTGATCCTTCTGGTGCGAAAGCCCCGGCGCCTCTTGATCGTGGCCACCGC
Source organism: uncultured Alphaproteobacteria bacterium (assembly GCA_964531285.1). Lineage (GTDB taxonomy): Bacteria > Pseudomonadota > Alphaproteobacteria > JAJFIK01 > JAJFIK01 > CAZHDI01. The sequence continues at coordinate 20,295 of CAZHDI010000043.1, read as the reverse complement.
CTTTACCATCGCCCATTCGATCACGCTGGCGCTATCGGTACTCGACATTATGCGGTTGCCCTCGGCGCCGGTCGAAGCAGGCATTGCCCTATCGGTGTTGTTCCTGGCCTATGAGTTGAGCCGTCCGTCGGCGGACCGCGCCTCGCTGGGGCGGGACCGGCCTGAAGTGATGGCCTTCGGGTTCGGGCTCCTGCACGGGGCGGGGTTCGCGAGCGTGCTCGCCAGCACGGGCATGCCGCCGGATCAGGTCGCGCCGGCCTTGTTGCTGTTCAATGTCGGCGTGGAAATCGGTCAGATCATGGTGATCGCCATTTTCGGCGGATTGTTTTGGGTTCTGCGCCCTCTGGGTCCTGTCTGGACACGGACATATCGAGGCGCGATCACCTGGGTTCTTGGGATTGGGTCGGTCTATTTTTTCACGGGCGCGATGGTCAATTTGCTTTAGCCCACCCGTGCATCCGGAGGAAGCGTGATGGTAAAGACGATAATCGCAGCGTTGATCGTCACGGCCCTGGCCGGGATCTGGGTGGCCTGGGAGATTGCCGACCGGTCCGCGCCGCCGGCCTTGGTCGGGCTGACCGACGCGCGGGCCTGTCCGTTCGATGTCCGGCGCATGGGCGCGGCGCCGATCCTCACACCGGCTATGGATGCCCGCCTTGCTGCGGAAACCGAGACGATCGGGTACCCCAATATCAACGGGCCGTCGCTCATCCGCGTGCCCGACTGGATCGATAATCCGCTCGGTCGGTACTATCTCTATTTTGCCCATCACAAGGGCGACTTTCTCCGTATGGCGTATGCGGATGATATCCGCGGCCCATGGCAAGTTCATACGCCGGGTGTTCTCGATCTTGCCGATAGCGGGTTTCCCACCGATCCGCCACCGGCCCGGGGTGGCCTCCTGACGACGCTGGATGTGGTGTCGGCGATCGGTCCGACGGGAACGCTTGTTCTGAGCAAGGTCCGCGATCAGGCGCGGGCCGATGCGGCCGAGCGCAGGGCGCGGGGCATCGCCCGATCTCAGGGCGGCAGGGCCCACATCGCAAGTCCCGAGGTTGTCGTGGATGACGCCAGCCGGACGATCCGGCTCTATTACCACGGGCTGGAGAGCGGTGCCTTTCAGGCCAGCCGGATGGCCGTCTCGGCCGACGGCCTATCGTTCGAGGCCCGGCCCGAGATTATTGCCATGTCCTATTTGCGGATCTTCGAGCGGCAGGGTCAGACCTTCGGCCTGGCCATGCCCGGCATGCTGTACCGCTCAAATGATGGCGGCGACAGCTTCAAGGTCCGGCGCCGGCCTCTGCTGCCGGCCGAGACGCGCCATTCGGCGGTCCTGGTGCGCGGCGACATGCTCTATGTCTTCTATACGCGCGTTGGAGACGCGCCTGAGCGTATCCTGTGTTCCGCCGTGGACATGCGCTACGACGACTGGAACCGGTGGGTCGCCACCGCGCCCGACATCATGCTTCAGCCTGAATTGCCATGGGAGGGTGGAACCCTCTCTATCCAACCATCCTTACGCGGAGAGATGAGCGTTCCGGTGCGCGAATTGCGTGATCCCGACATTTTCGAGGACGAGGGACGGCTTTATCTCCTGTACACGGGGGCCGGAGAGCAAGCGATCGGATTGGCGGAATTGATCGAGGAAAGGTAGAAGGCGCACGCGATAACACGAACTGCCCATATTTCGTCATTTGACTGATAATCAGTCATTGTCCCAAAGGTAAATCTTTGGGTGTGGTGGTGCGTCATATCGATCCTCCGTCAGGGATCCATGTGACATTCACTCAACACACGAACGAAAGCGGCGTGGTTGTCGGTAATTTGGTTGACACTGCGTAAACCCTCCTGCGACCCTTTATCCCACAAACGAATAATCTGGGAGGGACGAGCATGGGTAAGCGACAGTTTCTGTCGTCCGCAAGCGGATTGGCGATTGCATTGGCAATGCTGTCCGGCGGATCGGGCGCAGCCATCGCACAAGACACGGGCGCTTCGGGTGGTATCGAGCGCATCATCGTCACGGCGCAAAAGCGCGAGGAAGCGCTTCAGGATGTGCCCCTGGCCATCACCGCGTTCAGCGGTAATTTCCTTGAAGAGCGCAATATCCGGGACATCCGGGATCTGACCGATTTCTCACCGTCATTGCGCTATGAGAACGGCAACACCGTGCGGAACTCCGGGATCGCCGTGCGTGGGATCGGATCGGGCGGCGGTTTCAATGCCGGGGTGGACGGATCGGTCGGTCTTTATCTTGACGGCATTTATATCCCGAAACAGGCTGGTCTGCTCCAGTCCCTCACCGACATTCAGTCCATCGAACTGCTGAAAGGTCCGCAGGGGACGCTTTACGGCGCCAACACGCCAGCCGGTGTGCTGAACGTCAATACCGGCCGGCCGACCCAGGAGTTTGAAGCGCAGATCAATCTGGGCGTTGGTAATTTCGATTCCCGCGAGGCTTCCGGTTTCGTCAATTTCGGTGTGACGGACAATGTGGCCACGCGCTTTGCGTTCTGGACCCGTGAGAATGAAGGCTGGTTGGAACTCCAGACCGGCGGGTACAGCAACAGCCATTCCGAATATGGCGGCCGGGTCAAAACCCTCTGGACACCGACGGAGTCGACCGAGATCGAGTTGACGGCGGATTTTTCGCATATCCGGGCGGTCTGCTGTGACGGCGAATGGATCGATATATCCGATCAGGCACTTGCAACCTTCGATCGGATGGCCGAGGGGCTCAATCTGAACCGCGATGTGATCTTTCCGAACCGGGAAGGTGACGGCTTCATGGGCCGGGGCGAAGAACTCGATCATGTGAGCTTCTCGCAAGCGCAGGGGACGGAAGTTTTCGATCACTGGGGCGTCGCGCTGCGCGGTTTGACCGATCTGGGCGGCATTTTCGAAGGGCACACGCTGACCGCCATTGCCTCCTATCGGGATTTCGATTCCGAGCAGGCGTCGGACCAGGATGAAGTCGGAATCGACGTGACCTTGTTCGCGGATCAGCCCGAGCGGCGGAAGACAACCACCATCGAAGTGCGCCTGTCCTCGCCGGTCGATCAGTTCCTGGAATATACGGCGGGTCTCTTCTTCCTGCAGGATGACGGCTTCTTCCAACAGCAGTCGCAGCTGCGCCTGCCGGGCTGTCAGTTCATCCAGAATGTCGAGAACCGCGTCAATGCCGGGACCCTGGAAGACACGGCGGCCGCGCGGTCGCTGTGTAACGGGTGGGGCCGGTCGGACCAGTGGGATCAGGACTGGACCAGCTACGCGGCATTCGCTCAGGCTACGGCCAATCTGACCGAGGATTTTTCTGTGACACTGGGGGGCCGGGTCACCCGCGATGAGAAGGAAGTGGTCAAGTCGGTCCGGCAATTCGATGCGGAGTCGGAGCAAATCCTGGCCGATCTCGGTATCAACTGCACCAATTGCACCTTCGGTGTGAACGATGCACGGGTGAATGGTCTGGGCATCCTGTTCGGGACTGCGGCCTTTGAAGATGAGGTCAGCAATACCGAGATCACCTGGTCGGCGACGGCTCAGTATTATCTGGATGACTTTATTCCGGCGGCGGACACGTTCATGACCTATGTCCGGGCGGCGACCGGCTACAAGGCGCCGGGGATCAACGCCCGGCCGATCCGGTTCCCGACCATTCCACGGACCTATAACGAAGAGACGTCGACCAATTACGAAATCGGTGTCAAGGCCCTCTGGTTCGACAATCTTCTCCAGACGAACTTTGCGGTCTACAAGAACAACTTCACCGATTTGCAGCAGATCGCCGCCAATCCGCAGGCGGATCCGACGGGCGCGTTCGGGACCTTTGTGCAGAACGCCGGGGAGCTGGAGCATATCGGCGTCGAGTTCGACTATGTAGCCGAACCGTTGCCCTGGTTGAGCCTGAATGGCGGGTTCGCTTATCTCGACTCCGAGTATGTCGAGTTCGAGGGTGCTCCGTGTCCGGATATCGGGGATGTACCGCGGAATGCGGTCATCCCCGCATTGTGTGACTTTACCGGGCTGCCGAATACGCAGTCGCCGAAGTGGCGCGGGATCCAGACCGCACGGGCGACCTTCCCGCTCGGTCAGGCCCTGGAGTGGCATGTGTCGGGCTCGTGGATCTACACCGGCGACCGGTTCGTCGATCCGGACCTCGATGACCGGTCTTTCCAGGAATCCCATTCGGTTTTCGATATGACGGCGGGTATTGCCGATATCGACGGGACCTGGACCGTGACCGCATGGGTGCGTAACCTGACCGACGAGATGTATCTGACAAGCATCACGAATGGCGCCGTGCCGGGGCTGTTCGGAAATATCGGATCGAAGGTCGGCCGTTTCGCCATGCCGCGCAGTTACGGGGTGCGGGCGTCCTACAACTTCTAAACGCTCCGCCTTGGTCGATGGACGGGCCGGCTGGGCGCAGCCGGCCCGTTTCTTTTGGGGGACCTCGTGCCGAAGACGGACAATCGCAGGAGACCATGCCGTTGCGCGCTACGGTCGATCGCAATCCTGGTTGCCGCATCGATCGCGATACTCGCTGTCAGTGCGTTGCCCGCGCGGGCGCATAACGAGGCCTATGCAGTGGCTACCCTGTCGGTCGGGGCCAACCGGGATTTCGTCCTTCATCTGAACTTTCATCTGGCCGCGTTTCTACTGGGGGAGCCGCAGGGCCATTTAACCGGGCCCGCGCGCGCCCGATGGGCTGCGCTTGCGGATCAGGATCTGCGCGATCTGTCTGCGCGTGCCGAAGCCTATTTCGCGCAGAGGGTGGAACTCGATGCGGACGGCGCTCCTGCGGCGTTCGAGGCGGTGGCCTTTCCCTCACCGGACGATTTGCGTGCCGATGGTCTGGTCCGGCAGGAGGAGGCCCGGGCAAGCGCGCCTGTGGTTCTGACAGGGCGTCTCCCCGCCGGAACGCAAAGCCTCACGCTGGCCGCGCCGCTTGATTTCACCCAGACGCTCTTCGTCGTGGAAATCGACGGTGCGCCGCGGGCGGGTCATCTTCTGGGCCAGGGGGAGCGCAGCCCTCCGGTCATGCTCCAGGCCGGTCAGGCCCGTGCGCCGCCCTTGGGGGAAACTGTGGTGCATTATGGGCGGCTCGGCTTCGAGCACATCGTGCCCAAGGGGATCGACCACATTCTCTTCGTCCTCGGACTATTTCTGTTGACCCCGCAATGGCGCGCGCTTGCGGCTCAGGTGACGCTTTTCACGCTGGCCCATTCGGTCACGCTCGCCCTTGCGGTCTTCGATTTGGTCGCGGTGCCCTCGGTGGTTGTCGAGCCCCTGATTGCGGCGAGCATCGTCGCGGTGGCTGCGGACAATCTGTGGTCACGCACATTGCGTCACTGGCGCATGGTGGCCGTCTTTGCCTTCGGTCTTTTGCATGGGCTTGGATTTGCCGGGATCCTGTCGCAATTGGGCCTGCCGCCCCAAGGCGAGGCGCTGGCGCTGATCGCGTTCAATGTCGGTGTCGAGGCCGGGCAGATCGCCGTCCTCGCAGCGGCATTTCTCGCCGTGGGGTGGATGCGCGATGCCGAGTGGTTCCGCCCACGGATCGCTCAGCCGGCGTCATTGGTCATCGCCGCCATTGGGGCGCTTTGGCTCATCGAACGGGTCGTAACATACGCATAGGGCCGGACCGCGGACAACGGAACCGGCCCTATGCATAAGATTTGTTCGCCGGGGATCACTCGTCCACTGTGTACCACTGATCCTGGCGGGAGAAACCGCCGACCCAGACCGGGCTGGTCCAGGCCATCGCCCCGTCGGTCTGGACCACTCGGACGAAATAGTGGTCGTCCACCTGCACCGGACCCGGATCGCTCCAGGTCAGCGTGGCATCCATGGGCGGGTCGGTCCGTACGCTGCGCAGCGTGACCCGGTCGTCTTCAATGGCGCCCGGCAGGCGTTCCACATAGATCCCGTCTTCCATGGCCGATAACGGCAGGGTCAGATCCACCGCAGGATAGCGGTGGTTCGTGCGCACCTGCTTTGGCGTGCCATATTCCCGCGCCGGTTCGATGGAGAGTGATATCGCCGCATCCGGTTGCCGGTTGGCCAGATCTAGAACGATCGTCCGCATATTGCCGCGGGTTGCCGTACTGAATTTCAAAGTGCCCGGCTCGTCCCCGCGTTCCAGGGATGAAGTCAAAACGCTCTTGAAGCCCGGCGCTGAAAAATCCTCGATATCGGCTCCGGTGACCGTCAGTACACCCACCCAGTCGCGCCATCCAAGCGCCACATCGCGGATCTTGGGATCGGTCTCTGATTGAAAACTCAGCGCGATGCGGTCGGATTGACCGGTCGTATCGATCCGGTAGTCCTCCCGGTGCACCTCAATCCCGTTCTTGACGACGGTCATGCTGTCGAGCGGCGCCGTCCCATGCACGGTCAAGCGCAGATCGCGCTGGTCCGTCATGGCGATGCGTTCTCCCATGCGCCCGCCGGACAGATCGAAATCCAGAATGATCCGCTCACCGGTGGTTGCATAGGTGAACCGGTCTTTCATGGCATCGAAGATCGCATCGCGCGATTTCTCCGGTGCGACGACGGCGGCAAGACCGCTGCGGCTGCCCAGATTGCGGCCGAGCGGCGCGGCGTATCCGGGATGGGACAGATGATCGTCCGAGGCCGCGATAAAGCCGACCTCGTGCCCTTGGTCCAGATAGCGCTGACCGAACCATTCAAACGTGCCGTGGAGCGACATGATTTCGACCAGCGTTTCCATCTTCGCGTCGTTGAGCCGGTATTCGCCGGTGTTGTGCGCATGGGGAATGATCAGGACATCGTCCGGATCATTGGCGGCCCGCAGGCCCTGATACAGGGCGGCCAAGGAGGGGTGACGCTGAAGTCCGGTGCGCTCGCGCCCCTCCGGTGTGCGGTAGAAGACATTGTGGTGGCCGCCCAGATCGGTCGGGGCCGTCCATTCATAGGACAGATAGGTAATGAAATCGCCGGGCGCGTAATAGCGCTGGGTCGCGTCGATCAGCGTTTGCCACTCGTAGTCATCGAGCCATATGTCATGCTCCGACATGCCGAGGAAATCGAGACGGGCATCGTCCCGGCCAAAGGTATAATAGGCATCGACCGTACCCTGACCTTCGGCATAAGCCGAGTGGCCATGGGTTTCGCCCCAAAAGATGCCGTTCTCCCCTTCGCTCTGGACCCGGACCGGATTGGTGTCACCGATAACCGACCCGTCCTCGGACTCGAAAGTGACCCGGTAGACACCCTCATCGGCAAAGCTCAACGTGTAGAGCGAAATGGCGTCATCGCTGGCCGGGATCGTGCCATGGGGTTCGCCATTGACGCTTACGCGATAGGCGGGTTTGGGCCCGGTCGCCCGGTTTCTATAGGGGTCCTCACTGCGGACCGAGATCTCGATCTCTTCGCCGGGTGTGGCGGTGGAGGGGGCGAAGCCCTGGACGCGGACAACCGGTCCGCCCTCAACGCTGTAAAGGTTTTTCGGCAGGCTGAACATCTGCTCACCCTCGCCGAACACCACGAAGACCGGGAACCGCAGGCCATCGTTGGAGAAAGACTGCATCTTGTATCCCGGACCGCCCTGGGCCGTATCGCCGATGGTCAATGTGACGGTGTCGCCTTCCACAAGCTGGCCCTCGGCGACCTCGAAATAAACGGCCGCCGCCGCGCCCCGGAAGCCGCCGAACATGCCGCTCAGCGGATGGGTCGTCGCTGTCAGCGTGACATTCGGATTGGATGTTTCGGCACTGACGAAATTAGCGCCTTGCGGATCGGTTGTTTGGAACGGCCCCGTATTGGCCATGAAATGGCGCCCCAGGATCAAGCCGCCGCCGGCCTCGATCGGCTTGGTGCCGACGGTATAGGTCTGGGTAAAGGTCTGCATGGAGTCGGCCTGGAACGGGCCGGTGCTGTCGGCGGTCAGCGGCCCGAGGGCATCGGGCTGCTCTTCATACAGTGTCATTTCGCGAATATAGTCGTCGATGCTGGCCAAGACCGCCCGGCTCGGCGTGCCCGGACGGGTGGTCCGGCTGATCATCAAGGTCAGGTTGACCGGAAGCGGCCGGCCGGTCATGGCATAGGCATTGGCCCAGTCGAACAGCGCAAGCGCGCGCTGCGCCGCGGTTTCCACCGTTGTCGGGGCGTCGGCCAGATCCTGCTTCAGTTGCTGCACCCGCGCGCGCAGGCCGACATCCATATATTCCGGGATCTGGACCGCTTCGGATTGGCTGGCTGCTTCGGTCGGGGCAGGGGCAGGGGCGGGCGTTTGCGCCGTGGCCGACCCGCCGGAGGATCCGTCGCATCCGCCGATCAGGGCCGCGGCAGCCATTACGGCGGCCATCCGTGTGCGTGGTATCCGGCGCTTGGCGATGTCCTTGGTCATGGTGCCCTCCCTACAGCAGCCTCTGATCTTCGTTTTTGCACATGCCTCCCAATGCCTAGCCGATGGTCTTATGGCGGCTTATAGGACGCGATGTCAGTTTTGTCCGACAATTCAGTGTATCGCCTTAACCGGCCGCACGCCACGCATTGGCGCATCGAAGACGGCCAAATGTCGCCTAGTGTGGCGATTCAGGAATTCGCATGAGTACCCGACGCCTGTTTTGGCGAATTCCTGAATCAAAGCCACACGAGCAAGTATATGTGTTTAGTGTCGTTTTGGTTCGGAAGTTCGCTATCGGACGACCCGCGAATTATGAGGCGAACTTCCGAACCACGACACGAGCGCACAAGGCGGCAAATCGCTTGCCCCTGCTTTTACATTCTTCAACTGTGATATATGACTGTCAGCGTGTTTGACTGGACAGGAGCATGGTTATGACCACGGGGCCGGGACCGGATGAAAGCGGCATCGACAGTCTGAGCGTGGAGGCGGTTGCGGAGCAGTTCGACCGCGATGCGGTGATCTTGATCGATGTGCGCACCCCCAACGAATATATCTACGAGCATATTCCGGGGGCGATGTTGTTTCCGATGGCGTTTTTCGATGCGCACAAACTGCCGTGTCAGGTGTCCAAGCGGATCGTCTTTCACTGCGGAGCCGGCCCGCGCTCGCGCATGATCGCGGAACGGTGCATCGCCGCCGGCGTGACGCCGGTGGCGTTCATGGATGGCGGGTTCATGGCTTGGAAAGCCGCCGGGTTGCCCTTTATTACGGTCAACCCGTCGACCGGCGCCTTTGTGCGCAAGCCCTAAGCTTTAACCGCGCTGGGGCGCGGTTTTGCCGAAGACGCCCTTGGTGGTGAAGCTCCGCCCGCCCCGTTTCTTCGGCGTGCGGCGGCCTTCGCCGCCAGCCTTGCCGGTTCCCATGGGTTGATGACGCGGCACCAGATGCCGTTTGCCCGGCCCGATAAGATCCGCGCGCCCCATGGTCATCAAGGCCTCGCGGATGATCGGCCAGTTGTCCGGATCGTGATACCGCAGGAAAGCTTTGTGCAAGCGCCTTTGGCGCAGTCCACGGACGGTTTCGACCTCTTCGGAACCGCCGCGCCGCACACCGCGCAGCGGATTGACCCCGGCATGGTACATCGCCGTGGCCAGGGCCATGGGCGAGGGCAGGAAGGTCTGCACCTGATCGGCGCGGTAGCGGTTGCGTTTGAGCCAGAGGGCGAGGTTCATCATGTCCTCGTCCGTGGTGCCCGGATGCGCGGCGATAAAATACGGGATCAGATAATATTTCTTGCCCGCTTCGCGCACCGCATCGTCGAACATTTTCTTGAAGCGGTCATAGGTGCCGATGCCGGGCTTCATCATCTTGGACAGCGGTCCGTCCTCGGTATGCTCCGGGGCGATTTTCAGCAGGCCCCCGACATGATGATTGACCAGCTCCTTGACGTATTCCGGGCTCTCGACCGCAAGGTCGTAGCGCACACCGGACGCGACGAACGCCTTCTTCACGCCGTCGACCTCGCGGACCTTGCGATAAAGGCCGATCAGCGATTCATGGCTGGTGTTGAGGTTCGGGCAGATCCCGGGATGGACGCAGGACAAGCGCCGGCAGGCAGCCTCGGTCTCTTTGTCCTTGCACGCCATGCGATACATATTCGCCGTCGGTCCGCCGATATCGGAAATGATCCCGGTAAAGCCTTTCGTCTTGTCGCGGATATGTTCGATCTCGCGTAAAACGGAATCGTGCGACCGGTTCTGGATGATCCGGCCCTCATGCTCTGTAATCGAACAGAACGTGCAGCCGCCGAAACAGCCGCGCATGATCGTCACCGAAAACCGGATCATCTCCCAGGCCGGGATTTTCCGGTCGCCATAGTCCGGATGGGGCGCGCGGGCATACGGCAATTCATAAACCGCATCCATTTCGTCCGTCTCGAGCGGGATCGGCGGCGGGGTGATCCACAGCTCCTTATCGCCATGGGCCTGCACCAGACCGCGCGCATTACCCGGATTGCTCTCCCGATGAAGAATCCGCGAGGCGCGGGCATAGGCTTCTTTGTCCTCCGACGCCTGCTCGAAGGCGGGAAGGCGGATCATCGTATTGCCGGGCCGGTGCCGCGCACCTTCATCGGCCGTGTCGAGATCGTCGGCGGGAACGACGGTCCATCCCTCGGGCGCGGCGTCCTTGATCAGCGCGACGCCCCGGATGTCATCGAAGGTCTCGATGGCTTCGCCCTTGGCGATCCGGTGGCTCACCTCCACCAGCGCCCGTTCGGCATTGCCATAGAGCAGAATGTCGCCGCGGGCATCGAACAGGATCGAGCGGCGGACTTTGTCGGACCAATAATCGTAATGGGCGATCCGGCGGAGCGAGGCTTCGATACCGCCCAGGACGATGGGCACTTTCGGATAGGCTTCGCGGCAGCGTTGGGCATACACGATGACCGCCCGGTCCGGACGCTTGTCCGGCGCGGCGTCGGGGGTATAGGCATCGTCGCTGCGCTTGCGCCGGTCGGCCGTGTAGCGGTTGACCATGGAGTCCATGTTTCCGCTGGTCACGCCAAAATAGAGATTGGGTTTGCCAAGGGCTTTGAACGGGTCCGGGCTGCGCCAGTCCGGTTGGGCGATGATGCCGACCCGGAAGCCCTGCGCCTCCAGAAGCCGGCCGACAATGGCCATACCGAAGCTGGGATGGTCCACATAGGCATCGCCGGTCACCAGAATGATATCGCAGGCGTCCCAGCCCAGGGCGTCCATCTCGGCGCGCGACATGGGAAGGAACGGGGCGATGCCGAACCGGTGCGCCCAATATTTGCGATAGGAAAACAGCGGTTTGGGTTGGGTCATGGCGTTTGTCACTCGGTCCATCCAGCGGCCTGGATGGCCATTGTCCGTAAAGAGAGAGGGCTCGATCCAAAGCGGGTTCTGCCTGGCCTTTGCGTGCGCGCCGTACCGCCGGCGTGAGGTTGAATAGCCGGGCGGCCTGCCAGCGTTAAACGGGCGGCGCTGCGTGACGCATTAACCGTTGATTTTTTGTGGGCTTTCACAATCATGGCACCGGGACATATGGGAGTCGGTTCGCTAAAAAAGGCCGCCTGCGGCACACAGGTCGTGTGTCGTCCGGCGGTGTGCATTCAGTCGGCTTGATCAAATACCAGAATAACCGATTACGGTGCGCTCCGCGACTATGCGGCGCTGCGCCGGTGCCAAGTCCGTGGGATGATAATGAGAGCGGTGCCGAGCGCACCTTGTGGGTGGATTGGGGATCATGGTCGACTCGGTGGCGGCGGGTTTCGGGGCATTTTCCGATGATTTTTCGGATCAAACCCTCGATACCGACTGGACTTACAAGGGCAAAGCGGGGACAGCGCGGCTCGCGTCGGACGGGACCGACGGGTATCTGGAAATCGATTCGCCGGCTGGCACCGTGGTCAACGCGTCGAACCAGTTGACCACCCCGCGGCTGATGCAGACCGTGAACAACACGGATTTCGAGGTCACCGCCGGTTTTCTGAGCGATCCCCAGCAGGTGTATCAGGAACATGGCCTCCTGATCGTTCAGGACGATTGGAATTTCATCCGGTTCGATACCGCCTATACGACGATCGGGCAGGTGCTCATTGTCGGCGTCACCACCGGCGGCTCGACGGTCTATCGCCTGTTCAAAGTGTTTCAAGACCCCGAGGACCTGCGGTATCTGCAGGTGACCCGGGAGGGCAATGGCTGGACCTTCAAGCACTCGTCCGATGGCGAGGCCTGGACCACCGCCATGAGCCTTGCGCATAGCATGACCGTCAATGAGGCCGGCCTGTTCGCCGGGACCAATGCGCAGCCCGGTCAGGTGCCTCCCGGTTATGTCGGCAAGGTCGATTATTTCGAGGTGACGGGCGACGCCATCGTCGATGAAGACGGCACCCTGCCGGATGCACCGCCGAATGATGGCGGCACCGGCGGCGACGATCCCAGTGACGGCGGCGATGATGGCGGCACCGGCGGCGATGATGGCGGCCAAACCGGCAACGCAGAGCGGGTCACGGACGGCCTCTTGACGCTGTACACCTTCGAGGCCGACGACACGCCGAACATCGTAGACGATGTGTCGGGTGTCGGGGCGCCGGTCGATTTGTTCATCAGTGATATGAGCAAGGTGACCCTGGATGACGGGTCGCTCACTATCGACGCGCCGGTCACCATCGCGTCTAACGGTGCCGCGTCGAAGCTGAATGCCGCCATTCCGGCATCGGATGCGATCACCATCGAGGCCTGGGTCGAGACCGACAACACCAATCAGACCGGTCCGGCCCGCATTGTGAGCCTGTCGAACGATCCGTTTACGCGGAACTTCACCCTGGGTCAGCAGGGCGACGACTTCGAGGTCCGCCTGCGGACGACCACGACCGGCGAAAACGGCTCCTTTCCTTCCGTGATCTCGCCGGGCAGCGCCGTCGACGGCTCGCTCAGCCATGTGGTCTACACCCGCGATGCGTCTGGCTTGGCCCGGCTTTACGTGGACAACACTCTCGTCAGCACGCAGTTCATCGGGGGTACGCTCGATAACTGGAACGGCACTTACGGGTTCGCGCTCGGCAATGAGCTGGATTCAAGCCGGCCCTGGACGGGTACCTATGAGCTTGTGGCCGTCTATGACCGGGCTCTTGATGCCGGTGAGGTGGAGAGCAATTTCCAAGCCGGTCCCGATGGTGCCGAGGCGGGCGATGGGGATCAGGATCCGCCTGCGGAGAATGCCGATCCCATCGCGATAAACGACAGCGCCAGCGTCGAGGAAAATACCAGCGTCGATATAGACGTTAAGGCAAATGACAGCGACCCGGACAGCGATCCCTTGTCGCTTGCGGTCTTAACCGGTCCGTCCCATGGCGCGGCTCAGGTCGATACCCGGAACACCGGCAATACCGATGACGACATCATCGTCTATACGCCGAATGCCGATTATACTGGGGCGGACAGTTTCACCTATAGGGTGAGCGACGGCAATGGCGGGACGGATAGCGCCACGGTCACCATCGATGTCACGGCAGCCAGCGACGATCCGGTCGTTGTCGATGACGATCCGGTCGACACCGGCGATCCCGTGCCCGATGGCGCCTTGGTCGTGGACGCGACGGACTTTTTCGATTGGCGCAATGGCGGGCGTCAGGACGTGTATCTCACCAACACATCGGATCAGACCATCGCCGATTGGGCGATCCTGTTGGATCTGTCGCCGGGTGAGTTGGCCAATCTCGATTTCTACAAGGTCTACCGCGCCGAGCTTACCGTGCTGAACAATGAAGATGTTCTGTTCACGCCGCTGGCCTTCTCGCCGGCAATCGCGCCGGGCGAGACCGATTTTTTCGGCTTCAATGTCGATGTGCTGGACAATACCGGCTTCTCCTGGACGCCTGACGCCTTCGGCCTTTTCGGATCCGATGGCGACGGGTCCTCCGATGACGGTTCAGGTGCGGACGATACACCGCCGCCGAATACGGCGCCGGTTGCGGGTAATGATACGGGAACCGTAGCGGAGGATGGGCAGGTCGCGATAGACGTTCTCAACAATGACACGGATGCGGACGGCGATACCTTGACGCTCACGGTTTTCGTGGGACCTGCGCATGGGACCGCCGCCGTGGACACGAACGGCACGCCGGCCACGGCTGACGATGTCATTGTTTACACGCCCGATGCGGACTATACGGGCGGCGACAGCTTCACCTATCGGATCGCCGACGGCCAAGGCGGTGTCGATACGGCGACCGTGACAGTCACAGTCCTGCCGGAGAATGACGATCCGAACGCCGTGAATGATGTTGCCGGTACGGACGAAAATACGAGTGTGACCATCGATGTCCGGGCCAATGACAGCGATAAGGATGGCGATGCCCTCGGCATTGCGCTGCAGTCGGGGCCGTCCAACGGCGTCGTGAGTATCGATGGCCGGGGAACGGCTTCGCCGGCCGATGATCGCTTCATTTACATGCCGAATACGGATTATGTGGGAACGGACTCTTTCACGTATAAGCTCAGCGACGGCAATGGTGGTGAAGATACGGCCAGCGTGAGCATCACGGTCACCGCGGCCGGTACGGATGATCCGCAGGAGCCGGACCCCGAAGCCGCCACGCTTGTTCTCGATGCGTCGGATTTCTTCGACTGGCTTTATGGCGGCCGGCAGGATGTCTATCTCACCAATACCGGCGATGAGGCGATAACCGGTTGGGCGGTCAAGATCGATCTTGACCCGGGTGTGGCCGCCAATCTGGATTTCACCAAGGTCTACCGGGCTGAAGTGTCGGTCGTCGATGGGGAAGATCTGCTGTTCACGCCGCTGTCCTACACCCAGACCATCGGTGCGGGCGAGACCGAGTTCTTCGGCATGAATGTCGATGTCATCGACAACACCGGGCTCCCCTGGGATCAGGACGACTTCATGCTCGTCTGATTGCCGTGTCCTTTCAATGGGCCCGCTGATTGAGGCTTGAGCCTCTCACCAGCCGTCGCAAATGCGCTCCGGCGTTGGTACGCCTATGGTAGTCTGCCTCTCCATCGGAGCCGAAGGAGGGCGCTCTGCGGTATATTTTCGCCTGGAGCTTGGCCATCATCATGGTCGTGGCCGCGCATGCCACTCCTTCATGGTCCGCTGCGGGCGCTTCTTCGGTATCGTCGACCGAGATCGAACGCGTCCTGGATGACGCGGTCGCAGCTTCGGTGCCGCCCGATGATGTGCCCGGGCTCGTCGTGGCTCTGGCGGCCGACGGTGCCGTCCGACTGTCCAAGGGCCATGGCGTTGCCGATCGTGCAACAGCGCGCCACGCTGATCCGGACGCCACGCTTTCGGGGACACATTATCTCCATATGCACAACGCGTCGTTCGAGCGTGTCGGCGTACTGGACCGGCGCGATGTCCACCGCGTGATTCTTGGGATCGGTGTCCTGACTTTTCTCATTGTCGTCGGGGCCGGGATCAGTCGTCCCAGAGCCCTCAAACCTCAAGAAGGCGCAGCCGGTATTTTACGGCTGACAAGTTTTGCCTTCAGCGCAGCGGCTCTGGGGATCCTCGCGGGCATGGCGCTATCAACGGTTCTGGCGCTGCAAGCAGGCGACGCCGCATCGCCCGACACAGCAATGGCGCCGCCGGGGATGGCGATGCTCCGTATGGCAGCATCTGGTTTGGCATTTTTCTGGCTCGTCCTCGCCGTGGCGTGGATCGCTGCTGCCGTGTCGCCTCGTACCAAGCTGCGCACACGGATCGTGTTTGGGCTCTTCCTTCTGATTTCAGCAACGGTTCTTTGGTCGCTCTTTATATGGCGGCTCATGTGGGTTGAGGTCTAGCCGCGCGCGTGCTCCGCCGATCTGTTTAAGACCCTTGATCTGTGTCAATCACAACACCGCCGTCTCAGTGTCACTCTAGCCTGACATTATGAGAGGGCTTGGTCATGCGCGTTGTGCTCGTCCATCCGAACTATCATTCCGGCGGCGCCGAAATCGCCGGCAACTGGCCGCCGGCCTGGGTCGCGTATCTGTCGGGTGCCCTGCGCTCGGCGGGGTTTGATGACATCCATTTCATCGATGCGATGACCAATCACATCGAGGATGAGGATCTGGGCGCCCGCCTCAAAGCGCTCCAGCCGGACATTGTCGGCGTCACGGCCATCACGCCGTCCATTTATACGGCGGAGCGGGTGCTGGAGATTGCCCGGGAGGCCTGCCCGAACGCCGTGCGCGTGTTGGGCGGGGTCCATGCAACGTTCATGTATAAGCAGGTGCTGTCCGAGGCGCCGCAGGTCGATGTGATCGTGCGCGGCGAGGGCGAGGAGATCTTCCAGAATCTTGTACGCCTGATCGATGAGGGCGGTTGGCCGGCCCGGCGCGGTGAAATCCAGGGGCTGGCGTATCGGGACGGGGACCGGATCGTTGCGACCCAGGCCGCCCCGACGGTCAAGGACATCGACGCGATCAATCCGGATTGGTCGCTTCTGGAATGGGAAAAATACATCTATGTGCCGCTCGGCGTTCGGGTCGCGATCCCGAACATGGCGCGGGGGTGCCCGTTCACATGCTCCTTCTGTTCCCAGTGGAAGTTCTGGCGCGATTACCGCATCCGCGATCCCAAGAAGGTCGTGGATGAGATCGAACGCTTGGTCGAGGATCATCAGGTCGGGTTTTTCATTCTTGCCGACGAGGAACCGACCATCAACCGTAAGAAATTTGTTGCATTCTGCGAGGAATTGATCGCGCGCGGCCTGCCCGACAAGGTCAAATGGGGCATCAATACGCGGGTGACGGATATTCTGCGGGATGAAGACTATTTGCCGCTTTACCGCAAAGCGGGGCTGGTCCATGTCTCGCTTGGGACCGAGGCGGCGGCGCAGTTGAAGCTCGACCGGTTCAACAAGGAAACCAAGGTCGAGGATAACCGCCGCGCCATCGAGCTTCTGCGCAATGCGGATATTTTCACCGAGGCACAGTTCATTGTCGGTCTTGAGAACGAGACCGCGGAAACGCTCGAAGAAACTTATGAAATGGCGCGGGCCTGGGATCCGGACCTCGCCAACTGGTCCATGTACACGCCTTGGCCGTTCACGCCGCTGTTTCAGGAACTGGGCGATAAGGTCGAGGTCTTCGACTTCTCAAAATACAATTTCGTCACGCCGATCATGCGGCCCGAAGCCATGGACCGGGGCGAGCTTCTGGACCGGGTGATGCGCAACTACCGGCGTTTCTATATGCGCAAGGCCCTGTTCCATTATCCCTGGCGCGGGACCGGTTTCCGGCGGCGCTATCTGCTGGGTTGCCTGAAGGCTTTCCTTAAGGCCGGCGTTCAGCGCACGTTCTATGACCTGGGCAAGGTCGGCTATTGGGGGCCGCAGACCAAGGAGACGGTGGACTTCCATTTCGATGAAACGCGGGAGATCGCGCCGGCTCAACTCGACGACTGGCAAGCCGCGTCCGACCGGGCCGAGCGCATGCGGGCCGTCCGCGATCAGGTGAAGGCGGCCAAAGCCGATCAAAAGGCGGCTATGGCGGCAAAGGCCTGCGGCGGCGGTACGCAGCAATTGCCGGAATTTGCCCGCGAGCCGGTCGTTCCGGCGGAATAGTCCAATGACCGCGATTGCCGACTCCCTTCCGGCGCACCGTATAGACGGCGTTGGGGCCGGGCCCGCCCGGATCGGTCCCAATGCGGTGATTCAGCTTGGCCATGCGTTGCGGGCGGCCTATCCGGAATCCGTGGCGCGCTCCGTGTTCGAGGCAGCCGGACATGGCGTTTTGCTCGATCATCCGCCAACGGAGATGATTGACGAGCGGGTGGCTATCGACCTGTTCCGTGCGCTGGTCGCTCAACGCTCCCCTGACGATGTGGGCACGGTGCTGACCGAGGCAGGCCGTTTGACGGCGGATTACATCATAGCGCACCGGATTCCGGTGCCGGTACGGCGCTTACTGAAGATTTTGCCGGCGCCGCTCTCCGGCCCGTTGCTGCTGTCGGCGATCAGGCGCCATGCCTGGACCTTTGCCGGACACGGAACGGTCTCGGTGGGCGCAGGGCGGCCATTTCGTATCGAGATCGCAGACAATCCGCTGGCCATCGGCACCTGTGCCTGGCATAGGGGCGTTTTCAAGCGCATGTTTAGCGTGCTGGTGATGCCCGGCGCGCAGGTCCGTCATACCGTTTGCTGCGACGATGGCGCCCCCGCCTGCCGATTCGACATCCTGCGGGATGGCCAAGACAAACACTGAGAAAGGGTAAGCTCATGGACCCCGTTCTGGCGAAATACGCACGGGTGGCCGTACCGCGTTACACGAGCTATCCGACCGTGCCGCATTTCCAGACGGCGTTTCCGGAAGCGGTCTACCGGTCCTGGCTTGACGCGCTCGATCTGTATACGCCGGTTTCTCTTTATGTGCATGTGCCCTTCTGCCGTCAACTATGCTGGTATTGCGGGTGCAACATGAAGCTGGCGAACCGGTATGAGCCGGTCGCCGCCTATGTGGACACGCTTCTGCGGGAGATCGATCTGGTGCGGGCCGCGCTGCCGGGCCGTCTTGCAGTCGATCATCTGCATTTCGGCGGTGGCACGCCGACGGCCCTGGAGCCGGACGATCTGGCGCGTGTCATGGAGGCGCTGCATCAGCGCTTTACGATTTTGCCCCATGCCGAACTGGCCATCGAAGGCGACCCGCGCACCATGACACCGGAGATGGCCCAGCGGATCGGCGCGCTTGGGTTTACCCGGGCCAGCTTCGGTATTCAGGAATTCGACCCCAAGGTGCAGGCGGCGATCAACCGCATTCAGCCCCCCGACATGGTGGCGCGGGCGGTGGGCGATCTGCGCGAGAACGGCGTGACGGCGATCAATTTCGACCTGATCTACGGGTTGCCCCATCAGACCGTTCCCTCATTGATCAAGACGGTCGAGACCTGTGCCGATCTGCGGCCCGACCGCCTGGCGCTGTTCGGCTATGCCCATGTGCCGTGGATGGCGAAGAAGCAGCGCATGATTGACGAGGAAGCCTTGCCCGGGGCCATGGAGCGCAGCGCGCAGGCCGAGGCGGCTCAATCCGCGTTGATCGCGGCAGGGTATGAAGCCATCGGGCTCGATCACTTTGCGCTGCCCGATGACCCGCTGGCCCAGGCGGCCCGGGAAGGACGGCTGCATCGCAACTTTCAGGGCTATACGACGGACACGGCGGAAACGCTCATTCCGCTCGGCGCCACGTCGATTGGCCGGACGCCGCACGGGTTCGTGCAAAATCTGTCCGAGACCGGCGCATGGACCCGGGCCGTGGAGGCCGGCACATTGCCGGTGGCCAAAGGCCATGGCCTGAGCGTTGAGGATCGTCTGCGGGCCCATGTCATTGAACGCCTGATGTGCGACCACGCCATCGATCTGGCTGAAGCCGGCCGGCGGTTCGGAGCGTCCGCGACCTGGTGGTTCGATGCCCGGGATGAGTTGCTCAATCTGGCGGCCGACGGGCTGATCACTCTGGACGGGGCCCGGATTTGCGTGACCGATCGGGGCCGTCCGGTCGTGCGGGTCGTTGCGGCCTGTTTCGATACCTATCGGGCCGCTGCCCAAGTGCGTCATTCCGTCGCGGTTTGACGCCGGCACCGCGACACAGG
This sequence comes from uncultured Alphaproteobacteria bacterium, assembly GCA_964531285.1. Classification (GTDB taxonomy): domain Bacteria; phylum Pseudomonadota; class Alphaproteobacteria; order JAJFIK01; family JAJFIK01; genus CAZHDI01. Next base: position 797 of record CAZHDI010000043.1, on the reverse strand, counting down.
CCTTGCCGCTACGGAATGGTGCGGTGCAGCGGTGTGGCCTCTAACCCACACCGTCCTCAACAAAATCGGCGCTTGAGATAGGTCAAAGCCGCCGGGTCCCGCCTCCCTTAGTCCTTCTGGCTGTACCGCCCATCCGGGCGGGGGCGAGCGATAAGGACTGAGAACCATGAGCATGGGACACGCGGGCGGCGGCCAGACCGGCTCCGCCTATTGGCTCTTAACGACGGTCATCCTGACCGTTCTGATCATTCTGGGGTCGGTCTGGGGCCTCTATGTCACGGCGTACGGGCATGAATTCGTCATGCGCGTTCATGGCGGGATCTTCGCCGCCGCAGGCGCAGCCGCGCTGTTCGGCCTCTTTATCCACAATGGCGGGCGGATCGCCGGGCACGGGCAGGATGTCCGGGATGCGGGCCGCTACAACATGAACATCGTCAAGGTCGGCGTGATCATGTCGATGTTCTGGGGCATTGTCGGCATGCTGGTCGGCGTGGTCATCGCGCTGCAAATGGCCTGGCCCGAACTCAATTTCAATCTGCCTTGGACCACCTTCGGGCGGTTGCGCCCGCTGCACACCTCCGCGGTGATCTTCGCCTTTGGCGGCTCGGTTCTTCTGACCACGTCCTTTTACGTCGTTCAGCGGACGACCCGGGCGCGCCTTGCCGGCGACATCGCCCCCTGGTTCGTGTTCTGGGGCTATCAGCTGTTCATCGTTCTCGCCGCGACCGGCTATGTCCTGGGCGCCACCCAATCCAAGGAATATGCCGAGCCGGAATGGTATGTGGACCTGTGGCTGA
>CAZHDI010000042.1:9346-27464 GCA_964531285.1 uncultured Alphaproteobacteria bacterium | reverse complement strand
GGCCGGCGCGATCGCATTCGCACTCTGCGCCAGGCTGACGGGCTTTCCGGGTTCACCAAGCGGGCCGAGAGCATTTACGACCCGTTCGGCGCGGCGCATTCCTCCACGTCGATCTCGGCGGGCCTCGGCATGGCCGTGGCGCGGGATCTGGCGGACAAGGACAATCATGTGGTCGCCGTGATCGGCGACGGGGCCATGAGCGCCGGCATGGCCTATGAGGCCATGAACAATGCCGGCCACCTGGGCTCGCGGCTCCTGGTGATTCTCAACGACAATGAAATGTCGATCTCGCCGCCCGTCGGCGCCATGAGCGCCTATCTGACGCGGCTGTTGTCGAGCGAGGCCTATCAGGGTGTGCGCAATGTCGCCAAGGCGATCGCGGAGCATCTGCCGCGCGCGCTGGAGGACCGGGCGCGCCGGGTCGAGGAATATGCCAAGGGCATGATGACCGGCGGCACCATGTTCGAAGAACTGGGCTTCACCTATCTCGGGCCTATCGACGGACACAATATGGAGCATCTCGTGCCGATCCTGCGCAATGTGCGCGATCAGGGCGAGGGGCCGATCCTGCTCCATGTGATCACCCAGAAGGGCAAAGGCTATCAGCCTGCGGAGAGTTCGGCGGACAAGTATCACGGCGTCGCCAAATTCGATGTGGTGTCCGGCAAGCAGGACAAGCCAAAGCCGAATGCGCCGGGTTATCCCAAAGTCTTCACCAACGCGCTGATCGAGCATGCCAATCGCGACGACAAGATCGTCGCCGTGACCCCCGCCATGACCGCGGGCAGCGGGCTGGACGGCTTTATCGATGTGCATCCGGACCGCTGTTTCGATGTCGGCATTGCCGAACAGCACTGTGTGACCTTTGCGGCCGGTCTGGCCACGGAAGGTTTCAAGCCGTTCGCCGCCATCTACTCGACCTTCCTCCAGCGCGGCTACGATCAGGTCGTCCATGATGTGGCGATCCAGCGTCTGCCGGTGCGTTTTCCGGTGGACCGGGCCGGTCTCGTCGGAGCCGACGGGCCGACCCATGCCGGGTCGTTCGATATCGGATTTCTCGGCGCCCTGCCGGGGTTCGTGGTTATGGCGTCGGCGGATGAACTGGAACTCATGCATATGATCGCCACGGCCGTGGAGATAGATGACCGTCCGTGTTCGTTCCGTTATCCGCGCGGTGAAGGCATCGGCATGGATCTGCCGGATGTCGGTACGCCGCTGGAAATCGGCAAGGGCCGGATCATCCAGGAGGGTGAGCGGGCTGCCGTGCTCAGCTTCGGAGCCCGTCTGGAGGAGGCCAAAAAGGCCGCCGCCGAAATTGAAGAGAAATTCGGCTTCAAGATCACGGTCGCCGATGCGCGCTTTGCCAAGCCGCTCGACCATGATCTTATCCGCCAGCTCGTCAATCATCACGAAGTGCTGGTCACGATCGAGGAAGGCGCCGTCGGCGGCTTCGGGTCGTTCGTGCTTCAGTTCCTGGCGACCGAAGGCCTGCTGGACCGGGGCATTAAGGTCCGCCCCATGGTTCTGCCCGATATTTTCATCGACCAGGACAAGCCGGCGAAGATGTACGATGTGGCCCGTCTGAACGCGCCGCATATCGTCGAAACCGTGATGGGCGCGCTCGATGCCAATGGTCTGACCGGCCAACGCCGCGCCTGAGAGCAGCGGCCATGACCGAGACCGATCCGCCTGGAGAGGAACCGCTCCGGGCGGATCTTTTTTTGACCCGGCATGGCCATTTCGCCAGCCGGGCGCGCGCCCAGTCGGAAATCGCCGCCGGGACCGTTCTGGCCGACGGCGTGCCGGTGACCAAGCCGGGCCAGCGCCTGGCGCCCGGGACCGCGATCACGCTTCTGGCGCCCGCCAATCCTTATGTCTCGCGGGGCGGTCTGAAACTCGCCCATGCGCTGACCGCCTTCGCCGCTCCGGTGACGGGAGCGGTCGCCGCCGATCTCGGGGCCTCCACCGGCGGGTTTACCCAGGTGCTTCTGGAGAACGGGGCGGCGCGGGTCTATGCCGTCGATACGGGAACGGAACAACTGCATGAACGCCTGCGCGCCGATCCGCGCGTCGTCGTGTTGGAAGGGGTGAACGCCCGGGACTTGACGGCCGCCAGACTGCCGGAGCCGCCGGATCTGATCGTCAGCGATGTGAGTTTCATCTCGCTCACGCTGGCGCTGCCGGCGGCCATGGCATTGGCCAAACCCGGCGCCATGCTCATTGCGCTGATCAAACCGCAATTCGAGGCCGGACGGGCCCATATCGGCAAGGGCGGGGTGGTGAAGGATCCGGCGGTCCGCGCGGCCGTGTGCAAGGACATCGCCGACTGGATCGCGGACCAAGGTTGGACGGTCGAGGGGCTGGAACCGAGCCCGATCCTGGGGCCGGAAGGCAATGAGGAGTTTTTGATTGCGGCGCGCAAAACCCCATAAGCGTAAGGCTTCGCCGCCTGGTGTGCCGTTCGAAGGGCGCATTGAAAGCCTGGGCGCCCAAGGCGACGGGATCGCGCCGGGGCCGGACGGTCCGGTCTATGTGCCGCTGACCGTGCCGGGCGATGTGGTCAGGGGTGTGCGGCGCGGCGCCCGGGCCGAGGTTGCGGCGATCCTTGATCCGGGACCGGATCGTGTGGTCCCGCCCTGTCCCCATTTCGGTGCGTGCGGTGGCTGTGCCCTTCAGCATGTCGCCCCAACGGCTCTTGCGGCCTGGAAACGCGAGATGGTGGCGGCGGCCCTGGCGGCGCGGGGGCTCGGTCATGTGCCGGTCCGCGAAACGCTGACGGTGCCGGCGCCAAGCCGGCGGCGGGTGACGCTGAGCGTCCAACGGGAGCGGGGCGGCGTGCGGCTCGGGTTCATGGGCCGGCGCAGTCATGAGGTGACGCGTGCGGATGGATGTCTGATCCTGACGCCCGCTTTGGCCGCGCGCTGGGACGATTTGGAGACATTCGCCGCGGCGGTTGCCGGCCATGCGCCGAACGGTCAGATCCACGTGCTGGCCAGCGAGACCGGCCTCGATGTGGATCTGCGGATCGCGGCAGATACAGATGATCCCCGGGTTCGGATGGCGCTCATTGAGGCCGGCGCGGACTTGGATGCCGCCCGTCTGAGCGTGGACGGGGAGATCCTGGCGGCCTGGCGCGATCCGGCGGTGATCATGGGCGCGGTGCGCGTGACCCCGCCGCCGGGCGGGTTCCTGCAACCGGGCGCGGATGGTCAGGCCGCTTTGTGCGACCTCGTGCATATGGCCTTAGGCGAGGGCGATGGTCCGGTGGCGGATCTCTTTGCCGGGAGCGGCACGTTCACCTTCGCTCTGGCGGCCCGCCGGCCGGTCGATGCGTTCGAGGCCGACCCGGAGGCCGTCGCGGCGCTGACCCGAGCCGCCCGGCAGACCGCCGGTTTGAAGCCGGTGACCGCCACGCGGCGCGATCTCTTCCGCCGCCCGCTGATGCCGCTCGATTTGAAGCGCTATACGGGCGCCGTCATCGACCCGCCCCGGGCTGGGGCGCTGGAGCAATGTCAGGCCCTGGCCGCATCCCAGATCCGCCGTATTGCGAGCGTATCGTGCAATCCTGCGACATTTGCCCGGGACGCGCGCTGCCTTGTGGACGGCGGCTATACCGTGCGGGCGGTCCACCCGGTGGACCAGTTCGCCTGGTCGACCCATATTGAATGTGTCGGCGTTTTCGAGCGTGAATGAGGTGTCAGGAGCCATGGCCAGCGTTTTGGATCAGGTACAGTACGGATTGGGGCAGACCGCGCGTCTGGCATGGTATGCCGGACATTATGCCGCGGTCCGGCGCATCGCGGGGCCCGTAAGCCGGCCGGACGATCCGCCGTTCAAGCCCAAGGGCCGCCTGCCGGATGCCCGCGAAATGGTGCAGTCCATTTTGCGGCTGATGCAGAAGGACTGGGCCAATATCGAAGCCGGGCGCTATGCCAAGCCCCATGATCTGGTGCCGCCGAACCCGCGCCGCCTTCTGGCGCAGTCGCGGGCGTTTTTGCGCGATGCGCCGAAGGTCAATGAACGCCGGCTCAACCGGGGCCATTCGGAAGTCAACACCGAGGCGCGCAAGGACCGCTATCCGCGTTACTATCTTCAGAACTTTCATTTCCAGACGGATGGTTGGCTGTCGGATGAGTCCGCGCGGCTTTACGACACCCAGGTGGATGTGCTGTTCACCGGTACGACCGATGCCATGCGCCGGATGGCGCTCGTCCCTCTCGGCGAGGCGCTTCAGGGCCGGGACCAGCGCCGCTTGAGCCTCCTCGATGTGGCGTGCGGCACGGGCCGGTTCCTGACCTCCGTCAAGGACAATTACCCGCGCCTGCCGGTCACGGCCCTCGATCTGTCGCGGGCCTATCTCGACCGGGCGCGGGGCAATCTGGCCCCTTGGGGCGCGAAGGATTTCGTCGAAGCCAACGCCGAAGCCATGCCCTTCGATGACGGCGCCCATGATGTGGTCACCTGCATCTATCTGTTCCATGAACTGCCGCCGAAAATCCGCCGGGTCGTGGCGCGGGAGATTGCCCGGGTTCTGAAACCGGGCGGGACGTTCATCCTGGTGGACTCGCTGCAAACGGGCGACGCGCCGGAATGGGACGGCATCCTGGAGTATTTCCCCATCGGGTTCCACGAGCCCTATTACGGCAGTTATTTGGATGAAGACCTGATTGCCCTGTTCGCCGAGGCGGGCCTTGCGCATCAATGGTCCGACACCGGATTTTTGTCCAAGATCGCGGTGTTCGGGAAGGCTGTCTAAACCGCCCAATTGCGCGAGCGGCGCAGGCGCGCGCGGATATCGCCGAACAGATAATCCGCATCCACATTGAGGTTGCGCAGCCGGATGCGCAGCACGCTGAGTTCTTCCAGCCGCCAGACCATGATCTGAAAGGTGCGCATGAGCGTGAGATCGCGCTGCGGCACGATGCACATCTCCAGCGATTCCCGCGTGGCAATGACGATCTCGTGCCCCGCGGTGGTGGTTTCGGGATCTTCCAATTCGATATCGGTGATTTCGGCCCATGGGATGAGGCCGAGCCCATCCAGATACAGCCCCTCGTCATGGACCTCGATCTGTGGCTGGTCGTTGCGCAGCGCGGGCAGGTGGAACGCCGAGAACGCCATGGGCATGAGGCTGGAGAGCATCAGCACCGCATCCTGCCGGAAAAACCCGTAAAGGATGAGGAGCAGCGCCAGTGCGCCCGCACCATAGACAATGGGCCGGCCCACGGAGCGCTCGAAAAAAATGCGCAGCGGTTCTTTGGTCGCCGTCGCGGTCACGCCTTAGCCCCCCTGGCCCATCCGGTCCCCCATCGCCGCATCATGACAGAGTTAGGCGCGTCCCGGAATGTGGCCCTCTGTACGCCCGGTCTGAGCGCGGAATCGCAAGGCGTGATCCGCCAGCACACAGGCCATCATGGCCTCGCCCACGGGCACGGCCCGGATGCCGACGCAGGGGTCGTGGCGCCCCTTGGTCACGACGGTCGCCGGGGCGCCCGATGTGGTGATCGACTGGCGCGGGGTCAGGATCGATGAGGTCGGCTTGACCGCAAAGCGCGCGACGATGGGTTGGCCGGTCGAGATCCCGCCCAACACCCCGCCGGCCTGGTTCGAGGCAAACGCCACGCCGGCATTGCCCATATGCATTTCGTCGGCATTGGCGGTGCCGTCGAGGGCCGCCGCGGCGAACCCGGCGCCGATTTCGACGCCTTTGACCGCGTTGATGCTCATCAGCGCCGCCGCCAGGTCCGCATCCAGCTTGCCATAGACCGGCGCGCCAAGCCCGGCCGGGATGCCTTCGGCGACCACTTCGATGACCGCGCCTACGGACGATCCGGCCTTGCGGATCCCGTCGAGATAGGTCTCCCAGTCGGCCACGCTGCCGGGATCGGGCGAGAAAAACGGATTGGCGCCGACCGCCGCCCAGTCCCAGCGGCTCCGGTCGATGGTCTGCGTGCCCATCTGGACGAGCGCGGCGCGGACGGTCACGCCGCCATAAAGGCTGGCGAGCACCTTTCGGGCCACCGCGCCGGCGGCGACCCGGGCCGCGGTCTCGCGTGCCGACGACCGTCCGCCCCCGCGATAATCGCGCACGCCGTAGCGGGCGAAATAGGTGTAGTCGGCATGGCCGGGCCGGAACTGGGCCTTGATGGCGCTGTAATCCTTCGAGCGCTGATCGATATTCTCGATGGTCAGGCTGATCGGCGTGCCCGTGGTCACCGGGCCGCCGGTGTCCTCATCCTCGAAAACGCCGGAGTCGATCCGGACCCGGTCAGGCTCGCGCCGCTGGGTGACGTGGCGGGACTGGCCGGGGCGGCGGCGGTCGAGATCGGCCTGGATGTCATCGGTGTGCAGAGGAATGCCGGGCGGCACGCCGTCGATCACGCAGCCCAGCGCAGGGCCATGGGATTCACCCCATGTGGTGACCCGGAATAATTGGCCGAAACTGTTGTCAGACATGGGACTGTTTAAGTAACGGAGATGTCGGGGGCATCGACGGCTTTCATGCCGACGACATTATACCCGCAATCCACGTGATGCACTTCGCCGGTGACCGCCGACCCGAGATCCGACAGGAGATAAAGCGCTGAGTTCCCCACTTCCTCGATGGTCACATTGCGGCGCAGCGGGGAATTATACTCGTTCCATTTCAGGATATAGCGGAAGTCGCCGATGCCGGAGGCCGCCAGCGTCTTGATCGGACCGGCGGAAATTGCGTTGACACGGATCTTCTGTTTGCCGAGATCCTCGGCCATATAGCGCACGGAGGTCTCTAGCGCGGATTTGGCGACGCCCATGACATTGTAGTGCGGCATCACGCGCTCGGCCCCGAAATAGGTCAGGGTCAGGAGGCTGCCGCCATTCGTCATGAGCTTTTCCGCGCGCTGGGCGACGGCGGTGAACGAATAGCAGGAGATGTTCATGGTGGTCAGGAAGTTTTCGAGGCTCGTGTCGATATAGCGGCCCTTGAGTTCTTCCTTGTCGGAAAACGCGATGGCATGGACCAGAAAATCGATGGAGCCCCATTCCGACCCCAGACGGTCGAACAACGCATCGACGCTGGTCATGTCGGTCACGTCGCAGGGCAGCACCAGGGAGGAGCCGACCGACTGCGCCAGAGGCTCGACCCGCTTTTTCAGCGCCTCGCCCTGATAGGTGAAGGCAAGCTCCGCGCCGCCCAGGGCGCAGGCCTGGGAAATGCCCCAGGCGATGGACCGGTCATTGGCGACACCCATGATGACACCGCGCTTGCCGTCCATCAGGCGGACACTCTCAACCATTGGATCTCCCCAATCTGATGTCGGGCCCGTCTCGCCACACGGCCGTCGGTACCGGTCATTTATGCCTACAGACCGTTGCTATAGCATGGCCGTCAAGCGAACCAAATGGCTGTTTCCCGCCAAAGGACGGCACCCATGCGCACCGCCATGCCCCCGATTCACGGCTATCTGGCCGGTCCGGACGTGTTTTTTCCCGATGCGCACGCCCGCGGCGAGGCCAAGAAGGCGATACTCGCGGCGCGCGGAATCGTCGGGATTTTCCCGCTCGACAATGTTCTGGATCCGGGCGCCTATCCCGATCACCGTGCCTTCGCGCATGCGATCGCCCGGGCCAATGAGGATCTGATGGCCGCCTGTGCCGCGCCCGGGCAGGTGGGGCTGATCCTGGCGAATATGACGCCTTATCACGGGCCGTCGATGGATGTGGGCACGGCCTTCGAAATGGGGTTCATGAGCGCCTTGGCGATGAGCGGCGACGATGTGCTCATTTTCGGGTACACGGACGATCCGCGCCCCTTCGAGGCGCGGGTTCTGGAGGATCATTTCGGCGGTGCGGAAGGCCATCTTGAGGCCGAGGTGCTGCGCGCGCCCGACGGCACCATGGTCGAGGCCTTTGGGCTGGCGGACAATCTGATGATCACCCATGCCATCGAAAAGACGGGCGGCGCGGTCTGCGCGACATTGGAGGAAGCCGCCGATCGGGCGGTCGAGAGGGTGCGGCGGCGCTTCGCCGGTGATGCACCTTGAGGCGCAAGGGGACGGAACGATGGAACCCATTACAACGGCGCGCCAGGCACTGGGCTATGCCCGACTGGCGGGATTCAGCTATTTGATGATCTTCATCCTGGCGATTTTCGCCAATTTCAGCGCGGTTGGCGGCGTTTTCGTCGCGGACGATCCCGGCGCGACCCTGACCAATCTCCAGGCCTCGACAGGGGTGTTCCGTTTGGGGATCGCGGCTTTCGTCCTGGTGCTGTTCTTCGATGTGCTGATCAGTTGGGCGCTGTTCGTGCTGTTGCAGCCGGTCGATGCACGCCTGTCTCTGCTCAGCGCTTTGATGCGGCTGTTTTACACGGCCGTTTTTGCCGTTGTGCTGTTCGATCTGGTGGATGCGCTGGCCATGGTCAGCACGGACGGCCCGCCGTCAGCAACGCTGATTTATGAACGGCTGGAGGCGTTTCAGACCGGCTTTACCATCTCGCTGATCTATTTCGGCCTGCATCTGGTGCTGCTCGGCGGGCTGATCATCCGCGCCCCGTTCCTGCCGTCCCTGATCGGCATCGGGCTGATCATCGCGGGCGTCGCCTATACGCTTGACGGGTTCGGCGCGATCCTGGTCAGCGATTACGGTCCCTATGGCGGGATCGCCGCCATGCTGGTCATTGTCCCGGCGTTGATCGCCGAAGGGGCGGCCTGTCTGTGGCTGTTGATCCGCGGGATCGATCCGCGCCGTTGGGACGCGATGAGGGCGGCGCAAGAGACATCCGGCGCCGCCTGACTGGTCACTCCTTGTCGCCGAACACGGCACGCACGGGGTCGTGATCCACTTCGGCACCGCTCGGGTCCGGATTGGGCGTGTCGGTTTCGGACGATCCGAACACATCCGGATCGAACACCGGCGCGCGCTCCCGGCCGAACTGGTCGTCCTCGCCCTCGCCCAAGGTCTCGTCGATCGGGCGCAGGGCTTCTTCGGGCTGGGGCGGCACGTAATTGGGATCCTTGGCCCGGCGGTCCGCGGCCTTCTGAACCGCTGCATCGAGATCGAGCTGGCTGCACAGGCCCAGGGTCACCGGGTCCACCGGCTTGAGATTGGACGCATTCCAGTGGGTCCGGTCGCGCACCGCCGTGATGGTCGGTTTGGTGGTGCCGATCAGCTTGGAGATCTGGGCGTCGGTCAATTCGGGATGATGGCGCACCAGCCACATGATCGCGTCGGGGCGGTCCTGGCGGCGCGACACCGGCGTATAACGCGGGCCTTTGCGCTTGGGCTCGGGCAGCACGACGCGCGCCTTGTTCAGCACCAGCTTGTGAGAGGGATCGGCCTGGGCCTTGTCCAGTTCGTCGCGGCTCAACTGCCCGTTGGCCACCGGGTCAAGGCCCTTGATCCCCTGCGCCACATCGCCGTCGGCGATGCCTTTGACCTCAAGGCTGTGCAGGCCGCAGAAATCGGCGATCTGCTCGAAGGTGAGGGCAGTGTTCTCGACGAGCCAAACGGCGGTTGCCTTTGGCATCAGAGGGTTGGCCATAGGGGTCTCCTGGTCACTCTTGTTCGCTTATTGGGCGTGCCCCGCCGGGATCATGGATCCCCAATAGCGATGGGCCGCGCGCGGGGTCTGTCCGCCCCGCGCCCTCCATGCAACGCATGTTTTCATGGAAGTCTGACTTTATATAGGCACGTCCCGGTCGCTTGAAAACGATTTTCCTGCGGTCATGGGATCAGGAGAATTTTCCCGATATGGCTGCTGTCTTCCATTTTCCGGTGCGCCTCGGCGGCTGCGCTCAAGGCAAACGTGCTGTCGAGCACGGGTTTGACCCGGCCCGCTTCGACCCAGGGCCAGACGCGCGTGCGCACCATTTCGGCGATGGCCGCCTTATCGGCCACGGGCCGGGCGCGCAAGGTGGAGCCCATCAGCGCCAAGCGCTTGAGCATCACCGGCATCAGGTTGAGTTCGACCTTCGAGCCTTTTTGGAAGGCAATGTTGACCATCCGCCCTTCGACGGCGAGCGCCTTCATGTTGCGCTCCACATAATCGCCGCCCACCATATCCAGGATCACATCGACGCCTTTGCCGCCGGTCTCCGCCTTGACGATCTCCACGAAGTCCTCGGTCCGGTAGTTGATCGCCCGGTCCGCGCCGAGATCCCGGCACACCGCGCATTTCGCGTCGTTGCCCGCGGTGGCGAAAACCGCGGCGCCATGGGCCTTGGCCATCTGGATCGCCGAGACCCCGATGCCGCTCGTCCCGCCATGAATCAGAAACCGTTCGCCGGGCTGGAGCCGGGCCCGGTCGAAGACATTCGTCCACACCGTCATGACCGTCTCGGGCAGGGTCGCAAAGCCCTGGACATCCAGGCCCTTGGGGCAGGGCAGCGCGGTATCGGCATCGATGACGGCATACTCGGCATAGCCGCCCCCGCCCATAATGGCGCCCGTCAGATCGCCCTCCTGCCAGCCGCTGACGCCCTCGCCGAGGGCCGCGACCGTGCCGACCACCTCGAGACCCGGAATGTCCGAGGCGCCCGGCGGGGCCGGGTAGAACCCCATGCGCTGGACGATATCGGCGCGGTTGACCCCGGCGGCGGCCACTTTGACGACAACCTGTCCCGCTGCGGGGCGCGGACAGGGCCGGGTGACGGGGCGCAGGACCTCCGGGCCGCCCGGTTCGGAAATCTCGATGGCGGTCATTGTCGCGGGTAAATCAGCCATTCCGGCAGCTCCTCCTTTTGCGTCGCGGGCGCGATACTACGACATGATTGAATGCCGTCCCGCTTCGGCGCAGACTATTTCGTCCTATAGTCTGAGACGGAAGACGGGAGGACAGCATGGAAGCCGATGAACCGCGGATCAGGGGCGGCGCGATCCAGCCCCTTGTCGATGATTTATCCCTGTTTTCCGAGACCGACCTCGAAGCGCGGATGGCCGTGCTGGCCGCTGAGATCGAGCGCTGCCGCGACATGCTCGATGCCAAGCGCGGCGCGCGGTCGACCGCCGAGAGCCTCTTCAAGACCGGATGACACATCCAGCGGCAGGACAGGTGAGACTGGCCTGCCCCTTGCACCCTTGGCGCCCGTGATACGCATCCATGTCTAGGGGGCCCGGATAACCACATGAGCGACATCGATTTGAACGCGGTCATCGCAAGCGATGAATGGACGGTAGCGGTGGGCGATTTTGCACAATCCGAATTGTTCGAACGGACCTTCGCCGACGGTATGGCGATGGTGGAGGAAACCGCATCCTATCTGGATGGTCCGGGCCGGGAAGAATCCCGGATGCTGTCCCGCAAGGGTGCGCTGGCCTATGCTGGCGAGTCCATGCGTCTGACGACGCGGCTGATGCAGGTGGCCTCCTGGCTCCTGGTGCAAAAGGCCATCCGCGAGGGGGAAATGACGCCCGATGAGGCGTGCCAGGACAAATACCGTCTCGGCGCCCAGGAAATCTGCCGGGGCACGCCGCTCGAAGCGGTGGATGAGTTGCCTGAGATGCTGATCGATCTTCTGGAGCGCTCGGAGCGTCTTTACGACCGCGTCGACCGGCTCGACCGGATGATGTACCGGCGCGGCGGCGATACGTCCGATGATCCCGCCGATACGGTCCAGACCCAGCACAATCGGATCGCCGCGGCCTTCGCACAGGGTTAGACCGGCTTACCCGAGATCCTTACACTTTAACGATGCCGTGCTCGATCATGCTGCGGGCGGTGGACACGATGGTGTCCACATCCGGGCGCGGTTGCCAGCCCAGCATCCGGCTGGCTTTGTCATGGGAGACGGGCCGGCTCTTGCCAAGCTCGAACAGTATGCCGCCGACGGACGGATCGACCTTGCCCAGAAGCCGGATCATCCAATCCGGCGCCTGGCGTGTGGGCACGCGCCGGGCGATCTCCGGTATGGTGTCCTTCAGGATACGGCCCATCTCCAGGAAGCTGTAGGTGTTCGACGCGGCGATAAAGCGCTCGCCGGCGGCCGCCGGGGTTTCGAGCGCGCGCACATGCATGTCCGCCACGTCGCGCACATCGACAATCGGATATTCCAGGCGCGGGGCAACCGGCAACTGGCCGGAAATCAGTTGGCGGATGACCTCGGCCGATGAGCCGTAATCCTTTTCCAGGACCGGTCCCAGGACCAGCGATGGGTTCACCGTGGTCAATTCGAACCCGCCATGGCGGGCCTGGAACTCCCAGGCGGCGCGTTCGGCCAGCGTCTTGGATTTCTCGTATGAGCCGATATCGTCACTCTCGATGACCGACCAGTCTTCCTCCGTGAAGGGCGTCGTGCTGCCGCCGGTGCCGTAAGCGATGGCGGCGACGGAAGAGGTCAGCACCACCCGGCGCGCGCCGGCCTGCGCGGCAGCGGTCAGCGCGCGGAGCGTGCCGTCCCGGGCCGGGCCGATCAGCGCCATTTCATCCTTGGGACGGCGCAGCGGCAGGGGCGAGGCCATATGCATCACGAAGGGGCACCCGGCGGCCGCTTCGGTCCAGCCTGCGTCGCCGGTCAGGTCGGCGGCGGCGAAGGTCAGCCCGTCGGTGGGCGCGCCCTGGCCGCGAATGAGGGCTTCGACATGGGAGGCGCGGTTCAGCGAGCGCAGCGTGCCGCGCACCGCATAGCCCTTGAGAAGAAGGGCGGCGATCACCCGCGTTGCGATGAACCCGGATGCGCCGGTGACCAGAACCTGTTCGCGTGATGGCATGGCATGCCCCTCCCTCAGACACCGGTTTGCGCCGGCATGCTAACGGGGAAGGGCCTGAGCGAGAATGAAAAAGACGGTGAAGTGGCGGTGATGGTCCGCGCGGACGGATCGCTTACTTCACGAAACCCTTGAACTTGTCCTTGAATCGGCTGACGCGCCCGCCCCGGTCCAGCAGGGTCTGATTGCCGCCGGTGTAAGCGGGATGGGTCAGCGGATCGATGTCGAGCTGGAGCGTGTCGCCTTCCGCGCCGTAGGTCGAGCGGGTCTGGAAGGTGGTCCCGTCGGTCATGACCACGGTGATCATGTGATAATCGGGATGAATATCTTTCTTCATGGCGCGTCTCGCTTCGCTCGCACAGGCCGGGCCGGGCAGGTCCGGCCCAAGGCGGCGTTGATCATTAGAATGGGGCGCGCGCGCACTCAAAGCGCAGACACTGGGCCAGCGGGGCCGGCCGCCATCGCCTCGGGTGCGCGCGGAAAGCGGGTGTATACCGCCGCGGCGGCCGGAATTCAAGGGTGCCGTCCGGATCGCGGCACGAGGCCGGTTGGCGGGCGCCGGGTCGATCGCCTATCTTCCCGACGAGCCAGGACGAGAACCATCGGATATCGGGGCGAGGAGCGAAACCTGTGAATGAGACATCGGCGGCCGACCGCAGCGGCGTGATCGCATCGGCGCTCGAGCATGAGGCCGCCAAGCGCCCCGGGCAGCGCGATCTGCGCCCGCTCGCCCGTCTGGTCCCGTTCGTCGCCCGCTATCCCTGGGCCCTGAGCGCGGCCCTGATCACGCTGCTCTGCGCCGCCGGAGCGACGCTCGTCATGCCGCTGGCCATCCGCTACATGATCGATATCGGGTTCTCGCGCGAGACCGCCGACCGGATCGACCAGGCCTTTGTGCTGATCCTCGGGGGCGCCGGCTTTCTGGCGATGAGTTCGGCGGCGCGGTTCTTCATGGTGAGTTGGATCGGCGAGCGGGTCGTCGCCGACCTGCGCAAGGCGGTCTACGACCATGTCACCGCTCTGTCGCCGTCGTTTTTCGAGATCACCCGCACCGGCGAGGTGCTTTCCCGGCTGACCACCGACACCACACTCATCCAAACCATCGTCGGCTCCAGCGTGTCGATCGCGCTGCGTAATCTGGTGACCCTGATCGGCAGTTTCGGTCTGCTCATCTACACCAGCCCGCGCCTTGCCGGCATGGTGCTCCTGGCCACGCCGCTCGTGATCGTGCCGCTGATCCTGTTCGGCCGCTCGGTGCGCCGGCTGTCGCGCAGCAGTCAGGACCGCGTGGCGGACACCTCCACGCTGGCCTCCGAGAGTCTTGGAGCGATTCAGACGGTGCAGGCGTTCACCCATGAGCCCTATGACCGGGCCCGCTTTTCCGAGACGGCCGAGACCGCGTTCCGCGTGGCGGTCCGGCGTATCGCCATGCGCTCCGGATTGACCGTGGCCGGGATCTTCATGGTCTTTGCGTCGATTGTCGGGGTGCTGTGGTCGGGCGCGCGCTCGGTCATCGACGGCTCCATGAGCGGCGGTGAGCTGATTCAGTTCATGCTCTATGCGGTGCTGCTCGGCGGCGCGGTCGGCGCGCTGTCGGAAGTCTGGGGCGATCTGATGCGGGCCGCGGGCGCGTCGGAACGCCTGTCGGAACTCCTGTCGGTCAAACCGGACATTGCCCCGCCGGCCCATCCCCTGGCGATGCCCGTTCCTGCGCGCGGCGCGGTGCGCTTCGATGCCGTGACCTTCCGGTATCCCACGCGCCCCGACACGCCGGCGCTCGATGGCTTTTCGCTCGATGTTGCGCCTGGGGAGACGGTTGCCCTGGTGGGACCGTCCGGCGCCGGAAAGACCACCGTGTTTCAACTCTTACAGCGGTTCTACGATGTTCAGGAGGGCCGGGTGCTGGTGGATGATTGCCCGGTCGACGGGGTCGATCCGTCTGATCTGCGCAAGCGCATCGCGGTCGTGCCCCAGGATCCCGTGGTGTTTGGGGCCAGTGCCTGGGAAAACATCCGCTATGGCCGGCCCGAGGCGGGCGACGAGGAGATCGTCGCGGCGGCCAAGGCTGCCCAAGCCCATGAGTTCATCCGGGCCCTGCCGAACGGCTATGACACCGAACTGGGCGAGCGCGGTCTGACGTTGTCGGGCGGCCAGCGCCAGCGGATCGCCATCGCCCGGGCGGTCCTGCGGGACACGCCGATCCTGCTGCTCGACGAGGCGACCAGCGCCCTCGATGCGGAAAGCGAGCACCTCGTCCAACAGGCGCTTGAGCAGGTCATGGTCGGGCGCACAACTCTGGTCATTGCCCATCGCCTGGCGACGGTGCAAAAGGTTGACCGCATTGTGGTGATGGACGAGGGCCGGGTGATCGCCCAAGGCACCCATGACGCGCTTATCGGCGAAGGCGGGCTCTATGCCCGGCTCGCGGCCCTGCAGTTCCGAACCGACAGCGCCGCTTAATCCAGATTGGGGGGACGCACTATGCCACGGGTTCTGGAGATCATCCTCGGTCTGACGGCTTTGGTCCTCATCGCGGCGGCCGTCATGGCCATCCGTTTTTTGACCAATGCCGGTGTTTTCACCGAGGCCGCCGAAGTCGGGGCGGGCCTGTGCCGTCCGATAGGGGCGCCGGCGGGGGCGGAGGATATCGCCATCGACCGGGAGACGGGCTGGCTCTATGTCTCGGCGACCGACCGGCGGGCCGTCGCGGCGGGGGATACCGGCCTGCGCGGCGATCTTTATGCCTTTCGCCCCGATGATCCGGACAATGGTCTGACCCCGCTGACCGGAGAAGCCCCGCCGGCGTTCCGGCCCCATGGGATCAGTTTTTGGGCCGCGCCGGACGGCAGCGAAAAGCGCCTGTTTGCGATCTCCCACCCGAATGAGGATCTGCATACGGTCGAGATCTTCCGGATCGGGCCGAACGGGCGGCTTGCCCATCTGGAGACGGTCGCCGATCCCTTGATCCGCACCCCGAACGATCTTGTGGCCGTGGGCCCTCGCCAGTTTTATGTCACCAATGATCACCGCTACGGATTCGGCGCGGACCTGCTGCGCGGCGTGGAAGACGTGTTGCGGCTGAACGGGACCGATGTGGTCTATTTCGACGGTACGACCGGCACGATCGCCGCAGACGGGCTCACCTACGCTAACGGGATCAATATCAACGCGGACGGTTCGGAACTCTATGTAACCGAGACGACCGACGGCATCCTGCGGATATACGACCGCGACACCGAAACCGGTGCGCTTGCCTTACGGCCGGTCGATCACGGCCGGCTCTGGGTCGGTCCGGGACCGGACAATATCGCGGTGGCCGAGGACGGGACTCTTTGGATCACCAGTCATCCCAATCTGCTGAAATTTCTTCAGCATGCCCAGGATCCGGCTGCACCCTCACCGACCCGGGTGCTCACCGTTGCTCTCGATCCAGACAAGGGCGCCCATACGGTCGAGACTGTTTATCTGACCCATGGCAGCGACCTGTCGGGCGGTTCGGTCGCGGTGCCGGCGGGGGACCGCTTCGTCGTCGGATCGGTCTTTGAAGACAAGATCCTCATCTGCGGCCGGCCGGGAGGGGGAGCGGGCCGGTGATGCCCTATTTCCAAAAGGGCTCTTAGCGCTCGGTGAGTTTCAATTCGATGCGCCGGTTGCGCCGGTAGGCGTCCTGGCTGCTGCCGGTTTCGAGTGGCTGGTGTTCGCCGAAGCCGGTGGCGGCGAGACGCCGCGCCGGGACCCCTTCGCTGCGCAGGAAGTCCACCACCGAAATCGCGCGCGCCGCCGACAGATGCCAGTTGGACGGGAACCGGGCGGTGCTGATGGGGCGTTCATCCGTATGCCCATCGACCCGCAGGATCCAGTTCACCGAGGCGGGGATCTCTTCGTCCAATTGGCGCAGGGCGCCGGCGAGTTTGCGCAATTGATCGCGCCCGGCCGGGTTTACATCGGCCGTGCCGGAATCGAACAGCACCTCGGACTGGAAGACGAACCGGTCGCCCACGACGCGGATATTGTCCCGGTCGCCGATGATGGTGGACAGTTGCTGGAAAAACTCCGAACGGTAGCGCGCGAGTTCCTGAACCTTGCGGGCGAGGGCGGCATTGAGACGGCGGCCCAGATCGGCAATGGTCGCCTTGTTTTCGCGGTCTGATTCCTCGGCGGCGTCGAGCGCGGCCTGAAGGCTGCCGATCTGCTTACGGAGCGCCTCGATCTGGCGGTTCAAAAGTTCGACCTGGGCCTGGGCCGCCGCCGACAGGCGTTTCTGCTCCTCGACCTCGCGGGTCAGGGCCGCCGAGGCCGCGCCGTCCAGCCCGGTGCCGGTACCCGCCGCGCTATCGCGGGCGGCCTGCAACTCCTCATAGGTCTGAAGTGTGGCCATCAGTTCGGCATTGGCATCGTCCAGCCGGCGGGTTTCGCGGCGCTCGAGATCCAGAAGCTCGCTCAACTCGGCGATCTGATCGCGCAGGCGCTGATTGGACACGTCGAGCGTACCGGCCACCTGATCCTGGACGGCCTTGGCCAGGAGGAAGATGGTCATCAGCAGCATGAACACCATGACGAGCGCGGCCAGAGCGTCCACAAAGCCGGGCCAGTAATCCGCCGTGGTGTCGCGGGCGCGCAGCGAACGGGATCTCATGGGTTTACGCCTCGGGGCGCTGGCGCGGCGCCTCGCCCCGCCGGCTTTCGATGATCAGCGCGGCGATGGTCTTGGTCAGGATCTTCATCTCCGAGCGCAGTTCCTGAACCAGATCATGGCGGCCTTCTTCGCTGCTCTCGCGCAAGGAATGGGCGATCTGGCTGATCGCGCGCAAGGTTTCCAGGATCTCGCGGTCGGCCGAGCCGCGCGCATGCTGCACCAGTTCCTGGGTATGCTGACCGATGGCCTGCACCAGCCGCATATTGCCGCTCTCGCCGGAGCCCTCGGCGGAGTGGAGGAGGCGTTCGGCGGTCCGTTCGATATTGCGCAGGATGGCGGTGGCCTCTTCACTGCTCTGAGCCCCCGTCGCAGGGGACGGCGCGGCCGGTGCCGGGGCCAGTGCCCGCTGAGCCAAGGCGGTCTCCAGCTTCTGGGTCAGCGCGCCGAGCCGGTCGCTCAAGACACGGAACACCGACATGTCCATGGGCAGCGGCGCCGGGGCGGGCGGCGTGGCTGGCGCGCCCGGCTGGGACGCCGGCGCGGGCGCGCCGCTCCCGGACTGGGTGACCATGAGCAGGCGGCTCGCGGTATCGGCGATCTGATGGAGCGTCGCGAGCGACTGATCGTCCGTGCCCCGCTCGGTGTATTGAAGCTGGCGGGCCGCGATGTCGCGCATGGAGATCAGCGCCTTGCCGATGCGCTCGTCCGACTGCTGGGTCAGGCTGACCAGTTGCGCCAGGCGTTGTTCGATGGGGGCCAGATCCGAAGCGCCGGCGGCGGTGCCCGATGCCGCGCCGG
>CAZHDI010000042.1:0-9246 GCA_964531285.1 uncultured Alphaproteobacteria bacterium | reverse complement strand
CTGGGCCGCCCCGGTCTGGGCCGGTGGTGCGGGCGCGGTGACGGTTTGCCGGGATACCGCGTCATGGATCGCTTTCAGGAGCGCGATATCCTCGCCGCTGTTGCGGGCCTCCGTCGCGGCCAGGAGGCGCTGGGTGAGATCGCGGATGGCCAGCAGGGTCGGGGCCGTATCCGGGCTCATGGCCGGGGCGGGCGATCCGTCCGCGGACGGTGCACTCGGCACACGCCCCTGGGCCGCAAGGTGCTGAAGGCTGGCGTCGAGCCTGCGCAAGAGGGCAAGGTTCTCCTCGCGGTTGACCTGGGCCGATTGCGCTGCATCCTGGGCCAGGGTCGCGATCCCGCCCAGCAGATCGTGCTGGGCCCGGATCACCTGATCCATCTCGCTCAAATTCTGCGTGGTCTGGATCAGCCATTCCTCGGTCTGGCGGCGGTTCTCCTCGCTGCGGATGATCGTGTCGCGCAAGGCTTCCACATTATCGACGCTGGCCTGGATCGCGGCGAACACCTGATCCGCGCCGCCGAACGATGCGGCCGCCTGGATCGGCTGCGCGGGCTGGGCGCTGTAGCCCGGTTCGATCTGGGTGATCGAGCTGAGCCAGTCCTCGAAATCCGTGTAGAACCGGTTTTGCGCCTGAGCCGCCTGAAGGCCCAGAAAGCTGACGATCAGGCTCCCCGCAATCCCGAACAGCGATGACGATACCGCCGTGGCAAGGCCGCCGAGCGGGCCGGACAGGCCCGATTGCAAATCCTCGAACGCCATCTCCGCCGATGAACCGCCCACGGACAGGCTGTCGACCACATCCTTGACCGATCCGACCGACTGCACGAGGCCCCAGAAGGTGCCGAGGATGCCCAGAAAGATCAGCAGATTGCCGAGATAGCGGGTGGTCTCGCGGGATTCATCCAGGCGGGCGGCGATGGAATCCAGAATGGCGCGGCTGGTGTTCTGGGTCAGGACGAGCGGGCCGTCCCGGTCGCGCAACAGGGCCGCCACCGGTGCCAGGAGCGCGGTGCGGCGGGGCACATCCAGGCCCGGATCGCCGCGCCGGAACGCGTTGACCCACGAGACCTCCGGCCACAGCGCCATGACCCGGGTGATGCAGAAGGCGATGCCGAACAGCAGAACCGCGAGGATCAGCGCGTTGATGAACAGATTGCCCATGAATGCCTGGACGAGCGGCGTAAAGAGCAGCACGCCCACCAGCACCACCAGCAGCAGGAACAGCACCATGCGGATGATGAAAATCTGGGGCCTGCTCATCGGCAGGCCGAAATCGCCGGCGGTTCCGTCAGTCCTGGCCATAATGCCTCATCCGTCCCCGTGATCGTCCTGGCGCCGCGCGCGCGAGACGCCGCTTGCCCAACAGGCCATTCTTTCTTGCAGACCCGCCACTTACGATCCGGTAAGTGACTGTTTCCCAAGACCGATAGCCAAACAGGCGACGGCGCGCCGGCAGCGGGTGCGACAGTAGTGGAATTCGTCGGTTTGATGAATGGGGTGGGCCCGCGTGGCGGCGCCCCGGTGCGGCTGCCGTTACCCGGCCGCGTAGGCCACATCCACCCTCAGGGCGGTTTCCGGCGCATCTGCGGTACCGCGGGAGGGGATGTGCGTGATCCGGATGCGCTCCGGATCGATGCCGCGGGTCGCCAGATAGGCCCGCACCGCCCAGGCCCGGTGCAGGGCTTCGGTCGGTGCCGCTGCGCCGTCGGGCCCGACAAAGGCCGTCAGGGTCAAGGGACGCAGATTGGTCCGCAGGGCCGCCGCAATGCCGTCGAGGGCCGTACAGGCCCGGCGGTCCAGGGCCAGCGCATCGGGATTGAACAGGATCGTGGTGACCGTGCGCCCATCGGCGGTCACGGTCGGCGCGGGCGTCTCATCCTCCGGCGCGGTGACCGTCAGACGGTTGCCGGAAAAGCCCGGCAGGATCGAGGCCGGAATGAACCGCCATCCCTTGGTGTCGGGCTCCGGCTTGGGCTCCACCTCGACCTTTTTGGGAGCGGGCCGATTGAGGCGCATCCACTGGGTGCTGGGCGGCTGACGGTCCGCCGGGATCGACGCGCTGCGCCCCATGCCGTCCGAGGTCTCATCGGCGGCGGGCGGCGTGTCGACCGGATCGATCCAG
This sequence comes from uncultured Alphaproteobacteria bacterium, assembly GCA_964531285.1. Lineage (GTDB taxonomy): Bacteria > Pseudomonadota > Alphaproteobacteria > JAJFIK01 > JAJFIK01 > CAZHDI01. Next base: position 7,124 of record CAZHDI010000042.1, on the reverse strand, counting down.
GCGGTGCGGACCGCACCGTCGGGAAATTTCAGGGAGCCGGCGCGGATCGGTGCATAGCTCATATGGGCCAGGGCCAGACCGGCGTCTTCGGTCAGGCTCAGGGCCGGTGCGCGCATGCTGGTCGCCAGTTGCGGTTCCGCCGGCGCGGCGAGCGGTGCATCGGATTTGGGATCGGTGCCCGGCAGCGCAGCCATGCGCGCGCCGATGACATGGCGGAATTCAGCGTCAGCCGCGCGGATCGCGGCGGTCTGGCCGGCCGGATCGGCGGCCATGCGCTCGGCGATGGCCCAGACCTGTCCGCCCACGCTGACACAGCCGCTGGTGACCAGCAGGGCCGCAATAAAGGCCGACCGCCGACGCAAGAGACCGGAGGGGCGGGGCAGGCACCGCAAGGCGCGGCGCGGCATGTTCGATAAAGCCCGAACCGGCATCATCGACACCTCAGACACGCTGGGAAGCGGCCCCCCATCACCCGACCGCCTCTTTGGTTACCGTGACCCCTGGCACCGGGCAGAGTAAGCGATTCGGCGCTCAGGGTCTGTTTGTCAGTACAGGCCATGTTCCTGCCCGGCAAATGAAGTCTTGGTCATCGTGGTTAACTCACCTTTACTGTAATTGGTGAACAAAAAGGAAATGTCCCGGATCGAAACACCTCGTCATGACCATCGTGTCGTGAAAGACTAGAGTAGGCGGGTCCCAACATCGCTTCGACTATCGGTTTTATTTGGAAGCGGTCTTGAGAATAGTGTGGAGCGGGCCGATCAGGGCCTGATTGGCGGCCAGAATGCTGCCCTTGGTCAGCATATCGGACCCGCCGTCGAGATCCTGGACTAAGCCGCCGGCTTCGCGAACCAGCACGATGCCGGCCGCGATGTCCCAGGGCTTGAGATCGTGTTCCCAGAACCCTTCATAGCGTCCCGCGGCCACATAGGCCAGATCGAGAGACGCGGCGCCGAACCGCCGAATGCCGGCGATCTGTGGGGCGAGCGCCATGGTTTCATGGGCAAAGCGCTCATGGCCCGGCTTGCCCTTGAAAGGAATGCCCGTGGCGATCAGCGCTTCGTCGAGCGCGCGGCGGGCCGAAACCCGGATGCGCCGGTCGTTGTGCGACGCGCCGTAGCCTTTCTCGGCGGTGAACAGGTCATTTGTGATCGGGTTATAGACCAGACCGGCGACAAGCTGGCCCTCGCGCTCCAGCGCGACCGAGATTGCGAAATGGGCCAGGCCATGGATGAAGTTCGAGGTGCCGTCGATGGGGTCGATGATCCAGCGGTGCGTCTTGTCAGAGCCCTCGACAATGCCGCCTTCCTCCATCACGAAGCCATAGCCGGGGCGCGCGCGCTCCAATTCCTCCCGCAAGGCCTTTTCGACCCGGCGGTCGGCGGCGGTGACGAAATCCGCCGGCCCCTTGCGGGCGACCTGGAGTTGCTCGACCTCGCCGAAATCCCGGCGGATACCCCGCGCGGCCTTGCGCGTGGCGTCGAACATCACATTCAAAATGGGAGAGCGCAGGGCCATCGGATCAGTCGGCGCGCCGCAGATAACTGACTTCGTTGGTGTCCACCACCACCTTTTCGCCGGTCTCGATGAACGGCGGAACCATGACCCGGATGCCGTTTTCCAGCGTGGCCGGCTTGTAGGACGCGGCCGCGGTCTGCCCCTTCACGGTGGGTTCGGTCTCGGTGATCTGAAGCACCACCTGATCGGGCAGGGAAATGCCGATCGGGCGTTCTTCGTGAAATTCCAGGGTCACCGCCATGCCGTCCTGAAGAAACGCGGCCCGGTCGCCCACAAAGTCTTTCGGCAATTCGATCTGCTCATAGGACTCGGTGTCCATGAAGGTCAGCATGTCGCCGTCGCCGAAGAGAAACTGATGGTCCTTCTGCTCAAGGCGCACGCGCTCGACCGTTTCGGAGGCGCGGAACCGCTCGTTGAGCTTGGTGCCGTCGATGAGATTGCGCAGTTCGACCTGATTGAAGGCGCCGCCCTTGCCCGGCTTGACCGCATTGGTCTTCACCGCGACCCACAAGCCGTCCTTATGCTTGATCACATTGCCCTGACGGATGGCATTCCCATCGATCTTCATCGCGTTGTTTCCTTTGACTGCCGATCGGCGTTCCGGTGCAGGCCATAATCCCGCCGCCTTGCGCGGCGGGCCACAATGTCGTGAGCGGCATCCGAAAAGCGGGCGGACGGTATCAAGGGAGCCTGCGGCGTGCAACGCTCACGGGACGCCGGGGCCATACGGTCTATATGTCGCTGCGGCAAAGACGTAACACCAGTGGGACCGGCCGGGCGCGACAGGCTCGGCTGTGATGAAGGGGATGTGGGCAATGAAACAGGGTCAGATTGATGCGTGGGCGGCCGGAAGGCCGAAGCGTACGGTGCGGGGGCTTGCATTGGGCCTTGCGGCGGCCGCGCTGTCGGGCTGCGCGCTTCTGGGCGATCTGCCGGAGCCCACAACCCTCGATCAGCGTCTCGCTGCCATCCCGCAAGCCGATTTTGCGTTGGCGGCGCCGGTGACGGTCCGCTGGAACGACCATCATGTGCCGTACATCTTCGCCGAGAATGACGATGACGCGGCCTATGCGGTCGGCCTCGTTCAGGCCCATTTGCGGCTGGGGCAGATGGAAATCGCCCGGCGGATCACCCAGGGCCGGATCGCCGAATTCGCCGGCCCGCAGGCCGCCGACATCGATGCGGTGTTACGGACCGTCGGATTGCGCCGGTCGGCCAGCGAGTCGGTCGCGCTGATGCCGGAGACGACCTTGCGCTGGGTCCAGCGCTTTGTGGACGGGGTCAACGCCTATACCGCGGCGCTCGAGGATGAGGCGCTGCCTTATGAGTTTCAGGCCCTGCGGTTCGAGCGCGAGCCGTGGACGCCGGAGGATGTGGTGGCCATCGGGCGCCTTGCGGGGCTCGATGTGAGTTGGTTCGACTGGATCAGCCTCTTGCCCAAGCGCGGCGAGAGCGATTGGCAATTGATCCTGGCCGAAGCGACCCGCGGCGCGTTCGAGGATCCGGTGAGCTTCGAGTCCGGCCTGCCCATCGAAGCCCGCGGCACTGGCAGCCGTCCGGCACCGGATGATCGCGCCGATGTGGGGACCGGGGCGCGCACGAGCGCCGGGCACCGTCTGGCGGCACTGATGCTCGATGCCAAGCGGGTCGGCAGCAATTCCTTCGTCGTGGGCGGCAGTAAGACGGACACCGGGGCGGGCATGATCGCCAGCGATCCGCATCTGGGGTTCCTGCTGCCCAATCTCTGGCTGATCGTGGGGCTCAAAACGCCGGATACGGAGGTTGTCGGCTTCATGGCGCCGGGCCTGCCGATCTTCGGTCTGGGGCGCAACCGCGATGTGGCCTGGGGCGGGACCAATCTTCATGCCGCCAGCAGCGATCTGGTGGATGTTACCGGGCTTGACGACAGCGCCTTCGATAGCGAGCGCCATGAAATCGCGGTGCGCGCCTGGATCGACCAGACCAGCGAGAACCGGTTGACCCAGTACGGGCCCGTGGTCACCGATGTGCCGCTGATCCGCGAGGCGTTTGGGGTCGATGAGGACACGGATTTGGCCTTGCGCTGGGTCGCCCATGAGCCGAGCGATGAGGTGAGCGCTTTTTTGCGCCTCAACCGGGTGACATCGTTCGAGGGGTTCCGCGCGGCGTTTAAGGGTTTCTCCGTCCCCGGCCAGAATTTCGTTTATGCCGATGCGGATGGGAATGTCGGCCAGATCGTGGCGGCCCGTCTGCCGCGCCGGCCGAACACGGTGCCGCTCGATCTGATCGTCACGCCGGACGAGGCGGATGCCCATTGGGCGGCCTATGAGGACGCGACGACCCTGCCGGTCGGCTACAACCCGCCGCAGGGGTTTCTGGCCACGTCCAATAATCGTCCGACGGCGGCGGATATTCCGCTGGGATATTTCTTTTCGCCGAGCGACCGGTTCGCGCGGGTCAGCGCGCTGTTGTCGGCCCAAGACACGGTCGACGAACTCGATCTGCGGCGGTTCCAGCGCGACACATACTCTGGCGCGGCCGCCGATCTGCTGGCCGTGCTCCGGGAACGGATCGAGCCGGAGGGGCTGACCGGTGACGCCGCTGCGGTTTGGGCCCTGATCGATGGGTGGGATGCGCGCTATGATCCGGAGTCCGCCGGCGCGCTTGCCTTCGAGCGGTTCATCTTCGCGCTGGATCTGGCGTTGCGCCCGGAGGAGGGCGCGGATCTGCGCCAGGACGGCCGGGACTCCAACCGCTTCAAACGTGAGATGATCGCGGGTCTTGACGATACTGCCGACGCGGCGCTAGCCGCGGCCGTGCCGGATGCGCTGACCGCCGCGGCGCTCACCCTCGAGACCCATCCGACCTGGGGCGATGCCCACCGTCTTGAATTGCAATATCCGCTCGCGGTTGCGCCGGTGGTGGGCGACAAGTTCCCGAGCTTCAATCTGCCCACGGGCGGGTCCTCCGAGACCATCTGGAAAACCGGTCATGGGGCGATTGAGGGCGAGCACACCGCGACCTACGGGTCCCAGGCGCGGCATATCTCGGATCTCGGCGATCCGGATGCGAATTATTTCGTGCTGGCGGGCGGTCAGGACGGCTGGCTCAAGTCCTCGACCTTCGGCGATCAAATCGCGTTGTGGCAAGCCGGCGCTTACATCCGTATGCCGCTCAGCGAGGCTCTGATCGAAGCGGAGTTTCCGTTCGTGACGCGGTTCGGCCCGGGCGAGTGACAGAGCGCGGCGGGGCGTTGGGGCTTTGACCGTCAGTTCGAGGACAGTTGCGCGACGCGCTCGCGGGCGATGCGCTCGCCGCGCTCGCGTTCCTCGACGGTGAGGGCGCGGGTGAGTTCGGCCCGCAATTCCGGATTGTCCCGCCCGCTCTGGCTGGCCATGTTGAGCCAGATATAGGACTCAAGGGAGCTTTGCGGCACGCCTTCGCCCTTGGCGTAGATCGTCGCCATCATATTGCGGGCTTCCGGATGACCCTGCTGGGCGGCGGCGCGGAACAATTCGGCGGCCCGGTCGTAATTGCGCGGAATGCCCTCGCCCTTATAGGACAGGATGCCAAGGCCCCACTGGGCTTCGGCGAGGCCCGCATCGGACGCCATTTTCAGATAATCCGCCGCCACGGCGAAATTCTGATCGACGCCGATCCCGTTCGTATACAGAACGCCGAGATTATACTGGGCATCGACCTGGCCGCGTTCGGCCGCCTGACGGAACCATTGATGGGCCTGATTGACGTCCTTGGTGACGCCGTCGCCCAGCATATGCAGCACGCCCATATTGTATTGGGCATCCGGATGGCCTTGCGTACCGGCGCGCTCGAACCAGAAGGCGGCGCGGCGCGGGTCGCGCGCCACATGGCGGCCCTCGGCGTAGATCGTGCCCAGATCGAATTGCGCGAATTTGTGATCGTTCTCAGCGGCGACCTCGAACCAGGCGAGGGCGGTGGGCACGTCGCGGGTGGCCCCGAGAATGCCGTCGAGCGCGATGAGCGCGATGGCGTATTGGCTGTCCGCATAGCCCTGCTCGGCGGCCTGATGATACCAGCCGATGGCCTCGCTGACATTGGGCTCCACACCCTTGCCCTCGATATACATCATGCCCAGCAAATGCATGGAGCGCGGATCGCCCTGAGTCGCGCCCTGACGGAAGTCGGAGACCGCCTGCGTGAAGTTGCCTTGGCGGAATGCCCGTTCGCCGTCGTCATAGGGTGCGGCGATGGCGGTCGCGGTGCTCATCAGCAGCAGGCCGGCGACGGCGGCAGCGGTGCGGCGCATGATTGGGGTGGTCAGGACGGTCTTAGCCATTGTGGGAATCCCATTGCCGTGTACTCGTGGCCCTTCACCCCCCGATTTCCGACAACAGCGCCGTAAAGTCAGCGACAGCCGCGGCCGGCCCCTTGGGGTAAGTCCATACACCACTTGAGACCGCTAGGAAATCCGCACCGGCTTGCACGAGTTCCGGCGCATTTTCAATCGTGATTCCCCCAATCGCCACACACGGAATCTCGAACAACTCGGTCCACCATCGCAAAATCTCCGGATCCGCGCGGGTCGTGGCATCTTTCGTGGCCGTGGGAAAGAAGGCGCCAAAGGCCACATAATCGGCCCCGTGCTCGCCGGCTTCCATCGCCAGATGGCGGGAATCGTGACAGGTCACGCCCAGAATCCGGTCCGGACCCAGAAGACGGCGGGCCTCGCGGGCGTCCATATCCTCCTGGCCGACATGGGCCCCGTCGGCGCCGCACGCGGCCGCGATATCGGGCCGGTCGTTGATCAGCACGGCAACGCCGCGCGCCTGTGCCACCGGCACGATGGCATCGCAGGCCGCGCGCAAGGCCTCGTCGGTCAGGTCTTTCAGGCGGATCTGGAGGCAGGCGACATCGCCGCCGCCAAGGGCGGCGTCCAGCGCGGGCAAAAAACGCTCAAGATCGATGGCCGGGGGCGTGATCAGGTAAAGGCGGCAGGGATCGGTCTCCCGCCGCGTGGCGGAAGACCGGTCGTCCGGTGTCTGCCCCAATGCGCGGGGACGGGGGTCTGGGGTCACGCGGCGGCGCGCTCCAGAGCGCTGGTCCATTCGCCCTTGGCCGCCAGACCGTTCATCCGCGCACGGTGCAGGAAGGCCGCCTGGCCGGCGGGGATGTTCTCGGTCTTGCCGCTCCAGGCCTTGAGCGGGGCCTGCTGAAGCGCCCGGCCATAGGAGAACGAGAGACCCCAGGGCATGTCATAGGCTTTGTTCATCGCGTCGAGATGGGCAGTGGCGTCCTCGTCCGACTGGCCGCCCGACAGGAACACGATGCCGGGGACGGCGGAGGGCACGGCCCGCTTCAGGCAGCGCACCGTCATCTCGGCGACCTGCTCCATGCTGGCCTGGGTCGCACACAGCTTGCCCGAGATCACCATGTTCGGCTTCAGGACCGACCCTTCCAGCAGCACGCGCTGTTCATGGAGCGCATCATAGAGCGCCTGGAGCGATGCCTCGGTCACCTCAAAGCACCGCTCGATGGTGTGATCGCCGTCCATCAGCACTTCGGGCTCGACGATGGGTACGATATTGGCTTCCTGGCACAGCGCCGCGTAGCGCGCCAAGGCATGGGCATTGGCGTTGATGCAGTAC
>CAZHDI010000041.1:0-27600 GCA_964531285.1 uncultured Alphaproteobacteria bacterium | reverse complement strand
CGCCGCCGGACAGGACGCCGACCTTCTTCTGCTGGTCCCCGCCCTTGAAGTTGAACGCGCCGACATAGGCCCGGCTCGGGATCTCCCGTTTGCCCAATTCGAGGACATCGAGACCGCCCGAGATTTCCTCCCAGATCGTGGCCTTGGGGTCGAGCGCGTCGCGGCTCTGGTCCACATAGGACAGCTGAACCGTGTCGCCGACCTTGAGCGTTCCGGCATCGGGCTCTTCCTGGCCGGTGATGATCCGGAACAGGGTCGTCTTACCCGCGCCATTGGCCCCGATCACGCCGACGATGCCGCCCGGCGGCAGACGGAACGACAGATCCTCATAGAGCAGCCGGTCGCCATAGGCCTTGGTCAGCCCTTCGGCCTCGATCACCGTATCGCCGAGGCGCTGGGCCACCGGGATGACGATCTGCGCGGTGTCGGGGGTCATGTCGCGGGCCTTGTTGACCAGATCCTCATAAGCGCTGATCCGCGCCTTGTTCTTGGCCTGGCGGGCCTTGGGCGAAGCCTGGATCCATTCCAACTCGCGCGACAGCGTCTTTTGGCGGGCCTTTTCCTTATCGCCCTCTTCTTTCAGGCGGTTTTGCTTCTGGTCCAGCCAGGACGAATAGTTGCCCTGATAGGGAATGCCGTGGCCCCGGTCCAGCTCGAGGATCCAGCCCGTCACATTGTCCAGGAAGTAGCGGTCGTGGCTGACCAGGATCACCGCGCCCGCATAATCGCGCAGATAATGCTCGAGCCACGCCACCGACTCCGCATCGAGGTGGTTGGTGGGCTCGTCGAGCAGCAGCAGGTCGGGCTTCGACAGCAGCAGCCGGCACAGCGCGACCCGGCGGCGCTCCCCGCCCGACAGGCTCGCCACCTCGGCATCGCCCGGCGGACAGCGCAGCGCGTCCATGGCCATGTCAACCTGGGCATCGAGATCCCACAGATTGCCCGCGTCGATCTTCTCCTGAAGATCGGCCTGCTCGGCCAGAAGCGCGTCGTAATCGGCGTCCTCGGCCACATCTTCGAACATGGTGTTGAACCGGTCGAGCATGGCCTTCTGCTCGCCCACACCCTCGATGACATTGCCGAGCACGTCCTTGGACTCGTCGAGTTGGGGTTCCTGGGGCAGATAGCCCACCTTGGCGCCGTCGGCGGCCCAGGCCTCGCCGTTAAACTCGGTGTCGATGCCGGCCATGATCTTGAGCAGAGTCGATTTACCGGCGCCGTTGACGCCGACAATGCCGATCTTGGCATCGGGGAAGAATTTCAGGCTGATGTCTTTGAGAACTTGTTTGCCGCCCGCATAGGTCTTGGACAGTTTTTCCGTGGAATAGATGTACTGATAGCTGGCCATGGCTGGCTCTCCCCGGCTGCGGCGGCAAATGGATGACGGATAGATAGGCGGCGGCAGGCCGGGGTTGTACCCCATGGCCCGCGGCCCGCGCAATGGCCGCCCGCCGGCGGGCCGCCCTGGCGCGTGCAACCGTCTGAAGGGCCGCTTTCCGGCCGCTTTGCCCGTGCCCGGCGCAATCTCGACCGTCACCGCGAATGGCGGTATCTTGATGGTTGGCGATTTCCTGCGAAATGCCGGGCGCATGGGCGCCGGCAAGCGATGGGGCTGGGCGATGACCACTCAGATCAAGACCGGACACCGCACGACCGGACAGACGAGAGGAGCCGGGATCGCGCGCCGCTGGCGCCTGGCATTGGCTGTGCTGGTGCCGGTGCTGGCCGTTGCGGCCTGCGGACCATCGGACCAGGCCGAAGACAAGACGGCGCCGCCCGCCCCCGTCACATCCAGCGCGCCGGATCTGACCGGTGTGCCGCTCATTTCCCGCGATGTGTTTTTCGGCAATCCCGAGCGCATCAGCGGCCGGATCAGCCCGGACGGCACGCGCATGAGCTTCATCGCGCCGCTTGAGGGCGTGCTGAACGTCTGGACCGGTCCGGTCGGGGATTTCGATGCTGCCGCACCGGTTACCGCTGACACCGGCCGGGGGATCATGAACCATGGCTGGGCCGCCAATGGCAGTCATCTGATTTACGTCCAGGACAAGGGCGGCGACGAGAATTTCCGCGCTTATGCCGTCGATCTGGCCAATGGGCAGGCCCAGGACCTCACGCCCTTTGACGGGGTGCGCGCCCAGATCATCAAGGCCAGCTACGACCACCCCGACGAGATGCTCTTTGGGCTGAACAACCGGGACCCGCGCTGGCACGATGTCTGGCGCATCAATGTGGTCACGGGCGAGCGGGCCCTGGTCGAGCAGAATGACGGGTTCGGCGGCTATGTCGCCGATAACGATCTAATGTTGCGCCTCGCCTTCCGTCCGCTCCAGGACGGCAGCCAGCTGGTCCTCAAGAAAGATGCCGAGGGGGCGTGGGCGGACTTCTTCACGATCTCCAAGGACGACTCGCTCACGGTTGCGGTCGATCAGTTCAACAAGGACGGCACCGGCTTTTACATGATCGACAGCACCGGCCGCGATACCGCCGCGCTGGTCCTGGTCGATTTCGAGACCGGCGAGCGGGCCCTTCTGGCCGAGGACGCGCGGGCCGATGTGGCCGATGTGCTTTATCATCCCACTGAGGATTATCCGCTGGCCTATGCGGTGGACTACACCCGCAAGGAGTGGACCGTGCTCGAGGACAGCGTGGCGCCGGATTTCGCGCTGCTGAACGAGCGCCTGACCGGCGATTACACCATTCTCGATACGACCGAAGACAACCGGCGCTGGATCGTCGGCGAGGATCAGGCCGCGGCGCCTTACACCTATTATCTTCTGGACCGGGACGACCAGAGCCTGACCCGGATGTTCACGACTCGCCCGCAGCTTGAAGGTCAGCCGCTCAACCAGACCTACGCCGAAGTGATCACCGCGCGGGACGGGCTGAAGCTGGTGTCCTATCTCACCCTGCCCCAGGGCACGGACGTGGACGGCGACGGGCGCCCGAGCGCGCCGGTCCCGCTGGTGCTCGATGTCCATGGCGGTCCGTGGGCACGCACGTCCTATGGCTACAATTCCTGGAGCCAGTGGCTGTCGAACCGCGGCTATGCCGTGCTGAATGTGAACTTCCGGGGCTCTACCGGCTTCGGCAAAGACTTTATCAACAAAGGCGACCGGGAATGGGGCCGTGCGATGCACGACGACCTCCTCGACGCGGTCGCCTGGGCCGTGGATGAGGGCATTACGACCGCCGATCAGGTGGCCATCGCGGGCGGCAGCTATGGCGGCTATGCGGTGCTGGCGGGGCTGACCATGACGCCGCAGACCTTCGCTTGCGGGGTGGACATTGTCGGCCCGTCGAACCTGACCACGCTGCTGGAGAGCATCCCGCCCTATTGGACCGCGTTCTTCGAAACCCTGGCCCAGCGTGTCGGCGATCCGCGGACGGAAGAAGGCCGCGCCCTTCTCAAGGAGCGCTCGCCCGTGTTCCTGGCCGACCGGATCGAGCGCCCGCTGCTGATCGGTCAGGGCGCGAATGATCCGCGTGTCAAACAGGCCGAGTCCGACCAGATCGTCACCGCCATGACCGAGAACGGCCTGCCGGTCACCTATGTGCTCTTCCCGGACGAAGGCCACGGCTTTGCCCGGCCCGAAAACCGGCTGGCGTTCTATGCGGTGATGGATGCGTTCCTGGCCGATTGCCTGGGCGGGCGGTTCGAGCCCATTGGCGATGATTTCGCCGGGTCCAGCACCGGCGTGCCCGTCGGGGCTGAGCATGTGGAAGGGCTCGACGCCGCCCTGGCCGATTTCGAGCCGGTGGTGGTGCAGTAAGCCGGTCGCCCGCCCGCCTTAGGCGGCGAACATCTGGGCCATCAGTGCTTCGAGCTTGACCTTATCGGTCTCGTCGAACGCTCCAATGTCTGTGGAGTCCACATCCAGGACGGCGATCAGCGCGCCGTCCGGTCCGCGCACCGGCACGACGATTTCCGAGCGGCTGCGCGCATCGCAGGCGATGTGTCCCGGAAAGGCGTGGACATCCTCGACCACCTGGGTCTCGCCGGTCCGGGCCGCGGCACCGCAGACCCCGCGCTGGAACGGAATGCGCAGGCATCCCAGCGTGCCCTGATAGGGCCCGACCACGAGTTCATCCTCGCGCTCAGGATCCACCACGTAAAAGCCGGTCCAGAAATAGCGCTCGAAGGTCTGGGCCAGGAGGCACACCGCCGTCGCCATGCGCGCGGTCCGGTTAGGCTCGCCCTCCACGACGGCCAGGATCTCCTTGGTCACGGTGTCATACGCGGTGGCTTTGTCAGCCGGCTCAACGATCGGCGAAAAACTGGTCATCGGGGGCTTTCCTCTTCGGCGTTTCCTGTGCGGTCTCGGTGCTGCCCGGGATGTAGGGGCGAGGGCGGCGCAGCGAAAGGGGCTGCGCGGATCGGGGCGCTAGCCGCCGGGCATGGATGGCGCGATTGTGTTAAGCCAGTCTTGTGCGCAGCCTTGATCGCGCGGAGGAGCTTACTCGTGACCACGCTCTGGACTGAAATCCTGAACCGGCGCCTGTTCCGCATCTCGGCGGCCTATATGGTCATCGCCTGGATCGTCATGCAGGTGGCATCGCTGCTGTTTCCGGTCTTCGCCGTGCCGGAATGGGGCCTGCGCCTGTTCGTGCTGCTGACCATTCTGGGTCTGCCGGTGGTCCTTATCGCCGCGCATCTGATGCGCGGAACCGCGCCCGACACTCAGCCCCCGCCGAAACGCACCCATGCGGTCGATATTCTGCTGATCGGCGTCATCGCGGTGATGACCGGCGTGGCCGGCTATCAGCTTGTGCGGATCGTCCCGGAGATCGAGGCCGGTATCGCGCCCTCGCCGGGCGATGCCGCCGGCATCACCCGGGCGGGCCTGCCGCCACTTCAGGCCCTCGACAACTCCATCGCGGTGCTGCCCTTTGCGAGCTTCAGCAGCAATGAACAGGACGGTTATTTCGCCGACGGCCTCACCGAGGAAGTGATCAATTCCCTCGCGCGCATCGACGGCCTGCGCGTCGTCGGGCGCACCTCGTCCTTCTATTTCAAGGATCGCAATCTGGATATCCGTGAGATAGCGTCCGATCTCAACGTGCTTTACGTCATCGAGGGCAGCGTGCGGCGCGCCGGCGAGCAATTGCGCATCACCGCCCAGCTTGTCGAGGCCGACAGCGGCTTTCATCTGTGGTCGGACACCTTCGACCGGACCGACAGCGATCTGTTCGAGGTTCAAGAAGCGATCGCCCGGCAGGTGGCCCGGGTATTGGAAGTCGCGATCCTGGCGGATGCGGCGCCGGACCGCCCCGCCGGTTCGGCCAATCCCGATGCCCAGCGGCTCTATCTGATCGGCCTTGCGCGTCTGCGGGCGCGGACCATGGACGATATCGAAGCGGCGGTCGGGCTGTTCGAGGACGCCATTGCGCTCGATCCGGAGTTTGCCCTGGCGCATGCGCACCTGGCCGCGGCGCATCTCCTCCTTGGCGATCACAAAGGCATGCCGGGCGACAAGGCCGACGAAGGCCAGCGGGCGGAGGCGCGGGTGCTGATCGACCGGGCCCTCGCTTTGGACCCCGACTCGAGCACCGCCCATTCCGTCGAGGGCCTGTATCTGCTCGAACCGCTGATGGACGGCCTGATCTCCGACGAAGACGAGGCCGGCCGCCAACGGGACGCGGCTGAGACCGCCCTGCAGCGGGCCCTGGCGCTCGATCCGCGCAATGTCGAAGCCCATCTGTGGTATGGGCTCTTGCTCCTGACCGTGGACGATGCGCCCCTGCCGGCCCTGCAACAGTTTCGCATGGTGATGGACATCGATCCGCTGTTCCTGCGCGGCCTTCAGAATGCAGCGGGCGCGCTGACCCGGCTGGGGCGTTATGACGAGGCCCGTCAACTATACCGTCAATTGGTGAACGCCTTTGGCTCAAATCCGGAAGTCTACGCTCAAATGAGCCGGTTCCAGGAAGCCATCGGCCGGGTCGACAACGCCATTCTGTGGCAGCGTAAGGCATTGAACCAAGGCGTTCATGTCCTTGAACATCTCAGGCTTGCGACGCTTTATGGCGACCTCGACGCCTTGGACAAAGCACGAGCGGCCCTTGAGGGCATGCGCGATACGCCCTTGGACGCGTTTATCGGCATATTCGATGCTCTGCTGGCGGAGGATCTCGACCGCTTCGCGGAGGTCACCGCCGACCGCTCCGGTCTGCCCGACTGGAGCGACGATATCATCTCGGACTGGTATGTCAGTATGACGCTGGGCAACTGGGACAAGGCGCTGACCGACCTTGAGCGCAGCCGCCCGGCCCTGTTCACCGAGCTTGCCCCCGACGTCCGGCGCGCGACCAACGGCCCCCAGGCCCTGGCTGTTGCCTATCTGTGGCGGCGCATGGGCGATGACGCCGCTGCGGGTCGCCTCCTGGACCTCGTCGAAGCGGCCTACACACCGCAGCGCGGGCAAGCCGATCATTTCTGCTTCAAGGCTATCCGATCGGCGATCCTGGCCATGCGCGGCGAGCGGGACGAGGCTGCCGCTCTGTTCGCGGAGGCGGTCGATAATGGCCTGCTGAGTCAGATCCGCCCGCTCTGCACGGCCTTGCCCGCGCCCGCAGAGGACCATCCCTATCTTGAGACGATCCGGACGCATCCCGTGTTTGTTGCGGCAGTGGCGCAAATGAGCCAATCAGCGGCGACCCAGCGTGACCGGGTCCGGCAATACGAAGCCCGCACGGCCGAGGATCAACCCGAAGCCGCGGCCCCGCCGGACTGATCCGCATCGCCGGGCGGCGGCAGGATCATACCCTCATAAAGATAAAGGTCCGGGCGCCCCGCCGTGCCCTGACGGATCCGCGACAGGCTGTAGGCGGATAAAGCAACCGTGCGCGGCGGCGCAAAGCGTGTGCCGGGCACCGGGGCGATCGCGTGGGCAACGGGCCGGCCGTTTTCTTCGGTCAGCCGGGCCACCGCATAGGTCACACCGCCTTCGATCAAGGGCAGCGGGATAACGACAAGAGCGCCGGTATCCATGACAGGGTGGTCCTTCGATCAGCTGGCCGGCATCATCCGGACCATGCTTTCGGCCTGAACCTCATAGCGCCGGAACGGCCCGGTATCCATCCGTCCCTTGATGATCACGAAATCGCCGACCCGTACGGCCGGAAGCTGTCCGGCTTCAAACGGATTATAGGGCATCTTGCCGGTATCGCCCGGTACGGTCGCGCTGCCGGTGTCGATCTGGAATTCCTCACCCGCAATGCGGATGATCCGGCCAAGGACGTTCACCGGATTACCGTCGCGGATCGCCATGGGATCGGCATAGATCGTCTGGCCAATGATCCGGTCGGTCCGGGCCCCGGCATAGACGGTGTGATCGTCATGAACGAAGATGCCTACCGCATCGAAGCGCCGTGCGGTGCGGGGGGTGCCGCGCACATAACCATAGGCGGTGACGGTCATCCCTTCGACCGTGTCGCGGCCGCCATCGCACCAGGTCAGGTTCGGCATGGCCACGGTGATCTGTCCGCCGCCGAAATTCAGCGACATCACATCGTTCTGGCAGGAGACCACCCGCCCGGTCAGGTTCGACCACATGCGGTCCTGGGCGCCCGCCGGACCGGTCAGAGCCATCAGGCCCGCGATCAAGACCAGACCGAGCCGCAGACGGCTAATCGAAAACACGGAAAACATGACGTTCATGGCTGTACTCCTATGCTGGCGGCCCGCCCCGGACCGGCTCTGGAGGCTCGCCTTGGCGCCCCAAAGCGCACGGTGTTAGCTTCCCCTAACACAAGAACGGAGTGCGTGCATCATGGGTGACAGTGATCGCCAGGATCGGGACCGGTCATGGGGCCAGGATTGGGACAAATACTGGCAGGGCGCCCAGCGGACCGACTGGTTCGGTCAGTTCGGGCCGCGCGAGGCACTCAAAGCGCATTGGACGGATGTTTTCACGCGGGTCCTGGCCGACCGCCCCGGGCGACGGGTCCATCTGGATCTGGCATGCGGCTCCGGCGCGATCGCATCGGTTGCGCACGACGTTGCTGGACAGACCGGTCATGCGGGGCTCGACCATATCGGCCTTGATATTGCGCCCCATGCCATGCTCCCGGCCCGCGCCGCCCCCTTCGCCTTGAAGCCTGTGGTGGCGAGCGCGGCACAGACACCGTTTCCCAACGGCACGTTCGACATTGTGACCAGCCAGTTCGGTCTTGAATATGCCGGACCCGGCGCATTCGCCGAAGCGGTGCGGCTCGTCGCGCCGGGCGGCGTGTTTTCCGCCGTTTGCCACCTCAAAGGCGGATCCATGCATGAGGAATGCGCGCGCCATCACACCGCCATCGAGGCGTTGAAAGAGTCCGGCTTCATCGGCGCGGCCCGGGCGCTCTTCACCGCCGGCTTCGCTCGCGACGGGGGCGCGGCATCCGGCCCGGGCGTCGAGGTGAGCGTCACGGCGCTCAACGAGGCCGCCAAACGGGTCGAGGCGATCATCCAGACCCATGGCTCCCAGGTCGCCGGCGGGTTCCCTGCCCGTCTCTATGGCGATATCAAATACATGGTGGGCCGCCGGCGCGGATTCAGGCCCGACGAAGTCTTCGCCTGGCTCGACGGCAATGAGCGCGAACTTATTTCCTATGGCGGGCGCATGGCTTCGATGACCGCCGCGGCCCAATCCGCCGACGCCATGGGGGCTGCCCGCGAAACGGTCGAGGCCGCGGGGTTCACCGTCTCCAGGTGGGAGCCGCGACCGCTATTGCCCGACGAACCGCCCGCCGCCTGGATCATCGAGGCATTTCGGCCGCACCGGTGAACCAAACCGCCGGGCCGTCCGCACCCCTTCCGATTTTCATCAAGTGTGATTTGACCCCGATTAGGTGCGCGTACACTATCTCAATGTAAACAGTGTTCAGACTGACCCGCATTCGGAATGGGTGAACCGTGACCAGAGCAAAAGGGGGCATCGCATGAGCGGTCCAGATGGGCGCGTCGGCGGAACGGACTCTCAAAAAGGCTTTTTCCACCGGGCGGGACGGCTGGCCCTCGCCGTTTTGATCCTCGGCACGGCCCTCCTTGCAGGGGGATCGCTGATTGCCGTCCGCATGACCCAAGCACAGACCCAGGCAGAACCGCTTCCCGTGACCGTGGTCGCGGTCGGCGAGCAGGATACGTTCCTGGCCGAACGGGAATTCGCCGGGCGGATCGTGCCGCAGCGTACGTCCGATCTGGCGTTCGAGTTGGGCGGCAAGGTGATTGCGCTCCTCGCCGACGACGGCGAAACCGTCATCGAAGGCCAGCCGGTGGCCCGGCTCGACACCGAACAATTGTTGAACCGGCGGGCGGAACTGGAAGCCCAGCGCAGTGAGATCCGCGCCGAAGTCACCCGCACCGCTTCGACCCTGCGCCGTACCGAGGAACTGGTCGAAAACGGCTTTTCAACCCGTCAGGCTCTGGACGATATCCGCGCGGCGCGGGATGCGGCAGGGGCCCAGCTTCAGCAGATCGAGGCCGCCCTTCAAACCGTTGAGACGGACCTGGAAAAAGCCACCCTGGTCGCGCCGTTCACCGGCGAGATCGTCCGGCGTTATGTGGACGAAGGCACGGTGGTCCAGTCCGGCGCACCGATTTTCCGCCTTAATGAGTCAGGTATCCTCGAAGCACGGATCGGCATCCCGACACCGTTCCGCAACCGCCTGACGATTGGGGAGCGCTACACCATCTCGGCCGGCGCGCTCGAAGCCGAGGGCACGGTGACGACGGTCGTCTCCGATATCAACACGCAGACCGGCACGCTCACGGTCATTCTTCAGATTGAAGACGATCCCGGGTTCGTCGCCCGCGATCTCGTGCGCCTGACTCTCGATGAGGAAATCCGCGACACGGGGATCTGGGTCCCGGCGGCGGCCCTCAATGAAAGCCTGCGCGGATTGTGGTCGGTGTTCGTCCTCGAGCCCGATGCAGAGGGGCCGGACGGGTCCGGAACCATCGTGCGCAAGGATGTGGAGGTCGTCCATATCGAGGAAGCGCGAGTGTATGTGAGGGGCACGCTGGAAGACGGCGATCTGGTGGTCGCATCGGGTCCGTTCCGCTTCGTGCCCGGACAAAAAGTCCGCGGCATCGAAGACACCATCCCGGGCATCGGCGGTACGGCGGTGACCCCATGAATACGCTCTTTTTCGATAACCGCCGGCTTCTGATCCTCACGATCCTGATTGTCCTGGTGGCGGGCCTGTCGGCCCTCTTCACCATGCCCCAGGAAGAGGATCCGAAAATCACCAACCGCTTTGCGACGATCGTGACGCCCTTCCCCGGCGCCAGCGCAACGCGGGTCGAGACCCTCGTGACCGAGAAGATCGAGAACGAGTTGCGCGAGATTGCCGAGATCAAGGAGATCGAATCGACCTCGCGCACCGGAATCTCGGTCGTGTCGGTGACCCTCAAGGACACGATTTACGAGGTAGCCGGACCGATGTCGAAGGTCCGCGATGCCATCGCCGATGCCGAGCGCAATTTCCCCGCCGGCGTACCGACCCCGGAATTCGACGATGACCGGGCCTATGCGTTCACCATGAAGGTCGCGCTGACCTGGGAGGCCGCGTCTGAGCCCAATCTACTGATCCTCAAACGCACCGCCGACGAGCTTCAGGACCTCTTGCGCGATGTGCCGGGGACGGAGTTCACCGATATTTACGGCGCGCCGGACGAGGAAGTCGTCGTCACCATCGACACTGCCGTGGCCGAATCCCTGGGGTTGGGCCGGGACGATGTTGCGTTGGCCATTGCGGGGGCGGACTCCAAGGTCTCCGCCGGGCAGCTGCGCGGCAACCGCAATGAATATGTCTTCGAGGTGCGCGGCGAACTCGACACCCTGACCCGCTTGCGCGAAGTGCCGGTGCGCCAGGACGCCAGCGGCGCCATTGTCCGCGTCGGCGATATCGGCCGGATCGACCGGCGCCTGGCGTCACCGCCCGACCAGCTCGCCATGATCGACGGCAAGCCGGCCGTGGTCGTCGCCACCCGCATGGAAGAAAACCTGCGCGTCGGTGAATGGACCGAGACCGTGCGGGCGCGTCTTGAGCGGTTCGACGCCGGGCTGTCGGCCGGGCTCGATCTCAATATCGTCTTCGATCAGAGTGCCTATGCGAACGACCGCTTCGCCGAACTCATCCGCAACCTTCTGGCCGGTGCCGGTCTTGTCGTCGGCATATTGTTCATCTCATTGGGCTGGCGGTCGGCCCTGATCGTCACCGCGGCCATTCCGCTGACCGGTCTGACGTCGCTCTTTGTCTTGAATGTCATCGGCTTTCCCATCAATCAGATGTCGATCACCGGGCTGATCGTGGCGCTGGGCCTTCTGGTCGATGCGGCCATCGTGATGACCGACGCGATCCGGCGCCGGCTGCTGGAGGGTCTGTCGCCCCATGACGCGGTGGCGGTGTCGGTCGAGCGGCTATGGCTGCCGCTCCTGAGTTCGACCCTGACGACGGTGCTGGCCTTCTCGCCGATTTCCCTACTTCCCGGACCAGCCGGAGAATTCGTCGGCGCGATTTCGGCCAGCGTGATCACCATGCTGATCACCTCATTCCTGCTGGCGCTGACGGTCGGTGCCGCGTTGAGCGGCATCTTCCTGCCCCCCGCCCTCAAATCCGTCGATGTCAACAAGGTGCCGTTCTGGATCGGCGGCCTGTCAGTGCCGTGGCTCGGCAATGCCTTCCGCCGGGTGCTGACCATGAGCCTTCATGCGCCGCGTCTGTCGATCCTCGCCGCGGTCATGCTGCCGCTGATCGGCTTTGCCTCGGCGCCGACCCTACCGGCGCTCTTTTTTCCCGAAGCGGACCGCAACCAGTTCCACATTCAGGTGCGCCTCACGCCTCAAAGCTCGATCGACGAGACCAAGCGAGTCGTCTCGGACGCCTATGATCTGCTGATGGCGCAGGACGGCATCACCTCGGTGCAATGGTATGTCGGCACCAGCGTTCCGGCCTTCTATTATAATCTCCAGGCGGATCAGGACGGCGTGGGCAGTTTTGCCGAAGCGATGGTCACGACCGATACGCTTGAGGGCCTTTACGATCTCATCAACGCTGTTCAGCAGACGTTGAACCAGGCGTTTCCCGACATCCAGTTCGTCACCCGTCAGTTGCTACAGGGGCCGCCCGTCGGCGCACCCATCGAGTTGCGCTTTTTCGGCGAGGATCTGGACGTGCTTCAGGATCTGGGCGAGCAGGCGCGCCGGATCTTGAGCGAGATCCCACAAGTGACCCATACCACCGCCTCCATCGGCGGCGGCGAACCGAAACTCTGGCTGAATGCGAATGAAGACGAGGCGCGCCAGTCCGGCCTCACCCTTGTCGATATCGCCCGCTCGCTCGACGGCCAGCTTGAGGGCACTTTCGGCGGCTCGATCGTGGAGGGGTCGGAGGAATTGCCGATCCGGGTACGGCTCACGGATGAATCCCGCGCCGATTTCGATACGCTGGCCTCGCTTTATGTTCTGGCTCCCGGCCCCGGCGACGGGCTGGTGGATTTCCAGGCCGTCCCCCTGGGCGCTCTGGGCGAGATCGCATTGGAGCCCGCGGCCAGCACGATCACCCGGTTCCAGGGCGAGCGGTACAACAAGGTTGCCGGCTATGTGCAGGCCGGCACGCTGCCATCGACCGCGCTCAACGACTTTCTCGCACGATGGGAGGCGGCGGACATCGACTTGCCGCCGGGCACGCGCCTCTCATTGGGCGGAGAGTCCGAGGCCCGCTCCGAGGCGATCACCAATCTGGTGTCATCCTTCGGCCTGATCATCATGCTGATGATCACGACCATCGTGCTCACCTTCAACTCGTTCCGTCTGAGCGCGGTGGTGTTCGCCGTCGCGGCCCTGTCGAGCGGCCTGGGCATACTCTGCCTGGCAATTTTCGATTATCCCTTCGGCTTTCAGCCGATCATCGCTCTCATCGGCCTGATGGGTGTGGCGATCAACGCGGCGATCATCATTTTGTCGGCCCTGCGCCGGGATCCGGACGCCGTGGCGGGCAATGTCGACGCCATTCGCGATACCGTGATGGAAGCGAGCCGACACATCACCTCGACCACGCTGACGACCTTTGGTGGGTTCCTGCCGCTGATTCTGTCAGTCGGCGGATTTTGGCCGCCCTTCGCCACCGCAATTGCCGGCGGCGTGCTGCTATCGACCATCGTGTCGTTCTTCTTTGTGCCGCAGATCTTTCTGCTGATCACCCGGTCGCGTCCGGTGAGTCTTCCGAACACGGCAAAACCGGCGGCGGCGTGACGGTGTCGGAAAGGCGACGACGCTGGTGCTTACGGTCAACCGCCCTGGCGGAAGACGATGGTCATATGGCCAAGGCCAATGCCCCATTTGCTGACCAAAGACCGGTTGATCAGCATGCCGTCGCCCATCAGCACGAACAGATCCTTGAAGTGCACCTTCAAACGCCGGTCGCCGAGGTCCATGGAGAAGTCATAGGACCAGGTGAGCATGGTCCCGGAGACGGTGCCTTTTGCCGTGGTCAGCACATCGTTCGCCGTAGCCTCGTAGCCGTGAGCGCCAACCGGCGTGATCTTCCAGATGCGCTGATCGGTCTTGCCGTCGTCGAACACAAAATCTTCCGTCAGCGTAAGGACTGTGCCGTCCCAGCGACCGTCGAGCGTGGCATCGAACGAGCGCCGAAGGGTGCCGAACCGATCCTGAAAAATGCCCCAGGCCCGGCTGCGGCCCGCGAAATACTGTTCCATGCGCAGTCCCTGTGCCGGGATCTCCGCCGTCTCGTCGATCAACGCGGCCATGCCGAGCGCCCTTTCACAACCGATACAGACTGACGCAACGTCACGGCTACGGCCGCAAAGCGCGATTGTTGAAAGAGCTACGCGACCGCGATCTGGCCGGATCAATCGAGATCCCGGGAAGTTCCATCACGAATTATGAAAAATGACCGCGCCGGACAGGGGTCCAGCGCGGCCCGACGCTTGGGCTTGGTCGGCCCGCTTAAGGGACCATGTCGAAGAGCAGCACTTCGGCGTCAGCCCCGTCGGCGATGGTGATCGTGTCGACATCGCGGATCGCCAGGCCATCCCCGGCCTCGAGCGGCTCGCCCGCCACGGTGACCGTGCCGCGCGCGACCTGGATCCAGGCCAGCCGGCCCTTGCGTAAGGTCAAGTCGGCGGTCTCGGCTCCGTCAAAAAGCCCGGCATAGAGATCGACATCCTGATGGATGGTCACCGACCCCTCACGCCCATCCCGCGAGCCGATCAGGCGCAGCGCACCCCGCTTTTCGGCATCGGGAACAGCAATCTGCTGATAGCCCGGCGCGATCCCGCCGGCCTCGGGCAGGATCCAGATCTGCAGGAAATGCACCGGATCGCTGGCCGAATGGTTGTATTCGGAATGCCGGATCCCGGTCCCGGCCGACATGCGCTGCACATCGCCCGGACGGATCACCGACCCGGTGCCCAGCGAATCCTTATGTTCCAGGGCGCCGGCGAGCACATAGGACAGGATCTCCATATCCTGGTGCCCGTGGGTCGGAAACCCCGCCCCCGGCTTGACCTGATCCTCGTTGATCACCCGCAGCGGGCCGAAGCCCATATGCTTGGGGTCGTAATAGTGCCCGAAGGAAAAGGTGTGGCGCGAGAAGAGCCAATCGAAACGGGCCACGCCCCGGTCGCCGGATTTACGGACTGTGATCATTGCTTACCCTCCTCTGTGGCAACAGCGTTGACCCGAAGATGGGTGCGCACAATCAAGAAACTATAGGGCGCATTTGATCCACACCGTCTCTTTACGTGCGACAATGGTCGTGGCCAGCCAGGCGCGCGGCCTGCATCACCGCCTGTCCGGTTCGCCTTGACGCCGCGCGGCAGGTCCCGCTCAATTCAAGATGACCAGACAATTCAACGCCGAACGGGGATATGGGGGACAGCAACATGCGTGGCTTGGCGATCATAGGGGCCTTGATCGGCCTCATGGGGACAGCGCAGGCGCAAGATCCCGCCCCGCCCGATCGCGGCACCCTGGCGCTCATCGCCGGATACAAGGCGCTGTTCTCATGCGCCGGCCAGTTCGACAGCGGCCGGTCCCTGGCGGCCATAAAAGAGGGCGAACTCGCGCGGATTTATCCGGGGTACCGGGCCGCCCTGGCCACGCTGCCGGATCCCGTGACCGTCAGCGATCCGGCCCATACCAGCGTGGCCTTCGCCGACGACATGCCGCCCCGGATCGCGGCGTGGCGGCCCCATTTCGGCTGCACCCTTCTGCCGACCGGCGCGGACACCGCCTTCATCGCGGCCCTGCCGTCGCTTGAGACGGCGCCGCGCGCCGCGCCGCGGCCCGATACGCCGTGGCCCGCGGGCGACGCCGTGCCGGAAAGAGCGGTTACGGACGGTCTTCAGACGGTCCTAAATACCGCCTTCGATGCCGAGACCTATGGCGCCGGGACGGCGACAACCGCCGTGATCGTTGCCGATGCCGATGGCCTTCTGGGTGAGCAGTACCGGGACGATTTCGGTCCCTACACCCCGCAGCGCACCTGGTCGGTCGCTAAGAGCATCACCGCATCCATTATCGGTGCCGCGGTCCATGAGGGTCTGATCGACATCGAGTCGCCCGCCGGTCTGCCCGAATGGTCCGCACCGGGCGATCCGCGAGCTGAAATAACGTTCACCCATCTGTTGCATATGGCGAGCGGGCTCGATGCGGGACCGGTCGGCTCGCGGACGGACGAGACCTATTTCGGCGGCGGCCTCATTGCCGATCACGCCGGACGCGGTTCGCTCATCGCACAGCCGGGAACCCGCTGGTTCTATGCCAACAACGACACGATGCTGGTGATGCGGGCGCTCGCCCAGAGGTTCGAGACGCGCGATGCCTATTGGGCCTGGGTCCAGTCCGTCCTCACACGGCTCAACATGGGCCACACCACGCTCGGCGCCGATTGGGCGGGCGATTACGTGCTCTCCAGCCAGGTCTGGACCACGGCCCGGGATCTGGCGCGGCTGGGCCAGGCCTATCTCAACGATGGCGCGGTGGACGGCACGCGGATCTTCGCGCCGGGCTGGACCGAATTCGTCCGGGCTCCGGCCCCCGCGCAACCGCCCCTGGCCCGCGCCAACGGCACACCGTTGCCGGGCTATGGCGCCCAGTTCTGGCTGTTCGGCGCGCGCCACGGTCTGCCCGACGGCAGCTACGCGGCCATGGGCCACCGGGGCCAGTATGTGGTGGTCATCCCCGCGCGGACCATCGTCATCGTGCGCCGCGGCTTCGATGAGTCCGGCGGCACCCAGTTCAACATCGCGGGCTTTGCCGCCGATGTCTTAAGCGCCTTGGACGAGGATTAACCGGGACTGTCGGGCGTGCAGTCGTCCGCTTTCCGTCGCGAAACGCTTGGACCGGCGGCAAGACTGGGGCATAATGCTCCGTATACGCGCATCAAGGCGCGATAACACGCAAAATTATGTGAGGGGGATGGCATGGCGATCAGAGGGCTTTTGACAGGGCTGACCTTGGCGGTTCTGCCCGTGCTCGCGCCGGTTGCGGCGGGCGCGGAAGAACCCGACGCGGCCAAGGCGCCGGTCGATTACCGGGACGGCAAGTCTTGGCTGTGCCGCCCGGGGCGCAACAACGATGCCTGCGCGGTCGATCTCGATGCGACGGTCGTTGCGGCCGACGGCACGATGACCATTGAGGCATTCTCCCCCGCCGACGATCCGGCGGTGGATTGTTTTTACGTCTATCCCACGGCCTCGCGCGATGAACTGGCCAACAGCGATCTCGATCCCGGGCCGGGCGAGACCCTCGTCGTCGCCTGGCAGTTCGCCCGCTTTGCATCCGTCTGCCGCCCCTTTGCGCCGATCTACCGGCAAATGACCCTGCCCGCGCTCCAAGCCCTGATGGCCGGAATGGATGTGGGCATCGACCGGGATCTGGCTTACGGCGATGTGCGCGATGCGTTCGCCGATTATCTGGAGCATGACAATAACGGCCGGCCCTTCGTCCTGATCGGCCACAGTCAGGGGACGGACGTCCTCAAACGGCTGATCCAGAACGAGGTGGACGGCAAACCGGTCCAGGACCGCATGTTGTCGGCCCTGCTCATCGGCAACAACATCGCCGTGCCGGACGGCGCCGATGTCGGCGGAGATTTCCAATCGGTGCCCCTGTGCCGCTCGGCCGACCAGACCGGCTGCGCGGTGAGCTTCATGAGCTTCCGCGCCGATGTGCCCCGCCCGGCGGACAGCTTCTTCGGGGTTGTCGAAGGCGACGATCAGCAGGCGGCCTGCACGCATCCCGGCAATCTCGCCGGCGATACCGCCGCGGGCCTGGACGCCTACATGCCCAGAACCTCATCCGGAACGCCCTCCGCGCCGAGCGCCGTCTGGGCACAAGGCGCCGAAGCGGTTGAGACACCATTCGTGAAGGTCCCGGATCTTTTGTCGGGCGCGTGTGTCACGGATGCCAATGGCGGGCATTATCTCGCGGTCACCGTTCATGCCGATGCGGGGGATCCGCGGACCGATACGATTTCGGGCGATATCGTGGTGGAGGGCCAGACCTTGGATAGCTGGGGGCTGCATCTTCTCGACGTGAACCTGGCTCAGGGCGACCTGATGGCGCTGATCGAGAGCCAGGCCGCTGCCAAATCAGCAGACTGACGGTCCGGCGACCGGATCGATACCGAGACTTCAAGGCCGGCGGCTATGGTGCCGCCGGCGGGCCCGATCGAGGGAGACCCGATGGCCGACCCCATCCAGACCCAAACCGCTGGCGCCTCGGGCGCCACACCGCCCGTGTCCAAGTGGACCAAGCTCGCCTATGGCTTTGGCGCCGTCGCGTATGGCGTCAAAAACAACGGCTTCGATTACTTCTTCCTGCTGTTCTACAGTCAGGTCATCGGCCTCGACCCCCGGCTGGCCGGTCTGGCGCTGACCATTGCCCTGGTGGTCGATGCGATCAGCGACCCCATCGCCGGCTACTGGTCGGACAATTTCCGGTCGCGCTGGGGCCGGCGTCATCCCTTCATGTATGCCTCGGCCATCCCGGTTTCCTTGAGTTTCTATCTGCTCTGGACGCCGCCGGTCGGATGGTCCGACATGGCCTTGTTCTGGTATGTGCTGGGTCTGTCGATCACGATCCGGACCTTCATCACTTTCTACGAGACGCCGAGTTCGGCCCTCACGCCGGAACTCAGCGAGGACTATGACGAGCGCAGCTCCCTGATGAGCTACCGGTATTATTTCGGCTGGACCGGCGGCAATGCCATGACGGTTCTGATGTTCATGGCCGTCTTTCCGGCGTTCGTCACGGCCGAGTTCGCCGACGGGCGCTTCAACCGCGACAGCTATGCGCTTTATGGCGTGATCACGTCCTCGCTGATCTTTCTGGCCATTGTCATCTCGGCTGCCGGGACCCATGCCCGCATCCCCTATCTGAAGCCGCCTCCGGCCCAGCGGTCGATCACCCTGCTGACGATCTTTAAGGAGATCTTCGAGACCTTGGCGGACAAGTCGTTCATCGCCCTGTTCGGCGGGGCTTTGTTCGGCGCCATTGCCACGGGACTGACGGGCGCGCTGGCGTTCATCTTCTATGCCTATTTCTGGGAGTTCGATTCCACCCAGACCGGGCTCATTACCCTGGGCGTGTTCGGCTCGGCGGTGATCGGGCTTGTGCTGGCGCCCATCGCGACCAAATGGATGGGCAAGAAGAAAGCCGCCATTTCCATTGGGATCGTTGCCACGATCGGGTATCCGCTGCCGATCTTCCTGCGCCTCATCGGGGTCATGCCGGAGAACGGCGAACCGCTCCTGTTCTGGATCGTGTTCGTCGCGGTCACGCTCGATGTGGGGCTGATCATCTGTTTCCAGATCCTGACCTCATCCATGCTGGCCGATCTGGTGGAACAGAGCGAACTGCGCACGCGGCGGCGCTCCGAAGGGACGTTCTTCGCCGCCTCGACCTTCATCCGCAAATCGGTGCAGGGGCTCGGCGTCTCGGCCGGCGCCATGATCCTCTATCTGGCGGGGATTCCCGCTGGCGCGCAGCCGGACGAGGTCACGGACGCGGCGTTGTTCAGCCTCGGGGCCTATTATGTCCCTGCGCTTGCTATGATCTGGGGGCTGATGATCGTCTGCATTGCGTTCTACCGGCTCGACCGGGCTCAGCATGAAGACAATCTGCGCCAATTGGCCGAACGCAACGGCGAGTAAGCAACCATGAAAAAGGGGCGGGCCCGCGGGCCCGCCCCTTTGCTTCGTCGACCCTCGGTCCGCCGATCAGTCGCCGTGGACCAGCGCCTCGAATTCATTGCGCAGCGGATAGGTGCTGGACGGACCCATCTGGGTCATCAGCACGGCAATGGTGTCATCCTCCGGATCGATCCAGAACACCGTGCTCGCCGCCCCGCCCCAGGCATAGCGGCCTGCGTTCTCGCTCGGCTTTTGCGGCTCCATGACAACAGAGAAGCCCAGCCCGAAACCATGCCCCGGCGCGGATTGCGAATAGGGCAACTGATCCTGGGGCAGATGGTTCCGGCGCATCAGATCCACTGTCTCCTCTTTGAGAATCCGGACGCCGTCCAGCGTGCCGCCGTCGAGCATGGCCTGGGCGAACCGCCAGTAGTCGTCGATGGTGGATACAAGGCCCGCCCCGCCGGACAGGAACTGGAAGCTCTCGGTCTTGATGCCCGCTTCGTTGTATTGCGGGTGCAGAACCAGATCGCCCTCTTCGGAGCGCATATAGACCGTGGCCAGACGATCCAGATCCTCGTCCGGCGCGAAGAAGGCCGTCTCGTCCATCCCCAACGGCTCGAAGATCCGCTCCTCGAAGAACACATCGAGGCTTTGACCGGAGACGACTTCGATGAGGCGGCCCTGCACATCGACCGACACGCTGTAATGCCAGCCGGTGTGCGGCTGCTTGAGCAGAGGAATGCCGCCAAGACGGTCCACAAACTCCGCGTTGCTCAATCCGGTCGTCAGCAGCTCATTCTCAAGATAAAGCTGATCCACCGGGTGGTTGCCGAACACGCCGTAGGTCATGCCGGCATTGTGGGTGAGCAGATCGCGCACGGTGATCGCGCGCTCGGCCGGCTCGGTCACGATTGTGCCGTCGTCGGCTTGGGAGACGAAGACCTCCGGATCGGCCAGGGCCGGGAGATAGTCTCCAACCGGATCATCGAGACCGATCTTGCCCTCTTCCACCAGCATCATGACGCCGACACCGGTGATCGGCTTGGTCATGGAATAGATCCGGAACAGGGTTTCGCGCACCATCGGCGTGCCGGTCTCGAGATCCTGAACCCCGTGGACCGACAGATGGTCGAGATTCCCCTCGCGCGCCACGAGTGTCACGAGCCCGGCCAGCTTCCCGTCATCCACATAGGCTTGCGCCCAGTCCGCAATGTCCGGATCGACCGGGATGGCCGCGTCACGGTCGGCGGTTGCCATGGTGCCCGCACAGGCGGCGAGGCCGAGCCCGGCGGCAAGAATGCCCGCGCGCCACAGGGCGGCGCTGTTCAACATCGACATGATGGTCCCCTCATCTGATGATCCGCCGGCCAGACCGGCGGGACACCGCACTCTAACGGAGGACGCCGCCAAAAAGAATGCGGATGCCGAGAGCCGGCATCCGCGGGAACCACTGTCACGCGGAACGAATGCCCGCGATCACATCAGTTCGGCATCCGTCATGACCTCGACCAGCGCCGGGCCCTGATGGGCGATCGCCTTGGCCAGAGCCGCGTCCAGCTCCTCGCGCGTCGTGACCCGCTCGCCCATGCCGCCGCAATTGCGCGCGAACCCGGCAAAGGACGGATTGACGAGTCCGGTCTGCCAGACCGGGAACTCCGCGGCGCGCTGTTCCTTGGAGATCTTGCCCAACTCGGCGTTGTTCATCAAAACATGGCAGATATTCATGTTGTATTTGACCGCCGTGGTGAATTCCATCGCATACTGACCGAATCCGCCATCGCCGGAGACCGAGATCACCTTCCGGCCCTTATAGGCCGGCTGATCGAGGGTTGCCGCCCAGGCGCCCATGGCCGCCGGGAACGCAAAGCCGATGGAGCCCAGATAGCCAGACATCAGAACCCGGTGACCGGCCTGACATTCGAAATAGCGCCCGAAGGAATAGGTGTTGTTGCCGACATCCACCGGCAGGATGGCATCGGCGGGCGCATGACGGGTCAGCGCATCGAAGAGCGCCGCCGCCGAGACACCCTTGCCGCGATCCTCCGCAATACGGCTCGTCTTCTCGCTGCGCCACAGACGCCAGCGTTCTGCCACCTCGCCGCGCACATCCTGCGCGCCGTGGCCGCTCTGCGTCACCGCCCGGCGCAGCAGATCCGCCGTCACGCCGACATCGCCGAGCACCGGCATGGTGACGGGATGACGCTTGGCGATCCGCATGGGATCGGTATCGACCTGGATCGTCGGGGCGCCTTCATAGATGCCGGTATGATCCGAGAACGAACTGCCGAACACGACGAGGAGGTCGGCTTCATTCATGAACCAGGACGCGATGGGCGTACCGGAGCGGCCCATGACACCGACCGCCAGCGGATGATTATCGGGGATCTGCCCTTTGGCCTTGAAGGTCGTGGCCACCGGCGCGTTCAACGCTTCGGCCAGGGCGATCACGTCGTCCATGCCGTCCAGCGCACCATAGCCGACAATGATCAGCGGACGGTTTGCCTTGGCCAGCATGGCCGCGGCATCGTCAAGGGCCTGGAACGGCGGCGCGATGCGCCGGTCGGCGAGACGGCCTTCCGGACCTTGCGCCTTGGCGCCTTCGGCGGCCGGGGCGGGCTGGACATTGTCCGGCAGCACCAGATGGCCGACCCCGCGCTCGACCCGCGCCGTCTTGATCGCCTGGGTCATAAGCTGAGCCTGATCCGAACTCGGATGAATCGTCTCGGAAAATGCCGCGACCGCCTCGAAGGCTGCTTCCAGGTCGATATCCTGGAACGCATGGACACCGATCACCTGTTCCTGGACCTGACCGGTGAGCGCCAGCACCGGCGCGCCGTCCACCTTCGCGTCCCACAGGCCCGTAAGCAGATTGGTCGCGCCCGGACCGGCGATGGTCAATGCCGCCGCCGGCAGACCCGTCAGCTTGCCGTAACCGGAGATGGCAAAGGCCGCCGCCCCTTCATGGCGGATGCCGAAATAATTGAGGTTGCCGCCCGCTTCCTGGGTTCGCAGGGCGTCGGCAAAGCCAAGATTGGAATGGCCGACCATGCCGAACACGGTGGTCACGCCCCAGTTCACCATGGTCTCGGCCATCACATCGGAGACGGTGCGCGCACGCGGCGGCTCCACGGGCACACCGACATAGATGCCATCGGCGCGGATCTCGACCGGGAACATCGTCTGGCCGGTGTCTTCATGACCGCCCGGCGGCTTGCCGGTCAGCGGATCGAAGTCCCAGCCGTGCCAGGGACAGCGCAGCCAGCACTTATCCTCGATGCCTTTTTCGATCGATCCTTCCCCCAAGGGCCCGCCCTGGTGCGGACATTTGTTGTCCATGGCCGCGTATTGACCATCGAAATGGGTCAACGCAACGCTCTGGCGCCCGGCGGTCGCGGATTTCACGCGCCCTTCGGCCAGTTCGTCCGGTTCGGCCACCTTGTGCCAGACAAGATCTTCGCTCGTGCTCATGGATGGGGTCCCCTCGTGATATGCCCTGCAGATGCGGCGCGACGTGGTGCGCAGTGTAGCCGCATGGCCGTGACGGCTCTATCCACTTGGGGGTCACGGGCCCCTCACATTCCGATGAGGACGCGCATGGCTGGACACGGACCCGCGCGGGCCGATATCCAGAAGGCTCATCAGGGGAAAAGGACCGTAGCCATGACAGGCGATCAAATCATCGCAGCCATCGTGTTCGCGCTGGTCAATCTGGCCGCGGCCGGGAGCGGCGGCGCGTTCCGCCCCGGCCCGTGGTATCGCGGGCTCGACAAACCGTCCTGGACCCCGCCCGATTGGGCGTTTCCGGTGACCTGGTCGGTGCTTTATTCGCTGAACGGCTATGCGGGTTGGCTCATTTGGGACACTGCGGGCGCGGCGGCCTGGCCGGCGCTGGCGGTTTATGCCGTCAGCCTGGTGATCAATGCGCTGTGGTCGGCGCTCGTGTTCGGCGCGCGCCGGCTCGATTGGGGCATGATCGATGTGACGGCCCTGTGGCTGTCGATCGCCGCCGTGATGGTGCTGTTCTGGCCGATCAGCCGGCTGGCGGCACTGGTGCTGATCCCCTATCTGATCTGGGTCAGCATCGCAGCGGCGCTCAATGCCAGCGTGCTGCGCCGCAACGGGGCGGCGCCTCGGCCCTAACGCATCAGGCCTTGCGGAAGCTGACCGTGATCGTGCCCAGCGGCAGGCCGAATTTGGAAATCCGCGAGCGGTTGATCAGCACGCCGTCGTTCATCAGCACGAACAGATCGTCGAGCCGCACGCGCAGAGTCCGGGCCTGAAATTTCAGCGTGAAATCATAGGACCAGGTGAGCATATTGCCCGCCGCCTCGCCATGGACCGTCCCGATGACATCATCGGCGGTCGCGCGGTAGCCGGTCGGCCCCTCCGGCGCGATGTGCCAGACCCGATGATCCTCGGCGCCGTCGTCGAAGCGGAACCGCTCCGTCAGATCGAGGCGGCTGCCGGTCCAGGCACCCGTCAGATCCACGTCGAAAGCCCGGCGGACCCGTCCGAAGGGATCCTGCACGATGCCCCAACCCCGGCTGCTCCCGTGAAAGAATGTTTCCAGCCGCAGAAACGGCCGGACCCGCGCGCACTCGAATGCGGATTGATCCACCAGCATGGTCTTTATCCTCCCACCCTTTTTCCACCGACAATCAAGCTGGACAGCATTTTGTGTCAGTCTGATTTGACAGATACGGCACACCGGAAAGGGCGGATCAGCGAGCGCGAGAAAATTTTTCAGAAAAAACGCCGCCGGGCGATGAGGTCAGTGGCATGGGCGATCAGCGCCCCCAGAAGGGCCAGGGCAATAACCGGCCAGGGCGCACCGGTCAGCGCCGCGCGCACCGCCAGCAGGAGCGCCGCGCCAGACACCAGAGTCCCCGCCACATCGCCCAGGCGCGGCGGCCGTCCGCTCGCCCGGTGCCAGACCGCAATCGCGGCGGCTTCCAGGACCATGAGAGCCAGGATCGCGTCGATGATGCGGCCGGAACGAAAGGCATCGGCCATCCAGTCCGCCATTGGATCCTCAACGCTATTGCCTCTGGACCACGAGTCCGTTCGGACATGCGCCGGAAAGCGCATTTCCGGGGTGCTTGACCGTCCGGCCAGCCCTGTCCGCCGGGCTCAGGTGCGGGCCATGCCGAACAGATGCGCCAGATCCTTGAAGAAGATCCGCGCATGGGCGGCCGGCTTGGCGCGTACCAGACGCTTGTTCATATAGGCGTCCCAGGTGAGCTGCTGAACGTCCGGGTCCTTACAGATCGAGACGAACCGCTCCCGGCGCTTGTCGCTGCGATACCAGAAATGCTGCATGATGCCGAGGATCCAGAACACGCGGCCATGCTCTTTCATGAAGGCTTTGCGCGCGCCGGCCAGGGCCTTCGCCTTGCCCGTCACCAGAAGCTGGTGCGCCGCTTCGGCCGCATACTGACCGCCGATCATGGCGTAATAGATCCCCTCGCCCGAGGCCGGCGCCACGATGCCGGCGGCATCGCCGGCCAGGACCACATCGCGCCCGTTATCCCATTTGCGCAGGGGCTTGAGCGGGATCGGCGCGCCTTCGGTCCGCACGGTTTCGCTCGCATCGAGCCCGGTCGCCGCGCGCAGATCGCTCACCGCGCCGCGCAGCGAAAAGCCCTTATTGGCCGACCCGACCCCGACGCTGGTATGGGCCCCATGAGGAAACACCCAGGCATAAAAGTCCGGCGACAGATGGCCCTGATAGAACACGTCGCACCGGCTGCCGTCGAAATCGGCGCCCGCGGTGCGCTCCGGCGAGCGGATGATTTCGTGATACGCGAAAACGCACGGCACCTTGTCGGCATTGGGCACGCTGTCGCGCGCGACCTTGGAGCGGGCCCCATCGGCCCCGATGACGCACCGGGCCCGGATCTTGCGCAGCGGCGCATCCTTGTCCGCGCCCTTGGGCCGGTAGCAGACAATGGCTGTGCCGTCGGCGTCGCGCTCAATCATTTCATAAGTGCCGGTCCGCCGGATGGCGCCGTGCTGGGCGGCCCGGACCCGCAGCCACTCGTCGAACACCTCGCGGTCGACCATGCCCACATAGCCGCCGTCGATCGGCATATCGACCGCCGTGCCGGACGGCGCGATCATGCGGGCCGAACGGGCCCGCGCGACGATGATCTCGTCGGGGATCTCAAAGTCCTGAATGAGGCGGGGCGGGATGGCGCCGCCGCACGGCTTGATCCGGCCGTCCTTGTCCAGAAGAACCACATGATGTCCGGCCCGGGCCAGCGTTTCGGCCGCCGTCGCCCCCGCCGGACCGCCGCCGACGACGACCACGTCGGTTTCGGCCATATCGGCCCCGTCGATCAGATCTGTTTCCATCTGTGTCATGGCATCAACCTCCCGCGCCTGCCGCATAGCCGCCACCGGCGACCGTGAGGATGGATTTTTGAGACCCGTCGCCGATGGCCTGGACCCGGAAGGCCAGACCCGCGGCGACGACAAAGAGAACCGCTTCGGCGCCGAACACCGCGCCATAGGCAATCGCGGGCGAGTCGACGAACACCCGCATGGCATCGACCGCGACCGTGCCCAGAAAGCCGCCGCAGCCAAAGGCAATCGCCTGCGCCGCACCCCACAGCCCCATGCGCATGCCTTCGCGCGACTCGCGCCCCTCGCCGGCCAGCATCATCATCGAGCCGATGGCGGCGACCGCGAAGGCGCCGTTGGCCATGCCGAGGGCGAAGACGGCGGGTTTCAAGGGAAAGTCCGGAGCCAGCATGCCGCCGGCCATCAGCGTCGCGAGCGCCGCCGCCGAGGCGAGACAGCCGCCGATGGTCCAGGTCCGGAGCGATCCGATCTTGCGTCCGAACAATGCGCTGCCGGCGATCGCAACCAGGATCATGCCCAGAAGCACGCCGCCATGCTGCACGCCGGCAAGGCGCGTGGATTCGCCCGGGGTCAGCCCGAACACCAGACCGGCATAGGGCTCCAGGATCAAATCCTGGGCGCTGTAGGCCAGCATGGAGACAAAGACGAAAATGGTGAACCGGCGCGCTTTGGTCTCGCCCCAGATCTCGCGCAAAGCCTCGCGAAAGGCCGGCTTGGCGTCGGCCTCACTGCCGGCCTCGGCAACCGGCGCCGTCTGACGGGCCCGGCCCTCGACGCCCCACACCGCCAGGACGGTCACGCAGAACGCGACAGCGCCCACCCCGCCGGTGACCGCGACGAGGCGCGGCAGCGAAAACGGATCCAATAGCAGGCCCGCGGTGATCGCGGTGATCACGAAGCCGGTGATCATCATCATCCAGACGATCGATGCCGCCGCCGCGCGCCGGACCGGTGCGACCCGGGTAGCGAGCAGCGCCAGGAGCGAGGTGCCGGAGGCGCCGACCCCAATGCCGATCAGCAGAAAGGCCAGAACCGCGACGGCGATACCGGCCCAGGTCGAACTCGCCATGAGTGCGGTGGCGCCGGCCGCCATGGTCCCGCCCAGCGCCAGGACGGCCATGCCGCCGACGATCCAGGGGGTGCGGTGTCCGCCCATATCCGAGCCATAGCCCCAGCGGGGCCGCAGCATCTGCACCGCATAGTGCCAGCCGACCAGCGCACCGGGCAGCATGGCCGGGAGCATCAGTTCGACGACCATGACCCGGTTGAGGGTCGAGGTGGTCAGAACGACGATCGCGCCGAGCGCGGTCTGCACGAGGCCGAGACGGATAATGCCGAGCCAGCCCAAGGGTGTCGCTGCCGCTGCCGTCATCAGGCCGCCCCCATCACCACGCCGCGCACCGCGAAGGCGCTGACCAGCATGCCCAGAACATACAGCGTGACGCCCGTCGCGTTGTACCAGGGCGCAAGGCCCCGGGGGTCGCGCAGTAGACGGACCATCAAACCGAGCTGAACCAGCAGCATCAGGCCGACGGCCGCGCCATGGATCGTCTGCCCCCAGAGCAGGAGCAGCGCGACGACAATCACTTGCGGCACCGCCATGACCACGCAGGCGACCTGCCCGGCACGCTTGGGCCCGAGCTGGACCGGCAGCGAGCGCACGCCCATCTTGATGTCGCCTTCGATGGCCTTGAAATCGTTCAGGGTCATGATGCCGTGGGCGCCGGCGCTATAGAGCGCGGCAAGCGCGATGATTTTCGCATCCGGCAGAGCGGCGGCCACCACGGCCGCGCCGGTGAACCAGGCCATGCCCTCGTAACAGATCGCCACGGCGCTGTTGCCGTACCAGCCGTTCTTTTTGAGGCGCAGCGGCGGCGCGCTGTAAGCCCAGGCAATCAGGGTGCCAACAAAAGCCGCCCCCCAAACCCAGGGCCCGAGCAGGGCCGCCACGGTGAGCGACAACGCGGTCCAGGCAAAAGCGATATGCAGGCCCCAACTGCCGGGCACGCGGCCCGATGGGATCGGCCGGTCTGGCTCGTTGATCGCGTCCACATGCCGGTCGAACCAGTCATTGACCGCCTGGCTCA
>CAZHDI010000040.1:21700-28838 GCA_964531285.1 uncultured Alphaproteobacteria bacterium | reverse complement strand
TCGCCCTCGACGGTATCGAGGAAATGCGCGCCTGTCCGGTCCTCGACCTCGACGACCCACAGATCCGGATCGAACCGGCGCTGGCGCTCGATGTAAGCGTCGGCCTGGGTCTCCTCGACCGGGTCAGGGCCCGTGCCGCGCATCCAGACGGGGGCCCCGTCGCCGCGCCGGGCCAGGGAAAACACTGTCGCCAGCCCATTGAGGGGGTTTTGCTTGATCAGCACCACGCCGGAATCCGGATCGCCCCGGCACACGACGAAAGCCGCAGCCCCGGCCGCCGCGCAGCGCCGCACATAGGCCTGCACCCACAGTTCAGCCTTGAGACGCGGCTCGCTCATCGGGACGCTCCCGTTTTGTTATTGCAGAACAGGAGCGTAGATCCCGCTGCCGGACCCGGCAAGGTCACGCGGGGCAAGGCAAGGCATCCAGATCGTGCCGCATGCCGACGCTGCCCCTGACAGAGCGCCGCAGCCTGAGGATCAGGCGGCTTCCCGGCCCGCAGTGTCCGGCGCATCGCGGCCCGACCGGCGGACCGGCAGGGCGACCGAGACCGTTGTTCCCACGCCTTCCTCGCTCTCGATGGTCATGACCCCGTCATGGAGCCCGACCAGCGCCTTGACGATCGCAAGGCCCAGCCCGGTGCCCGGCAGGCCGGCCATCAATGCTCCGGTCTCGGACGGCGTGCCGTCGAACCCGGCCGGGCGATGGACCTGCTCGAAGGGCTGACCGATGCGATCCATGGCACAGCGCGGGATGCCGATGCCGGTATCGGCCACTTCGAGCATCACCATGTCGCGGCTGGCGCCCGCCACAATGCGGATCTCACCGCCTTCGGGCGTGAATTTGACGGCGTTCGACAGCAGATTGATCAGGATCTGACGCATCGCCCGGGCATCGGCTTCGATCTCAGGGAGCGTGTCGGCAATGTCCACCTGAAGGCGAATACCGCCTTGGCGCGCACCGTAGGCCACGGTCTTCAGGCATTTTTCGATCACCAGCGCCACGCGCACCGGTTCGAAGCGCAGATCGTAACGCCCGGCTTCGATCTTGGACATGTCGAGAATGTCATTGATCAGATCGAGCAGATGCCGCCCGCTTTCCTGAATATAATCGGCATACTCACCATATTTACCGCCGAGGGGGCCGAACATCTCGTTCTGCATGACCTCGGAAAATCCGATGATCGCGTTGAGCGGGGTGCGCAGCTCATGGCTGACATTGGCGAGGAACCGGCTCTTGGACCGGCTGGCCGCTTCGGCGGCGTCGCGGGCCTCGCGCAGCCAGAGTTCGGATTGTTTGCGCTCCTCCACCACCCGGGCCAGGCTGACCACCGGACCGGCCGCGCCAGCTCCGGGTGCGCGGCACAGATGGATCTCCATCCAAACATAGCGGCCATCGTCATGGCGCATGCGCATTTCCAGAAGCGCGCGCTGCTCGCCGGCCTGGAACCCGGTCAAGGCCTGGAGCATGGCCTGCCGGTCGTCCGGATGCACCAGACCCGCCAGGCTGCGCCCGGTCAGCGCCGACGGCATGAGCCCCAGCGCATCGAACACCGCGGGCGAGGCATAGTCGATCAAACCGTTGGTGTCGTGACGGATAATCACATCGCCCAGCGCGTCGAGCAAAGCGCGATTGCGCCGCTGCGCCCGCCGGGCGACCTCAGTCCGGGTCCGCGCATTGACGAGCACAAGCGCGCCCGCTCCGCCCGCGATCATGAGGGCAGTCGAGGAAAACGCAGCGCCCACCGGCGCGACCCCGCCGAAGAGACCGAAGCCGATCAGCGAAACCAGGATCATCCCGAACGAGGCCCAGACTTGGCGGAAGGTGCCGGCGACGGCGGCGAACAGCGGCAGGGCGGCCAGCCAGGGCGCCGCCGCGCTGCCTAACCCGCCATCGGCACTCATCACAACCAGGATGAACAGCCACGCGGCGCCGACCGCGGTCCAGCGCGTGACCGCCTGGGGTGCACCGGCCAAGGCAAGACCGGCCGGCAGCGCTCCGGCACCCAGCCAGGTGACGGCGATCGCACCGGTCATCAAGGGCCCCGCACCGAGCCCTGTATCCAATGCGGGTACGGCCAGGACGGCAGCAACGGCGGCCTGCAGACGCGCGGCGTCCCGGGCTTCGGCCCGGCCTTCCGGCGTCTGACGCGGCACCGGCCGCGCGGCCTGGGCGATCCGTCTCAAGAGCAACCCCATCGCTCAAAGGCAGCAAAGGCCCCGCTCTGCGCGGCCCCGGTGCCTGTCTGTCCTATGCGGTCCCCTGCTCAACGGGATTAGAGTCAGATGCTTAATGAACGTTGAACGGCCTGTGACGCGTGCGGGGTTGCGGCCGCCGGATTGTGAAAAAATGCAAAAGGAGGGGATCGGAGAAAACGAAGCATGCTGTACACTCGCGCGCAGTCGGGGGGAGACGGCCCGTTAGGGCTGTCCCGGCGCGTGACGGGTTCTAGGGTTTTTGTCGCTTTCGCAGCGATGTCCGCCGGCAGCCGGATGCGGCCACGGCATAGCGAATCGCACAGTCCGGCCAGATTGCCGGATGGTAAGTCCTTGGCCCGCCAGGATTCTTTATCCTCCCTGGCTTATGATTCGGGCTCCAGGACCGATGCCTGCACCACGGGCCGGTCCCGTCCGATTGGTACGGCACTCCGCAAGGGAGAGCCGAGGCGTTCAGTGAGGCTGTGTCATGATTCGATTTCTTTCCGCGATCCGCCGGCAGTCGCCCGATGCCGGCGCCCTCCTTAGAGTGCTGAAACGCCGGTCGCGGATCGCGGCGTCCGCCGCCGCGCTGACCGTTCTGGCGCCCCTTGCCGCCGCCGCTGCCGGAGCGGTCAACACCGGCACCGGACCAGTCACAATCGGTGAAGCCGCGGCGGTGTACCGGACCATGCTCGATGACATGACCACCTTTTCGGGCATGGGCTTTTGGAGCATGGACGAGGTGACCCGGACCGAGACGGCGCTGCGCGGTTATGATCCGAATCATGTCACCCAAGGCTGGTTTGCTCACCATGCGATGGACATCGCCAACCGGGTGGATTTTGCGACCACGGTCCGGCGTGAAGCGGATGCCATGGGCGACGCGGCCTTCCTGACCATGCTTGAGACGAAGCCGGCCTATTTGCGCCGCCTGCCGGGCATGCGGGCTTCGGTGAAGACGGTTATGGACAGCATTAATCAAACCACGGCGGTCATCATGGCGACCGGCGAACTGGTGGAGATCCGCGCCACCCGGCTTCAGTCGGCGCGCGAAGGCGGCGTGCCGATGACCGGCGAACGGGCGGTTGCAACCGGCGCCGACCTGATCGGCAAATACGACCGGGCCGGCCTCTATGCGCCGTCCACCGCGCCCAAAACCGCCCAGCCGGCGCTCGACCGTGTCCTGGTACTGGCCGCGCAGATGGTGGTCGGCGCCGCCGATCCGGCAACGCCGCACACCGAAATCTCGCTCACCGGCGAGAAGAAAATGCGCCGCTGCGTGACATTCTCGAAGCTCAATCTTCAGCAGTGCGGCGCAGCGACCAGATTTCCCGATGAGCGGGCATTCTGTGTCGGCCGTCACGGCCTGGGCGAATTGGGCGAATGCTGGCGCTGGATGCTCGGCAACTGACACCCGCTGCCACCCCAACGATCCCTATTCGCCCGGCCCCTTGCGGCCGGGCGTTTTCGTTCATCTTGGTTAGCGTGGCCCATCCGCTGCATGACAGGGGGGCGGTCGTCGGTGTGCGGCACAAGTGCATCACCCGGCGCCGATACCACCGGAATCCGGCAAAGACATTTTGCATTTTCATCAAGTGTCTGGCCAAGTTGAGATGAAGTCGATGCGGATTGGGGGAAAAATCGGCTCAACAGCCGATAAAATCGCCGTAGGCGGATCAAATTCGCTTTCATGCGGCGCCCGCATGCTCTCCCCATCGCAATGCAGACGGACCGGCGGTTCCGCCGGATGGGAGTGAAGGGATGGTTCGGATCGTTTTCATCATCGGCGTTCTGGCGCTTCTGGCGCCGAGCCAGTGGAGCTTCAGCACCGGCGGCGACAGCGAAGAGGTCACTGCATTCGACTGGGTGCGCATGGTGGCCGATGCGTCCGGCGATCTGGGCGCGTTCTGCGACCGGCAGCCGGTGGCCTGCGACACGGCGGACAAGCTGTTTGACCATGCCAAAGAGCGTGTGCTGATGATTTCTCAGGGCGTCGGCACCTGGCTGGAGGCTGACGCCGATGCCGCCGCCCCGGCCCTGCCCTCGATCGAAGAGGCCATCGCCGGCCACAGCTGACGCCGCCCTCGCCGTCATGCCGCACCGGCATGGCCCTTTCGCTTGCCCCCTCTTGCGCTTGCCCTCTCATGCGCTGCCCCCCCTTGCGCATGCCCGTGGATGGTTTAAGTCCGTTGGAGCAGCCAGCAGGCAGAGGGACGGCACTATGACCATCGAGGAGATCATCGAGGATTTTGCGTTCCTCGACGACTGGGAAGACCGCTACCGGCATGTGATCGAACTGGGCAAAGCTCTTGAACCGCTCAGCGAGGCGGAACGTTCGGCCGAGAACAAGGTCGCCGGCTGCGTCAGTCAGGTCTGGCTCGTGACCGAGACCAAGAATGGCGGCGATCCGGTGCTCACCTTCCGCGGCGAAAGCGACGCCCATATCGTCCAGGGGCTGATCGCGATCCTGCTGGCCATGTATTCCGGCCACTCCGCCCAGGATATCCTGGCGCTCGACGTCAAACCGGTGTTCGACAGGCTCGGGCTCGACAGCGCACTCAGCCCCCAGCGCTCCAACGGTTTCCATGCCATGGTTGAGCGCATCAAACGCGACGCCGCCGCCGCGCTCCAATCGCCCCCGGCCTGACGTCCTTTATCAGGCCGCCATCGCGCCGCAGGATCCGCTGCCGCCCGAATGCGGGCCGCCGGAGCCGACGCCGCAGGGCCCCACACCATCAGGGCCGTCGTCACCGGGATCGAACCGATCGCCCAGGCCCCGGATCGCCCGCACCGCCTCCTCCAGGGCCATCAGAACGCGGTTGAACCGCTCGTCGTCCCGCCGGTCTTCGACCCGGCCGCAGGCATGGGCGATGGTAGCCCGGTGCCGGTCGAAAATGCGGGCGATCTGCTGATAGCTCAGCCCGAGTTCCGTATGGCACAGATAGGCCGATGTCTGCCGGGCCAGGGCCACCGCGGCAGTCCGGCCGGACCCGCGCATGGCCGAAACGGACACATGAAAAACCGCCGCGACGACCTCCTGCGTCGCCAGCGCCGCCAGTGTCGCCTCGGCGGTGAGACGCTCGGCGTCCCGCGCCCCATTCAGTGAATCCAAGAGCCGTCGCTGGCCCCGGCATTGGCCGGTGCGATCCGGCCCGGGGCAGTCCTTTCGCGTACAAACTTCGCACCTCATCGCGCACCTTCGATCGATGTAAGACCCGGCCCCCCGGATTTCGCTTCAGATCGACGGAAAACCGTGTATAAAATTTCCGCGACCCGTAACGTTAACCTTGTATACATCTTTTCTAGGGCCTGTGGATAACGTGATATGCGAATTTTTAACGTCACTTTCCTCCTCATGTGAAAGAGAGGGCCGAGATGCAGAACCGCCTCAGACAGCTCCGCCGCTCCAAGGACCTCACCCTGACAGAAGTCGCCACGGCGCTGGGCACCACCGCTCAGACCGTATCGCGGCTCGAAAACGCGCTGATCACGCTCTCCGCCGAGTGGCTGCACAAATTCGGCGATCTGTACGACGTAGAACCGGGCACCCTGCTGGGCACGACCCAGGCAGCCGAGATCCCGTGCCTGGGCGATCTGGACCGGTTCGGAATCGCGCACGGCGCCGAGACCGCCGCGCCCATCCTGTTGACCCCGCCGCCGGGCGCGCTCGTTTCCGTCCGCCTCACCGTTCCGGCCGGTCCGTACGCCGCCGGAGACGTGCTGATCGGTGCCAAGCAGGAGGGGGCGCAGATGATCGGTGTCGCCGGACACAATGCGCTGGTGAAACCCGCGGACGGGCCCGTGCGGCTTGGCCGTCTGATTATGGCGGGCACGGACCGGTTTACGCTCGTACCGCTTGAGACGGGTCAGGATTGCCTGACCGATGCGGCGCTCGACTGGGCCGCCAAAATTGCCATGCGGATCAGTTATTCCTGACGATCCGCCGGCGGAAAGGCACAAGCGCCCGACCAGGGGCCGTTGCCGCCGTAACTGTCCGGCAAGTGGCTCCAGGTGCCCCGGAACCCTTGCCCGTCCCGCTCCAGGATCATCCGCGTGCCGCCCCGGCCCAGTTCGGATTCCCAATGACCGGTCAGGATCGTACCATCGACGCGGCCGGTCAGGAATCCGGCCCGGGAGTCGGGCGAGCGGCGGTAGCTCCCCCGCACGATCCCGTCACGCTCGACCATCCGCAGGGTGCCGAAATTGGTCCGCCAGATCCCGGTGAACCCGTCGCAGTGATCCGGTGACGGATCGACATCGATCCGGACCGCCGCCGTTTCGGCGCCGCCGCGTGCCTCGGGGGCGAAGGTCTTGAGATCGTAGGTCCCCGGCACATCCGGCGCCGCCAGCAGCACCGAGGTGCGCCCAGCACCTTGAAGACCGAGACCCGTCACCGACCGCCGGGCCACAAGGCGCACTTTGGCCTCGTCGCCGCGCTCCAGGCCTTGCGCTGCATCGTCCGGACGGGCGGCCTCCAGGACGCCAAGCCACGCTCCGGGCTCAGCCGTGCAGACCGCTGCCTCGGCTGCCAGCGTGACCCGCATGGCCTCACCGGCCCGATAGCGGGTCCGGTCCGTCACCAAGCTCACCGCCGAGTCTTCGCGCAGATCAAGGGCGGCCAGGGCCGGCAAAGCGTCGATCGCCACATCGAGCCGGCGCGCGGCATCGCTCAAGGGATCGAGCCCGGTGGCAAGATCACCGGGCGGATTATCCGCTGCCGGACAGGCGGCCCGCACGGCGCACTGGCTCAAGGCCACGCGTGCCCGGCTGATCCGTGCGGCCATATCGGCGGCGCGGTTCATGCGGGCCGCACAGGCCGGGGTCTGGACCGCCGCCCCACCGTCCGGGTCCAGCGCGGCAGCAATGATGGGCGCGGCCGTCAGATCGTGTTCGAGGCGCAAGACCGCCTTGAGAACATCCGCC
The DNA here is from genome assembly GCA_964531285.1 of uncultured Alphaproteobacteria bacterium. GTDB lineage: Bacteria > Pseudomonadota > Alphaproteobacteria > JAJFIK01 > JAJFIK01 > CAZHDI01. The sequence goes on along the minus strand of CAZHDI010000040.1, from coordinate 21,717 downwards.
TGGGCCGTGCCCATGGC
>CAZHDI010000040.1:0-21600 GCA_964531285.1 uncultured Alphaproteobacteria bacterium | reverse complement strand
GCCGCGGCCTCGTCCCGGCGCGCGGTCAGCAGGGCCAGGAGATCGGCCGGGGCTGCGTCCGGATCGACCAGATGGGCGGCGGTCGCCCGGGGTAGATCGCGCAGCGTCCGGCTGAGATCCAACGCCGCCCGGCCCAACGCGGTCTCGGCCACGGCACCGCGCGGACGCACGGCGGAGGGCGGCAATGCGGCCATGACCGCAACCGCCTGGTCCGCCGCATCGAGCCGGGCGCGCAAGCCATTGAACCCATCGCAATCGAGAACCGGACAGGCATGGCCGAGACAGGCCTGGGTGAAGCGGTTGACATGATCCAGCGCCGCCGCAACCGCCCGGTCATCCGTCTTAAGATCATCGCCCGGACCGCAATCGGCGTCCGTGCCGGTTCCGGTTTGGTCTCTCGAAGGCGGGCACAGACCCCCGCGCCGGCACGAGTCCCGCGCCTCAGTCATGCTCTGGGCCAAAACCCGCACGAGTCTGCCGGCCGCCCCGGCGGATTCGCCGGCCGCCCGGTAGGTATCGGCCCAAGCCGTGAATGATTGGCATACGGCGCAGTCCGACCGGGACGGCTCGGACGCGGTGTCGTCCTGCCACAAGAATGGTTGCAACGCCAAGCCGATCGTCAGCAGAAAGAGCAGAACAACGCCCGGCCAGAAACCGGACCAGCCCGCTGCGGCGCCGGAGGTGGCCCGTGCCGGTTCGCTGGTCTTATTGTGTTTCCGAGCTTTCCGTGATGGAGCCATGGATCTGTCGTTCTCGCGGCCCTCAGCCCAAACGCACGCAGGCGCGCCAGGATTGATCCGGCCTCATCGGTTTGCGCAGGCGGCAACATGCACTAAGCTGCGCGCATGCACCAACCCGCGTATCGTACACCGTTTTAATAGGTTCGTCGTCGTTATGCCTTTGCGTTCCCATGCTGCCCTGCCCTTCGCGTTGCCCACACCAACGCCGCCGAGCGAAGCCGGTGCCCTGCGCCGCGTGTGGCCGGCGGAGGCCGGACGGGTCGAGGCGCATTTGCAGCGCCTGAGCGCGCAGGATCGCCAGTTTCGCTTTGGGCGCACCGTCAGCGATGCGGAGATCGCCGCCTATTGCGCCCGGATCGACTGGATGCGCGAAACGGTCTTCGGGCTCATGATCGCGGGCGACCTGAAAGGCTGCGCCATGCTCACACCGCTCGACTGGCGCTGGCCGCTGACCGCGAGTGCCGCCCTGTCGGTCGATGGGGAGCATCAGCAGGCCGGTCACGGACGGCGCATGCTTGCACGCCTCCTGATCGCCGCACGCAACCGTCTTTATCAAAAGATCTATGTGCGGTGCCTGCATGGCAATGACGGCATGGCGGCCCTGACCCAAGCGTTCGGAGGCCGGACCGATACTTTCCGGGATGAAACCGAGAGCCTGTTCGAACCGGGTTGGCCGACGCCGGCCAGCATGGCGCTTGAGGCCGCCGGAGAGAATGAAGCCATGATCCTGGCTTGGTTCCGCGGCCCGGCCCGTCAAACCGGCTGAGATCAAAGACCGGCAGAGATAAGCCCGCGGAAATCCGGCCGCCGGATCGGCGGGGCCGTTCAGTTTTTCTTCTTGCGGGTCCGGCCCTTCTGGCCCAGCCCCATTTGCTTGGCAAGCTGCGAGCGGGCCTCGGCATAGTTCGGGGCGACCATCGGATAGTCTTTCGGAAGGCCCCATTTCTCGCGGTATTCCTCGGGCGAGAGATTGTAATGGGTCCGCAGATGCCGCTTGAGCGACTTGAACTGCTTGCCGTCTTCAAGACAAACAATGTAGTCCGGAAACACCGATTTTTTAGGGCTGACCGCCGGCTTCAGCGGCTCGCTGCGCTCCTCGGGCTCGGCGCGCGTGGCATCCTGAAGGGCGCCATACACCTGTTGGATCAGCACCGGCAATTCATTCGACCCGACGACATTGTTGCCCACATAGGCTGCGACAATACCGGCGGTCATGTCGACAAGCTCTGATTTGGAGAATTCGATTGTCATTGGTCGTATTCTTTCTTTGTTCAAATCTTGCCCTGGGATGTGCTTGATAGCTTTTGCGAAGCTATAAATCCGTTGTCTTCATTTCAAGTAAAAAAAGCAATAATCGCTGTGCGCGCCAGACGAAGCCTGCGCGGCCTTGCGGTTTTATCACCTGTTGAATTGCCCCGCCGCCCGGTACGGCGCGCGACGGACCTGATTATTCGTAATCGGCGGCGCGCAGGCCGGCGCCTTCGGGCGCCTCGGCCTTGTCGCGGTAGCGGCCCTTCAGCTCATCGCCATTGCCGCCCGACCACAACGGCACGCCCGCCGTATAAGCCGCCCGGCCCAGAAGATGCGCCGCGATGGGCCCGGTGATGATCAGAAAGACGACGCCGGCCAGGGCCCGCAAGGTGACATCCAGCGCGCTGGCCTGGATGGCGACCGCGATCAGCACGAGGCCGCCGCCCATGACGCCGGCCTTGGTAGCCGCATGCATGCGCGAATAGACATCCGGGAACCGGATCAGGCCGATGGCGGCCAGGAGCGTAAACCCGGCACCGAGCAGGGCCAGAACGCCGCACAGGATCTCGAACAACGTGTCAGTCATGGACCTTCTCCGCATGCTGGGAGCGGCGCAGCACATAGCGCGCCAGGGCAACCGTGGACAAAAAGCCGATCAGACCGAGAGCGATGGCAACATCGAGATAGGCATAACGGGCAGTCTCCAAGGCCGTCAGCGCCACGAAATTCATCCCCACCAGGGTCAGGAAATCGAGCGCGACCACCCGGTCCGGGACACTCGGCCCCCGCACGAGCCGGATCAGCGCGACGACGAACGCGATCAGAACGAGCGCATAGGAAATCGCCATGGACCAAGCGAAAAAACCGTCCGGCCAGGGAAAATCAGCCATCATCGGAACGCCTTCATGATCTTGGTCTCGAATGTCTGCTTGATGTCGCGGCGCACCGCATCGGGGTCGCTGGCATCAAGCGCGTGGATATAGAGCGTTGATTTGTCCGCCGAGACATCGACGCTCAGCGTGCCTGGTGTGAGCGTGATCAGATTGGCCAGAACAGCGATTTCGAAATCCTGATCGGTGCTGAGCGGGATCGCCACATTGCCCGGATGAACATTGAGGCGCGGGCTGAGCACCTGCACGGCGACCCGTACGGCCGATTTGATCAGTTCCCAAATGAAGGTGAAGACCAGCACCGTGAAATGCCAGGGATGAATGAGCATCGGCAGCCGGCCGATCCGGTGCCGGATGAACCACACCGCGACAAGGGCCACGACCAGCCCGGTGGCCACGCCGCTGGGCGTGTGCGCGGCAGTGATGCCGGCCCAGAAGATCACCAGAAAGAGCAGCCAAGAAACCGTGCGCATCCCGCTCCTCCCTTACCGTGCATCGCCGAGAACGGCGCCGGTATAAGCGCCTGGATCCAGAAGCCCGTCCGCCGCGCGCTCGGCGAATTCGACCAAAGGCGCCGGCCAGACGCCGATCGCAGTGGTCAGGACGACCAGCATAGCAAAGGACACAACCGCGCCGGCCGGCAACCGCGCGGCCTCGACCGGCGGCGCATCGTCTTCGCGGTCGCGCCAGATCCCAAGCGCGAAGGCCCGGCCCAAGGCAGCCAGGGTGACAAACGCGGACACAAGAATAAAGACAATGGTCCAGACCGCTTCGGCATCGAGACCGGCCTTGATCAGAATGATCTTGGGCCACAACCCGCTAAACGGCGGCATACCGCCCATGGCCAGAACAGCGCACAGCACCAGCATGGCAAACAGCGGTGCGGCGCGATACACGCCGCCGATCTCGCCGATGAGCGTGCTGCCGCCGATCCAGCGCGCGAGGCCGGCGGCCATGAACAGGGCCGCCGTGATCAGCATGGAATGGACGAAATAGGTGATCGACCCGGTAAAGGCCATGGACCCGCCCAGGCCCAGCCCGACCAGCATATAGCCGATGCCGGCGATCACCAGGAACGCCACCATGCGGCGCAAATCCGTCTGCGCCAGGGCCCCGAGCGCGCCGAACAGCATGGTGCCGAACGCGACGATAAGCACCGCATCCGCGAACAGATCGGTCATCGGGAAGATCAGGGTGAAAACGCGATAGAGCGCATAGACGCCCACCTTGGTCAAAAGCGCCGCGAACAGCGCCGAGACCACCGGCGCCGGGGTGTGATAAGAGGCGGGCAGCCAGAAGAAGAGCGGGAAGGCCGCCGCTTTCATGCCGAGCGCCACGAGATAGAGCGCGGCCACGACCTGAAGCGTCGGCGTCATGCCGATCTCGGCGACGACCCCGGACAGATCCGCCATATTGAGCGTGCCCGTCACGCCGTAAAGCAGGCCGGTCGCGACCAGGAACAAGGTGGTGGCCACCAGATTGACCGCCGCGTATTTCACCGCGCCGTCGATCTGCTCCCGCGATCCGCCCAGGACCAGAAGGCCGAAGGACGAGATCAGCATGACCTCGAGCCACACATAAAGATTGAACACATCGCCGGTCAGGAACCCACCCGCGACGCCCGCGAGCAGCGCCAGCACCATGGGATAGAACCCATAGGACCGGGTCTGCGGATCGATCGTGCCGAGCGCAAAGAGCGTGATCAGCACGCCGATGATCGCGGTGACGAGCACCAGCCCGGCACTGAACATATCGGCGACCAGCACGATGCCGAACGGCGCGTCCCAGCCGCTCATGGCCATGGCGACCGGGCCATTGACCCAGACATGCTGAAACAGCGCAATGGCGGTCACGAGCATGGCGATCGCCCCGGCAATGCCGATGACTGCCTGGGCCGCCGCGTTGCGCCAGAAGACGACGCCGAGACCCGACAGCAGAAGGAGCCCGGCCACCGGCAGGATGACGAGCCATTCGGGGGGCACCATCATCGCACATCCCCTTCTTGAAGATCCTTGGGCTCGGCCACGCGCATCGCCGAGGTGTCGACCGTGCCCAGGGTTTCATAAGCGCGATAGGCCAGCACCAGAACGAAAGCGAACAGCGCAAAGCTGATCACGATGGCGGTGAGGATCAGCGCCTGGGGCAGCGGATTGGCGATGGCCTCGGTGGGCACCTTGGCGTCGGCGGGCACCAGCGGCGGGATCTCCCGGGTCAGACGTCCGGCCGTAAAGATCAGGAGATTGGCCGCGTTGCCGAGCACCGCGACGCCGAGCACGATGCGCACCAGCGAGCGCGACATCAGCAGATAAAGGGCAATCGCGAAGAGCAGGCCCACAACGATGCTGAGCACCGGTTCCACGTCAGTTGCCCTCCAGTTCCAAAACCAGCGCGGTGATCGTGCCGACCACGACGAGATAAACTCCGATGTCGAACAGCACCGGCGTGGCGATCAGCTTGAAGCTGTCGTCGAACTCGGGAATGTACCAAAGGCCGGTCATGAAGGCCTCGCCCGCGGGCAGCGACAGGAACCCGGCCAGACCGCCGATCACGAGGCCAATGCCGGCATAGGTGATCGCCGGCAGGCCCATGGCCCGTTTGGTCGCCTCGACACCTTCCGTCATCGAATAAAGGGCAAAGGCCGATGCGCCCAGGAGCCCGCCGATAAAGCCGCCGCCAGGCTCGTTATGGCCGCGAAACAGCACGAAGATCGAAAACAGGATCGTCACGCAGGCAATGCCCGGCATCCCGACCCGCAGGATGATCGAACTCATTTCTGGCCCTCCCGTTGCGCCGCGCCGCCATCGGCCCAGCCGCGCGCGCCGATCAGCGCCAACGCCGCCACTCCCGCGATCACCAGCACCGCGATTTCGCCGAAGGTATCGAGGGCGCGGAAATCCACAAGGATCACATTGACGATGTTCTTGCCCTTGGCTTCCGGATAAGCGGTCTGCGCGAAATACTCCGACAGACGCATATCGAGCGGTTCGGCCGTGACGGCCAACAGAACCACGGTGACGAGAAAGCCGACGCTCAAGGCCACGAGGCCGTCCCGGGTCGCCGAGAGCCGCTTGCGCTTGTCGTCGCGGTCCACCGGCAGGCGCAGGATGACCAGCGCCAGAATGATCACCGAGAGGGTTTCCACCATGAACTGCGTGAAGGCCAGATCCGGCGCCCCGAACAACAGGAAGATCAGGGCCACCGACAGACCAAGAACGCCCAGCGCCAGAATGGCCAGCAGGCGCCGCGACGAATACATCACCGTTAGCGCCCCAAGCACCGTGAGGATACACACGCCGTAAACGAAGAAATCGGCCTCGGGTAAGGGCGGGAACAGATCGGCCACCCCGCCGGCAAGATCGCTGACGCTTTGCGTCCCCGTGACGAGCGGCACGATCAGCGGCACCGCCAGGGCCAGCGCGAACACCAGGAACGAGGCAATCATGTAGGTGTGCAGACTGCCGGTCTGAATGAGGCCGACCGTGCCTTTCGAGATCATCCGCAAGCCGTAAAGGAACTGGTCATAGCCCCGGTCCGGTCCCCAGAGCGGACGCGTGACCGCTCCGATCGCCCGGCCCACGGGACCGCCGATCAGGAACAGGACGATCGCGCCGACAACGGTCACGACCGAGAGGATGAACGGCACATTCACGCCCACCCACAGATGCAGGTGCATGTCGATGGCCGAGCCCCAGACCGCCGAGGACGCCGGCAGCAGAATGAAATGCTCCGTCCACCCCAGACCGAGCGCGGTCCCAAGACCCAGCACGGCGAGCACCATCGGCCCGAGCCACAGCGACGGCCCGCCCTCATGGGGCGTGTGCGGCGTCTGCTTGCGTTGGCCGATGAACGGACCGAAACCGGCCAGAGCGGCGATGGCGCCCATCATGATATTGCCGGCCACGGCGATCCCGGTGATCAGATCGGCCTGGTCCACCGCGACGGTCCCGGTGTAGATCACCTCCTTGGCCAGAAAGCCGATAAACGGCGGCAGGCCCGCCATCGACAGCACCGCCAGGATCGATGCGACCGCGGTGATCGGCATGGCGCCGAAGAGCCCGCCCAGCATGTCGCGGTTGCGGGTGCCGGTCGCATGATCGATGCCGCCCGCGACCATGAAAAGTGCGCCCTTGAACAGCGAATGGGCGAACAGATAGGCCATCGCGCCAACCACGGCCTTCTCGCTGCCCAGGCCCAGCAACATGACCAGAAGACCCAGGCTCGCGACGGTCGTATAGGCCAGCATGAGTTTCAGATCGGTCTGGCGCAGGCCGAGAATAACGCCGGTCAGGAAGGTCGCCGCACCGAAGCCGGTCAGGATCATCATCCACATCTCGGTGCCGCCGAGCGCCGGATGAACCCGCGCCAGAAGATAGACGCCCGCCTTCACCATGGTCGCCGAATGCAGATAGGCCGACACCGGCGTCGGCGCCTCCATGGCGTTGGGCAGCCAGAAATGGAACGGCACCTGGGCCGATTTCGTGAAGGCGCCGCCGAGAATGAGGATCAGCAAGAGCGGGTACCAGGCGTGCTCCCGGAACACATCGCCGCTGGCCAGCAGTTCGGAGAATTCCAGACTGCCGCCGATCCCGGCCATCACCAGAAGCCCGGCGAGCAGCACAAGACCGCCGCCGCCGGTCACCACGAGCGCCTGAACCGCGGCCCGGCGCGAGCGCGCTTTGTCATGGTTGAAACCGATCAGCAGGAACGACGTCAGCGATGTCAGCTCCCAGAATACGAAGAAGGTGATGATGTTGTCGGCCAGCACGACGCCGAGCATCGAGGCCATGAACATCAGCAAGAAGGCGTAGAACCGGCCCAGATTGACATGGCCGTGCAGATAGCCGCCCGCATAGATGACGATAAAGGTGCCGATGCCGCTGATCAGCAGCGCGAACATCAGGCTCAAGCCGTCGAGCGCAAAGGACAGATTGATCCCGCCGAACAGATCGAGCCAGGGCAGGCTCTCGCGGATGACCTCACCGTCGCCGACCGGCCCCAGGAACTGGGCGAAGTAAAGCGTCAGCGCCGCCGGGAGCAGGGCGAGCACCCAGCCGGCCGCATTATGCAAAATCCGGTTCACTGCTGGCGCCAGAAGTGCCAACAGGAATCCAGCCAAAACCGCTAGGAGCATGGTGTTCGCCGCCCGTCTCGCGCTGTTGCGTTCCTGGTAATCTGCCAAAGACGGGGCGTGAGACAAAGCAATTTCAGTTTTGTGGAAACTTCGGACATGCCCGCGGTCAGCCATGTCAGGCTGCCGGCACAGGACCGGGCGCCAGCCCGTCTTGACACGGCCCGCCGGTGCACCGCAGGTCTGACCCGCCGTCATCCCTACTGCAAGGAGGCCTGTTTGCGCCGGGATCACCGCCCTTATTGGATGCGCCAGGTCTTCGCAGGCGTCGAGGCGGCCTATGCGCGCCGCTTTCTGCTGCCGCATTTTGACGCGGCGGGACGGGGACCGGCCGTAAGCCGCCCGTGGCACGTCAATCTGTTCGGCCCCAACATCACCATGGGCGATCATGTGGAACTGCGTGCCACCGCCGAGGCGCCGATCCGCCTGACCACCTGGCAGCATGCCGAGGGCACCGGCGCGATCCATCTGGGCCATTGCAGTCTGATCGGACCGGGGTGCCGATTGATGGCGGCCGAGCGGATCACCTTAGGCCAGGGTGTGATGCTGGCGCCCCATGTGGTGATCTCGGATGCCGACTGGCACGATCAGTATGACCGCACCCAGGCCCCCGGCCGCCGGGGCGCCGTCGTCCTCGAGGAGGACGCCTGGATCGGCGATGGGGCCTTGATCGGCAAGGGTGTGCATATCGGGGCCCGGTCGATCGTCGGCGCCCGGGCGGTGGTGACCCGGGATGTGCCGCCCGACACGATCGTCGCCGGCAATCCGGCTCAGGTCGTCCGGTCCCTCGATCCGGATTGCATGGTGACCGGACGGCGCACGCTTTACGCGGATCCGGCGGCCCATGAGGCCCGGTTTGACGCGCTATACCGCCTCGTGCTGAACGGTAACAGCACCTGGGGTTGGCTGCGCCAGCGGCTGTTTCCCAACCGCGAGGTTTGACCGCACCGGTGACGTAAGGTCACCGGGTCCGGCAGCACGGCCCGTTTCGTGATTCAAGGGTTTCCTCGGGCCTTCAATCGTCGCATTGTGGGTCAGGCGTTGGGGCGGGTTTAAAGCACCTGATCGGCGAAGTGCGGCTTTGTCCCTAATCTGCGTTTACCGGTGCCCTGTGCGCGGCGCCCTTTGATGAGGCCAGATCCATGGTTGACCGTTCCGCTTCCCTTGCCTTGCGCGCCGGTGTCGTTCTGGCGCTCGCGGGTCTGGCCGCCTGCGCGAACCGCACCGACCCTGCCCTCGTGAACACGACCAGCTATCAGCAGGGCTATTCCGACGGGTGCACCACGGGCAATCAGCGCGTCGAAGGGTTCAGCAGCACCATCACCCGCAACGAGACCCTGTTCGGGTCCGACGAGGCCTATCAGGTCGGCTGGCGTCAGGGCTACACGGTGTGCGGCGGCAGCCGGGTCGGCAATGACCGGCGCGGCCAGGACTTCCTGTTCGACGACCGCTTCGACCGCGGTCCGATCTGACGCAACGGTCTTCCGGGGGGAATGAACCATGGCCCGCGTTCTGCTCGTCATCCTGCTTCTTCTGATTGCGGTTTTTGTCGGGATTTCGGTCTATTACGGCTCGCCCGATCCGTGCCGCATGCTGGCCACGGAAATCGCGCGCGACGAAGCCCGCATTCGCGAGGAAGAATTCGGCATCCGCTGGGACGGCTTCGACGACTTCCGCGAGGCCTGGCTGCGGGCCGAGGCCGCCCAACTGGATACCGGCGAATGCACCATGCTGCTGTTCGACGAGTGGGGCGCCAATTTCAACGAGCTGATTTCAGGCGACGACCGGCCTCGCCGCTAACGATCTCAACCGGTAACGATCTCAATCGGTAACGATCTGGCCGGCGCTTTGGGCGTGACGCTCAGTGTGCGGCGGTCTTGCGCGCCTCGGCCGTCTTCTCGATCTGCTCACGCAGTTTCGGATTGGCGCGCACCAGACGCTGGAAGTCCCGCGCGTTGAGCATGAGCAGCGTCGAGAAGCCCACCGACTCCACATCGGCATTGCGCGGCTCGTTGGTCAAGAGCGCCATCTCGCCGAAGAAATCGCCATTGCCGAGCCGAATGCGCGTGTCGGGCAGGACGACATCCACCGCGCCGGCGACCACGAAATAAATGCAATCCCCCGCCGTGCCTTTCACGATGACCTTCTCGCCCGGCACCGCGATGCGCGGCATCAACAGCTTGGCCAGCGCTTGCAGGGTGGCATCATCCAGCCCGGCGAACAGCGGCACTTTTTGCAACAGCGACGACAGGCGCAGCCCGAGATCGAGCGTGGGACGGTGTTCCAGACGGCGCGCGCGCCCAAGCCGGTCCTGTTCCAGATCCTCGAACACCTCGTTGCTGATCACCGCCTGATCGAGTTGCTGTTGATATTCGTCATGTTCAAATCCGAGGGCCACCCGCTCCACATAGCGCGCGCGCAGCATGGCGGCATAAGACGGGTACTGAAGATCCAAAGCATCGAGACTGCCGCTGACGACCTGCTCGCGCTGCATCAGATCGCGTTCCAGATCCGCGCCGATATCCTCGCCCACAAGCTTGGACAGTTGCGACTGCACGAACTGGGTCAGGTCCCGCAGGGCCAGCTGCGAAATGATCAAGACCTCGAACCGGTCGGACACGGCCTGCGACAGCGGTCCCACGAGCCCCACCCGGTGATAGAGCCAGAGCGCCAGACGGAAGCGCCGGTCGATGGCCAGAAGGCTTACCGCAGTCTGGAGATACCGGTCGCCGACATCGGGTCCATTGTCATGGGTCTTGACCGCGTCGATGATCCGCCCGGTCTGGGTGCGCAGGAGATCGGCAATCCGGCGGTTCAAAATGCCGGACTGGAAGTAGCTCATATAGAATTCGCGCTCCCGGCCCGCCAGGACCGAATAGCCGAACTGCCGGCGCTCCGTATGCGGTACGTCGCGCAGATGGATCGCCGCATCGTTGCCCTCGGAAAACTCCGAACGCAGCGACTCGCTGAGCGCGCCGTTGAACCCCAGATTGCCCGCCACGTCGCGCATCCGGTTGCGCACCCGCGCGCGCGCCAGCCCGAGCACCCGGTCGCGCACCGCCTTGTCCTGGGTGGTCAGGGCCGACAGGTGAAAGAACGCCATCAGCGGGCGGATGGTCGGCGCCATCACGACCAGGGTCATGAACACAAAGCCCGTGGCCGAAACCAGGATAAAGCTGCGCACATCCTCCGGAATCGCTTCGTTCTCGGCCACCGCCAGCGCCAGCGCCACGGTCACCGCGCCGCGCAGGCCGCCCCAGACCATCACCGCCTTGTAGGACCCGCTGATGGGCTGTGCGATCCGGAACATGCTGAGGCCCGGCATCACCCCGTAAAGGACCACGGCGCGCGCCGCGATGGTCGCCAGGAACAGCGCCACGACGATCAGGAAATCCTCGGCGCTGAACCCGGCCAGGACCGCGGGCGCCTTCATGGCGGCGAGCGTAAAGATGAGGCTGGTGGCGATGAATTCGACCAGCCGCCAGGTGTCGATCATGGACTCCCAGGTCCCCGGCGTGACCCGGGTGCGCCCCTCGGAGTTCAGCACCATGGCGGCGGTCACCACCGCGATGACACCGGAGACGCCGAGATAGACCTCCGCACCGATAAAGGCGAGATAGGCCAGGGTCACAGTGAGCGTGATTTCGGTCAGCGCGGCGTCGCGCAGAAGCCCGATGATGGCGGCGAAGACCCGCGCCAGCACATAGCCGGTCACCAGCCCGCCAATAAGACCGATGAAAAATGCGCCAAGGCCCGCATTGATGCCGGTCTCCCCGCCGCTGAGCATGCCCAGCAGCACCACGAAAATCGCGATCGCCGCCGCGTCGTTAAAGAGGCTCTCGCCCTCGACGATAATGCTCAACCGGGCCGGAGCGCCAATATCCCGGAAGATCGCCACCACCGCGGCGGAATCCGTGGTGGCGACGATCGAGCCTAGAAGCAGGCAGGCCAGAATGCCGTATTGCGGCGCGACGAAGGACAGCACCAGGCCCACAACGCCGGTGCACACGACCACGGCGAAGACCGCCAGCACGATCACCGGGCCGACATCGTCCATCAGCCGCCGGACATTGATCCCCAGCCCGGCCGCAAACAGGAGCGGCGGCAGGAACAGATAAAGGAACGCCTCAGCCGACAGGTCGAGCCGGCGCAGGGCCGCCACGAAGTCCCCGGCGATACCATCGACCTGAAGATCGGCGGCCACGACGAATCCGAGGCCCGCTCCGAACAGCGCGAGAAGGACCGTGTAGGGCATGTCGAGGCGCCGGGCGAGCGGCACCATGAGGCTGACCAGCCCCAAAAGGACGGCAACGCCGAAAATGGCCAGGATGATGTCGTGCATAACGCGGTCCGATGCGTGGCAAGCGGCAGATCAGGACCGAAGGTACAGGCCCCCGACGGGACGGCCGGCCCGTTTCGAGGCCGGCACCCCCTTGGGTCTACTTATAGGGCCGTTCGGCATACCAGGGGAAGAAGTCCGGCATATCCGCGCTCACTTTAAGCGGATAGTCCGGCTGGCGTTTCTCCAGGAATGAGGTCACCCCCTCGCGGGCATCCGCCGAGCGGCCGGTTGCCACGACGCCCCGGCTGTCGACCTTATGGGCCTCCATGGGATGGTCCGCGCCGAGCATCCGCCACATCATCTGTCGGGTCAGGGCCACCGAGATCGCCGAGGTGTTCTGGGCGATGTCCCGGGCCATGGCCTGGGCCGCGGGGAGCAGGTCTTCCGGCTTGTAGATCGCGCGCACCAGACCGCCGTTCAGCGCCTCGGTCGCGGGGAAGACCTCGCCCGAGAAGGTCCATTCCAGGGCGCGCGAGATGCCGACGACGCGGGGCAGGAACCAGCTGGAACAGGCCTCAGGCACAATGCCCCGGCGGGCGAACACGAAGCCGAACCGCGCCTGCTCGCTGGCCAGCCGGATATCCATGGGCAGTTGCATGGTGGCGCCGATGCCGACCGCCGGGCCGTTCACCGCCGCGATTACCGGTTTCAGGCACTCATAGATGCGCAAGGTCACCCGGCCGCCGCCGTCGCGGATGGCGGGATCGGAATAGTCGATGGACGGGCGCTCGCCGCCGGCACCGGGCCGGGTGAAGGTGTCGCCGCCGCGCGACAGATCCGCCCCGGCGCAAAACGCCCGGCCCGCGCCGGTGACCACGATCGCCCGCACATTGTCGTCGCCATCCGCCCGGTCGAAGGCGTCGATGAGTTCGCCCATCATCACCGGTGTGAAGGCATTGAGCTTGTCCGGCCGGTTGAGCGTGATGGTCAGGACCTGATCCTCGACCTCATAGGTAATCTGCTCGTATGTCATGCGCTCCTCCCTAATTTCGGCCTGCCCTATCCCAGACCGGTTCATCCGTGGCGGCGCCGCGGCGGACCCGCGTGCTCCCGGCATTGCCCCCACCCTAGCAGCCCTGACGCAGCGGCAGGTCAATGCGGACCCACGGGCTTTGCGCGGGCTCCAGAGTGTCCCTATCATGGGAAAAAACGGTCGGCCGTCGAGAATGTTGGCCCGGCCGATGAGGATGTCAGGGACGAGGCCGGGCAGGCGGATATGTATGATTATGTGATCGTGGGCGCCGGGTCGGCCGGCTGTGTTCTGGCCAACCGCTTATCGGCGGATCCGCGCAATTCGGTACTGCTGCTGGAGGCCGGCGGCAAGGACACCAGCCCCTGGATCCACATCCCGGTCGGCTATGCCCGCACCCTGAAGGACCCCGCGGTCAACTGGCTCTACGAGACCGAACCCGACCCCGGCACCAATGACCGCACCCATGTGTGGCCGCGCGGCAAGGTGCTCGGGGGATCGAGTTCGATCAACGGGCTTCTTTATGTGCGCGGCCAAGCCGAGGACTATGACGGCTGGCGCCAGATGGGCAATGAGGGCTGGGGCTTTGCCGATGTCCTGCCCTATTTCCGGCGTTCGGAAGGCAATGAGCGCTGCACAGACGACCTTCACGGTACGGACGGCCCCTTGACCGTCTCCGATCCGACAGCCCGCAATCCGGTGAGCGATGCGATGATCCGTGCCGGGGTGGAAGCCGGGCTCCCGGACAATCCGGACATCAACGGATCGCAACAGGAAGGCATCGGCTATTTCCAGCTCACCGTGAAGGACGGCCGGCGCCACAGCGCGGCGCGGGCCTATCTGAAGCCCGCGATGAAGCGGCCCAATCTCCATGTGGTCACCCATGCCCTGGCTGAACGGGTGATCCTGGAAGGGCGCAAAGCCGTGGGCGTGGCCTATCGCGAGAAAGGCACGCCGCGCGAGGCCCGCGCCGGGCGGGAGGTGATCCTGTGCGGCGGCGCAATCAACTCGCCGCATCTGTTGGAACTGTCAGGCATCGGCGACCCCTCGGTTCTCAAGGCCCATGGCATCGAGATCGTCCATGCCCTGCCCGGTGTCGGCGAGAACCTTCAGGATCATTATGTGACATCCGTCCGGCACCGGATCACCGAACCGGTGACAGTCAACGATCAGGCCAAGGGTCTGGCCTTTCTGCGCGAGGTCCTGACCTATGCGATCAAGCGCCAGGGGCTCCTGGCGTTGAGCGCGGCGCACCTTTACGCCTTCGTCAAGACGCGGCCCGAACTTGCGACGCCGGATGTTCAGTTCCACATCCTCCCCGCCACCATGGATATCGACAAGCTGGCCGAAAGTCAGGACATGGTGCTCGAATCTCTCCCCGGACTGACGACTGCACCCTGTCAGTTGCGCCCCGAAAGCCGGGGGTCGGTCCATCTGCGCTCGCCCGATCCGGCAGCCCATGCCGCCATCCGGCCCAATTATCTCAGCGATCCGCTCGACCAGCAGACGGTCGTCGCGGGATTACGCTGGGGCCGGAGGATCGTCGAACAGGCGGCCATGGACCGGTATCGGGGCGAGGAACTCTCACCGGGCGCGGACTGTCAGTCGGACGAGGACCTGCTGGCCTATGCGCGCGACAACGGCACCACCATCTATCACCCCGTGGGCACCTGCCGCATGGGTCCCGATCCGCTGGCCGTCGTCGATGCCCGCTTGAGCGTTCACGGCATCGAAAGCCTGCGCATCGTCGATGCCTCGGTCATGCCGCGTCTCGTCTCGGGCAACACCAACGCACCGACCATCATGATCGCCGAGAAAGCCGCCGATATGATCCTCGGCCGAACGCCGGCCGCCGCGGAGTCCACCCGATAAGCCGTACCGGACCAGTTCAGGGAGTTCGCCCATGCACCCAAAGGTTCACGCCCAGACCAACCCGTCCAAGCCCGCCTATATCATGGCGCACAGCCTGGAGACGGTGACCTATCAGCAGCTTGACGAGCGCTCGAACCAGACCGCCCATTTGTTCCGCCGTCTGGGCCTGAAGCCCGGCGACTGCATCGCGATCTGTATGGAGAACAATGCGCGGTTTTTGGAAATCTGCTGGGCGGCGCAGCGCTCTGGGCTCTATTATGCCTGCATCAGCTCCCGGCTCACCGCGGGCGAGATCGACTACATCGCCGGCGACAGCGGCGCGAAACTCTTCGTGACGTCCCAGGCCATGGCACCGGTGGCCATGGAATTGGTCGCGCTGATGCCCGGCGTGACCACCCGGCTCATGGTCGATGGGGCGATCGAGGGTTATCAGTCCTATGAGAGTCTGCGCGACGCCGAACCCACCGCGCCGATTGCGGATGAGACCGCGGGCGCGGACATGCTCTATTCCTCGGGCACCACAGGACGCCCCAAGGGCATCAAAATCGCCCTGTCCGGCGAGGCGATCGATGCGCCCAATCCGCTCCTGGCGCTGACCCAGTTTCTTTACGGGTTTGACGACACCATCACCTATCTGTCGCCCGCGCCGCTTTATCACGCCGCGCCGCTGCGCTATTGCATGGCCGCCCAGCGCTTGGGCGGGACGGTCATCGTGATGGAGAAGTTCGAACCCGAGGAGGCGCTCGCACTGATCGAGCGGCACAAGGTCACCCATAGCCAGTGGGTGCCGACCATGTTCGTCCGGATGCTGAAGCTGCCCGAAGCCAACCGGCTGAAATACGATGTCAGTTCCCTGAAGGTCGCGATCCACGCCGCCGCACCCTGCCCCGTTCCGATCAAGCAGGCTATGATGGAGTGGTGGGGCCCGGTGATCTATGAATATTATGCGGGTACGGAAGGCAACGGCTTTTGCGCCATCTCACCCGAAGAATGGCTGGAACGGCCGGGCTCGGTCGGCAAGGCCCTCCTCGGCGTCATCCACATTCTGGATGAGGACGGCACGGAACAGCCGCCCGGTGAACCCGGCACGATCTATTTCGCCGACGGCCCGCAATTCGAGTATCACAACGCGCCCGAGAAGACCGCCGAGTCCCGAACGGCCGACGGTAAATCCACCCTGGGCGATGTCGGCTATGTGGATGCGGAGGGCTATCTGTTCCTGACCGACCGCAAGGCCCATATGATCATCTCGGGCGGTGTGAACATCTATCCCCAGGAAATCGAAAACCTGCTCGTGACCCATGACAAGGTGGCCGATGTTGCCGTGTTCGGCGTACCCAACGAGGATTTCGGCGAAGAGGTCAAAGCGGTGGTTCAGCCGGTGTCCATGGCCGATGCCGGGCCGGATCTGGAAATTGAGTTGATCGCCTTCTGCCGCGCCCATCTGTCGAGTGTCAAATGTCCGCGCTCGGTGGATTTCCTTGAAGAATTGCCCCGCCACCCCACCGGCAAGCTTTACAAGCGCCTGCTGCGGGATCAGTACTGGGGCAACCGCGACTCGAAAATCGTCTGATCAGTAACAGGAGACCCGCGATGAAAACCTTGCAGTTCAATGATCTTGCAAACCATGTCGGCGAGGATCTGGGGCATTCGGAATGGGTGGAGATCACCCAGGACCGGATCAATCAGTTCGCCGACGCCACGGGCGATCATCAATGGATTCATATCGACCCCGAACGCGCGGCAAAGGAACTGCCGACCGGCACCACCATCGCCCACGGCTTTCTCACCCTGTCGCTGATCCCCTGGCTTGGCGCTCAGATCGTCCGTATCGACGGTGTCTCGCGCGGCATCAATTATGGCTGCAACAAAGTCCGGTTCACCAATATGGTGCCGGTGGGCAGCAAGGTGCGGGCCCGCCAGAAGCTTGTGTCGGTTGAACCGAAAGCCGGCGGCATTCAGATGATCAATGAGATCACGATCGAAATCGACGGTCAGGACCGTCCGGCTTGCATCGCCGAGACGATCAGCATCATCTATCCCTGACCGCTCAACCACGGGATCCGGCGCGCCATGGTCGAAAAAATCGTCCGTACCGAAGAGGAATGGAAGGCTCTGCTGACGCCGGACCAATACCGGATCATGCGTCAGCACGGCACCGAGCGCGCATTCACCGGGCCCCATCTCGACGCGCAAGGCGACGGGCAATATCTGTGCGCCGCCTGCCACCTCCCGCTGTTCAGCTCCAAGACCAAATACGACTCCGGCACTGGCTGGCCGAGCTTTTATCAGCCGTTATCCCATGAGGTCGTCACGACAAAGGAGGACCGGAGTTTCTTCATGGTGCGCACCGAAGTGTTATGCGCCCGCTGCGACGGTCATCTGGGTCATGTGTTCCCGGACGGCCCGCCGCCTACAGGCTTGCGCTATTGCATCAATGGTTTTGCGCTGGATTTTCAGCCGGCGGAGCAAGGTTGAGCGACGCCCGCACCCCGGCCACCTGATCCGTCGTCACCTTTGCATCCGCAACCGGACCGTCATGCCCGAATGCGGTCCGGATATAGGTGAGAATGCTGGCCATCTCGCTATCGCTGAGCCCGGCGAAACCGGGCATGGCATTGCTCCATTGGCCGGGCGGCGCATCGGGCGGATTGCCCAGAAATGTCCAGGCGATCAGGGTTTCCGGAGCGCCTGTGACCACGGGACTGCCGATCAGTGCGGGCTGAAAGTCCGGCACGCCGCCGCCGTCGGCCTGATGGCAGGCGAGGCAATGGCGCGCGTAGAGCGCCTGACCGTCCGGTTCGGCTGCGGCCGGCGCGACGGCGATGCCGGCGGCCAAAGAGCCCGCCGCCAGCAAACGCCCGGTACGGATCATTCCGCCCCCTCATAGGTGATGCGCCAGACCGTACCCTTCACCGAATCCGCTACATAGAGCGCTCCGTCCGGTCCCTGCGCCAATCCCGTGGGACGGGCCACCGCATCGCGCGGGCTGGCCAGCGTCTCGGCCCCTTTGAACCCGTCGGCAAAGACCTGCCAGTCCCCCGACGGCATCCCCTCCTTGAACGGAACAAAAACGACATTGTATCCGCCCTGGGGCAACGGCGCCCGATTCCAGGAACCGTGAAAGGCCACAAACGCCCCGCCCCGATACATCTCGGGGAAGGCATCGCCGGTATAGAACAGAAGGTCATTGGGCGCCCAATGGGCCGGGAAGGTCGCAACCGGGTCCTGAAACCGACCCGGCTCGGCGGCCGTTTGACCGTCTCCGCCATATTCCGGCGCAACCATGCGCACGCCATTCTCGCGGTCGTAATAAGTGAACGGCCAGCCTACATTCGAGCCCATGCTGAGCGCATGCATTTCCTCGGCCGGCAGGCGCGCATTGTCCTCCGCGTCGTAATAGTCCGGCCACAGCGTATTAAGCTGGTCACGCCCGTGATTGACAATGAAAACCTGACCGGCGCCGGGGTTCCAATTGATCGCCACCGAGTGGCGCAGACCCGTGGCGAACAGCGTGCCGTCAGTCATCTGGTCCTGGCCGAGTGTATCCGCCGGGAAACGCCAAATGCCGCTGCGCTCAAGATCCGAGCACGGATCCTGCCCCGGCGATCCAGGCGTGCGTGTCTCTTCCTGGCAGGCATTCGACGGCACACCCTGATTGACATAGATGTGGCCCGCTTCGTCGAAGGTGAAGGTCTTGGCGGCATGCGCCCGTTGTTCCGGGAACCCGCCAATCAGCAGTTCCGGGGCGGTCTCCGGCACCAGATCCGCATCCGTCATGTCATAGCGGAACACGGCCTCACGCGAGGCGACATAGAGCCAAGTGCCGCGCGCTTCGATGCCGGTCCCCTCGGCGGTGCCGAAGGTCTCGCTCCGGTCGGCCGTGCCGTCGCCATCGGTATCCCGCAGCGCAACGACGCCGGCGTCACGCAGATTGACATAGACATCGCCGTTGGCCCGGACCGCAATATGCCGGGCGCGGCCGACCGAGTCCGCAAAGACGGTTGCCTTAAAACCGTCCGGCAATGTCAGATCACGCGTGTCGGCCAGAGCGGGCGCCGCCGCCGCGCTCATGACACCGATAGCGATCATTCCGGAAAGACCCAAACGGAGCATGCCGCTCTCCCTTGACCGTGAAAACCGAGTGCGCATCCTATCCCAAGACGCCGGCCGCGTCGCGGGGCAAAGCGGGCCCAAGGCCGCTTTGTGATCGCCAAACCGCATGATAGCGTCCCGGCCCATCAGACACCGATGGATGGACCGATCATGACACCGCCCCGCCCGCCTCAACCCGAACGCCGCCCGCATGTGCTGGAACTCCATGGCCGCACGCGTACGGACGACTATTATTGGCTGCGGGATGACAACTGGCAGGCCGTGATGCGGGATCCGTCCGTCCTACGTGCCGATATCCGCGCCCATCTTGAAGCCGAAAACGCCTATACCGAGGCCATGCTGGCCCATACGGCGCCGCTTCAAGATGCGCTTTTCGAGGAGATGAAAGGCCGGATCAAAGAAGACGACGCCACAGTTCCCGTACCGGACGGACCGTATGCGTATTATTCACGCTTCGAGACAGGCGGACAGCATCCTCTTTTGTGCCGGGGCAGCCGCGACAACCCGCAGGCCAGCGAAGAAGTGCTTCTCCATGGCGACAGGCTGGCTGAAGGCCATGACTATTTCTCGCTCGGCGGCGTGGCCTATAGCCCGGACCATCGCCTGCTTGCCTTTGCGACCGACACGCAAGGGTCGGAATATTACACCGTCACGGTCAAGGACCTCAGCGCGGGGACAAACCTGGACGACCATGTCGAAAGCACGGCGGGCGATATCATCTGGGCGCCGGACAGCAAAGCCTTCTTCTATGTCAAACTCGATGACCATCATCGTCCGAGTACGGTCTGGCGCCATTGCCTGGGCACGCCTCAAAGCGAGGATACGCTCATCTACCAGGAGGCCGATCCGGCCTTTTATGTCGGCATCGACCTGACGGAAAGTCGGCGCTTTATCGTCATCACCGTGCATGATCATCAAACATCGGAACTTTATCTTCTCGATGCGAATCAAACCGATGCGCCCTTACGCCGTATCGCGCCGCGCCGGACCGAGCATGAATACAGCGTCACCGACAATGGCGATTGGCTCTATGTCCTGACCAATAGCGGCGGTGCGGAGGACTTCCGGATCATGCGCGCGCCGATCAACACTCCGGATGAGGTCCACTGGACCGAACTCGTACCCCATGAGGCAGGCCGCTTGATCCTGGATCTGCTCATGATGCAAAACCATCTTGTCCGGTTGGAGCGTAAGGATGGACTGCCCCGTATCGTCATGACACGGCTGAATGACGACGGCACGCTGGGGGAACCGCATGAGATTGCGATGCCCGAGGAAGCCTACAGCCTCGGTTTGCGGCCGGGGGCGGAGTTCGACACGGCGATGCTGCGCTTTGTATACGCTTCGCCCACCACGCCTCAGCAGGTGTTCGACTATGAGATGGAGAGCGGCGACCGCACTCTGCTCAAAACGCAAGACGTGCCCAGCGGACATGATCCGTCGGCCTATCGTACCCGGCGTCTTCATGTGGCTGCCGAGGACGGCGCGCCGATCCCTGTGACGATCCTCTACCATGCCGGGACGGCGCTCGATGGATCGGCGCCCGTCCTGCTTTACGGTTATGGCAGTTACGGTATTTCTCTGCCGGCGGATTTCCGCACATCGCGGCTGTCCCTTGTCGACCGCGGCGTTGTCTATGCCATGGCGCATGTGCGCGGCGGGATGGATAAGGGCTATGGATGGTATCGTGACGGCAAACGCTTGAGGAAGAAAAATACGTTTACGGATTTTATTGCGGCAGCGCGTGGTCTCATCGATATGGGGATCACCAAGCCGGGACAGATTGTTGCCCAAGGCGGCAGCGCCGGCGGCCTGTTGGTGGGGGCCGCAACCAATATGGCGCCAGACCTTTTCCGCGCCGTGATCGCCGAAGTGCCGTTCGTCGATACGCTGACAACCATCTGCGATGAAACATTGCCACTGACGCCGCCAGAATGGACCGAATGGGGCAATCCGATTACGGATGAAACCGTCTACGACTATATGGCGAGCTATTCTCCTTATGATCAGATAACCGCGCAGGCCTATCCGGATATTCTGGCGACGGCCGGGTTGAGCGACCCGCGCGTGACCTATTGGGAACCGGCCAAATGGGTGGCGCGGCTCCGGGAACAGCGGACCGATGCGGGGCGCACGCTCTTATGGACCTATATGACCGCAGGCCATGGCGGGGCCGCGGGCCGGTTTGAGCAATTGCGTGAAACGGCCCATGTCTACGCCTTTGCGCTCGATGCGCTAGAGCGCATTCAACGTATTTCAGATCATTGAATGCGCTCGATGGTTTTGTTCTG
>CAZHDI010000039.1:0-29216 GCA_964531285.1 uncultured Alphaproteobacteria bacterium | reverse complement strand
CTAAGGACAAACAACTGATCAGCCCGAGATCGCAATCTCCGTGTCCGGATTGAGATCCTCATTAGGGTCGGTCAGGGCGCCGGCCGGGAAGAAGACGCTCACAGGCTCTCCCTCGGTGCCAAGACACAGTTCGTGATTGTTATCGTTGTCGTCGAGATCCCCGACCGCGAACGGCGTGACGGTGGTGAGGCGACCGTCGGCTTGCCGCAGGGTGACGCGATAGAGCTGCATCTCATTCTCGTCGATTTCATCGCCGCCCGGCTTCGTGATGCCGCCGGTCCAGATCGCGCGCACCATGATCTTCGTGCCCTCCTGTGGACAATTGCCGGCGCCGCCAAGCACCCACTGATCCGGCGGAACGATTTGGGCAAAGCTCAAAGTGGGACCGGCCTCTAACGGGATCACACTGGCGGTCGCCCCTTTGAAATTCACCGAGCCATCCAGCGACATGACATTACCGACCATCTCCACCGTCGCCGGCTGATCATCCTCCGAGCCATACTCGCCGATGAGCAGTGCGGTGCGCTGCTCGCCCGGTTCGTCCGCCGGGAGCAGAGTGACGCAAATCACGCGACCCGTTTCGCCCGACGCGGTTGTGATCTTGAAATCATCCGCATCAAGAGTCTCGCCATCAACCTCCTGCGAAAAGATAACCGGCATGCCGTCGCCGCCACGCCCCGGGAAGCCGCGACACGCCGTCGTAGCCCGCAGGCGGATCCTCTGAGCATCGTTCAACCCGAAAAAGGCCGTGAGGATTTCTCCGGACTCCTGTTCGGCCTGCACCGGCCCCGCATGAAGGAGCGGCAACGCCGCAAGGACTGCCGCATAGGCAAAGATTTTCATGGCGTTGCTCCTGACCGATCAGGCGATTGAAATTGGATCGTCCCGTGACAACGGCACCGCCCCGATATTGGACCGCCCCGGCGAACACCCGGATGATACAGCACGCATCATGTCGGTTAAAGACGGCCAAGCGCGCGCATGATCGCTTTTTCAATCCAGATGCCCCCGAGTCCGCCGGATGCGCACCGCTGGGCCGCTGGCCCTCCGGCAGAGGCCAGATCGTGGACCGTGTCCGTCCACACGAATGGCGCAAGGCGCGCAAACGGCGCCACACTCAGCGAAAACCCCGAACCCATGCCATCCTGGCCCGGGGCCCCCAACTCTTTCCCCCAAGGAAGCTTGAACGACAACCCGGCCAGCATCGCAAACCCTTTGTGGATCCCGAGCCTGGACAAAAATCCGGTCAATGCTAATCAAGCAGGACCCGCGACAGGTTCCAGATCCGTGCGAACGAGACAAAAACCATGCATCCTTCCTTACCGGATACCGATCTGACAAAGCCGGATGCTCCTGGGTGTCCGATGAATTACCCCGGCTTTGTCTTTCGCACTCTTTGTAATGACGGACACGACGCCGAAGCGCTGTTGGCCGGCACCGGCCTGACAGCCGAGGACTTTTCAGACCCCAATTTTCGCAGTGAAATCTCGGCGGTTCAGCGCTTTATTTTGAATGCGATGGACCAAACGGGCGATGCGCATCTGGGACCGCGGCTCGCGCAGCGCTTTGATGTCAATCAAATCGGGCTGCCCGCCTACGCGGCCATGAACGCAGCCTGCCTCGAAGACGCGCTTATGGTTTTGAACCGCTTCTTCTGTTTGACATTCTCATCCGTCGCGTTCCACTTTTCAGCAACTGAACGTGACGCAGCGACCGGCGATGTGGCCATTCGTCTGCGCCCATGGCATCCGCTGAAAGACGTTGAATACTTCGTCTGCAGCAGCGCATTGATCGTGTGCCACAACCTCGTCAAAGCGTTGCTACGTACAGAACACTTTGCGTCGCGTGCGGAGGTGACCATCAGCGAGCCGGACGGATGGGCTTTGGTCGGCGAGACATTCGCCCGCGTCCCTATCCGCTTTGAGGCCCGCGAAAACCGCCTGATATTCTCAGCAGATCTCTTGAGCCGACCGCTGCCGGGGGCCGACCCGATCAATCATAAACGGCTCTTGGCGGTTTGCGAAAAATTCGCCGCCGATGCGGGGTATAAAGTATCGGCGGCCATTGAGGTTTTGACCTTCCTGGAGGCACAGCAGAATCTCGGCGCACCGCTTTCGTTAGCCGCCGAGGCCCTTGGATATTCTGAGCGGGGGCTCCGCCGTCAACTGGATCGGTCCGGCACCTCTTATCGAGATCTGATAAACCAGGTACGCGAAAGGCGCGCGCGGGAGCTCCTGGCCAATTCCTCCCAGCCCATACAGGCGATCGCCTATGATCTTGGCTATGAAACGCCTTCCAATTTCGCTCGCAGCTTCAAACGCTGGACCGGCATGACGCCCAAGGCGTTTCGCGAAACGCGTGCCGTGCGCGAATGCAGTGGTCAAAACTGAATAGTTTTTGGCCTGGAAAGAGCTTTTGCCAAAGGCAGGTATCGCCCATACCTACCGTGGCGTTCTGTATGCAGATTTTATCGCCTTAGCTCGCGCCGCATGAGAACAATGGATGCACGACGCTCCATATTCGCCGAACGGCTGTATCTGTTTTTCTGAAAGGGCCTCTTTGATGCAACGCGCTGTCCAGTCCGCCATTTGCACTCTTTTGTTGTGCGTCCTTGCTGCGCCCCCAGCCCTCGCCCAGGACAACCGGCCGAACATCTTGCTGGTCTTGTTCGATGATGTCGGGTTCATGGATTTCGGCGTTTACGGGAGCGATACGCGAACACCCAATATCGATGCACTGGCCCGGAATGGCGTGATGCTCTCCCGCTATTACTCATCGCCGTTCTGCGGTCCAAGCCGCGCCATGCTCATGACGGGTATGGACAATCACCAGGTCGGCATGGGCACGCTTGTGGAGACGGTGACGGACGAAATGCGCGCCTCTCCGGGTTACTCGATGAATTGGTCCGCCGGGCAGAAGACCATCGGTACACTGTTGTCAGAGGCGGGATATCAAACCTACGTCACCGGCAAATGGGGGATTGGCGAGACGGCGGCGAACCTGCCCAATAAGTTTGGGTTCGATCGCTCATATGTCATGGACGCCACCGGCGGCAGTAATTACGACGCCACGCCCTATCTTCCCGGCTACCATGCGGTGGATTGGTTCGAAGATGGCAAGCCCATTACCCTGCCGGACGATTTTTACTCATCGCGGTCTTTGGTCGATAAGCTGATCGACTACATCGATACAGGGGATGCCGACCGCCCGTTCTTTGCTTTCCTATCGCTTCAGGCCGTTCACATTCCGGTTCAAGCCCCCGTCTCGTATATCGACCGCTATAATGGGGTATTCGACGAGGGTTGGGATGCGATGCGTGAAGCACGGCTACAGCGTGCTATCGACCTCGGTCTTGTGCCGGCGACCACAACCCTTGCTCCGCGTCCCGACTCGCATCGCGCTTGGGACGACTTGACGCCCGAAGAGCAAATGGTCTCTGCGCGCGAAATGCAGGTGAACGCTGGCATGATGGAGGCGGCCGACCACCATATCGGCCGGCTTCTGCGCTTTCTCGAATCCACAGGGCAGTTGGACAATACGATCGTTATCGTGACCTCCGACAATGGCCCGGAGTCGGCCGTGACGGAGCTAAAGGGGCTGCAAAACGTCGTTTTGGATGGGATCAAATGGATCGAAGGCTTCGACACGTCGTTTGAAAATCTCGGCCAGCCGGGCAGTTTGACCGCCATTGGTCCCGAATGGGCGTCCGTGTCCGCCGCGCCTTTCGATCTGTACAAATTTTATGGCAGCGAAGGCGGCTTGCGCGTGCCTCTCGTGGCCGCCGGTCCCGGTATTGCGGCGGCGGGTATTCAGGATGCGCCCGTGCATGTCGCGGATCTCGTGCCGACCATGCTCGACGCGGCTGGCGTGCCTTACGACGCCAATGGCTTTTATGGACAGTCCGCCCTGCCCTTCCTGTCGGGCGCATCAGACACGACCTATGCTGACGATGAGAGCTTTGGGGTCGAGGTCAGCGGTAATGCCGCCCTTTACCGTGGGCAATGGAAAATCACCCGTATTTCACTGCCCATGGGCGACAGTCAGTGGCGGCTTTACGATCTATCGGTCGATCCTGGCGAGACCACCGACCTGTCCGGCGACTATCCCGAGCTCTTCGCGGATATGCTGGCTGAATATCGGTCGTATTCCGAAGAGGTTGGCGTGTTCGAATTGGGCCCTGACGATTACGCGCTCAAGGTGCTCGCAAGCAAGGTCACCTCGAAAGTCGTCAAAAAATACGGGCCCGCTGCGCTCGCCGCCCTATTTACTTTCATAGTGTTGCTGATTGGTGTGGTCTTTATTGTGGTGCGCATGAGGAAAGCCGCCCCATCACGCGCAATGCATTGATACTGTGGCGATCACTTGCCATTGATGCGCTCATCGCGGCGATCCGCATATGAGGGGTCGTCTTCCGCGGCGGTTCGGCCCTGCGCTCTGCACCAATCGGCGGCGATGGTCGCATGCTTCATTACGGGCCGGACCGGTGTCGCCTTATCCCATGGCGTGAAATCGGCACCACGTGAAGCCGTTGGTCAGAAGTGAATACTCTTTGGCCCCCAGTGAGCTTTCGACCCGGATCAGCATCGCTCATAACTGCAATTAAGCACGGTGGTTAGGGGCATATGGCCCCAGACTTATGATTCACTCGCTCTTGGGGGGCGCCGCATGGCACTCAAACGGATTTGTCTTATCGCCGCACTGGTGGTGCCTGCGCCCGCAGTCGCACAGGACGATTGGGAATACACGGCCACGTTCTACGGATGGCTCACCGGTTTGGCCGCTACCGTGGACACACCGGAGGGCGAAGTCGAAGCGGAAGTCGAATTCAGCGACGTGTTGGACTCGCTCGATTTTGCTGGTTTTGGCGCATTTGAAGCCCGCAACGGGCGGTGGTCGTTCCTTGTCGACGGGATGTACGCAGATTTAACGACGGACGTTGACGCCCCCTCCGGCACCCTTTTCAAACGCGGCGAGGTCGAGACGCAAGCGGCTCTTGTCGGTGCCTATGCGACCTATGCCGTAATCGATGAGAAGGATCTGCGCGTCGATGTAGGAAGCGGAGTCCGGTATGTTGACATGACAGTTGACACACAACTCGTCGGACAGGATCCGGACCCGAACGCCTCGTTCTCCGTGGACGGTAGCTATGCCGACTTTCTGCTCGCCGCTCGTGCGAAGTACTACATTACCGAGAAATTGTTCACCGTTGCCTATGGCGATGTGGGCGGCTTCGGTATCGGCGACTCATCCGATTTGACTTGGCAAGGCTCGATCGGTCTTGGCTATCAGATCAGTGAGCGGTGGGCGTCGAGAAACGGGTTTCGCTACCTCTCGATGGAACGCGAGTTCAATGGCGTGGACGTGACCACAGAAGTATACGGACCTTTCCTGGGCGTCCAATACTCGTTCTGATCTTTCAGCAGAGCCGGTCCCATCAGTCATCCTTGCGGAGAAGAGTCATGGGCATCGCTTGGAAGCTTGCGGCCGGAGTGCCGGCTCTGCTGTTTATATGCGTCGGCCTCGCTTGGTGGATCGTACCAGGCTTCATCAGTGCGCAACTGGGTATGCCTCTGCTGAACGGCGTCGGCCTCAGTACTCAAATCGGCGATCTTGCGTCGTTCTTCTTGACACTCGGAAGTTGTATCCTGATCGGTTTAGCGTCGGGCAATCGGGTCTGGCTCTACCCATCGATTATGCTTTTGAGTTTTGCGACCGTCGGACGGATTCTCGCATGGCTGATACATGGCGCCACTTTGACCGTCGAGATGATTGCCGTGGAGTGGATAACCATAGCTGTGCTTATCTTAGTCTCGAGGGAAATGGCGAAACAGAAGGCATGACGGAGTGCCAGCATGTTTTCACCGGTCCGCGCGGCATAATCCTCAGTACACCAATTTCGATTGCAGAAAGCATTTAAGCGCGTAGTGGCGGAGCGCGCGACGGTGACCACGCGGCCTGAGTGTCGGATTGGCAAACCCGTTCACTCAACGCGCCCTCATTGGAGCACAGACATGACCTGGATCGTCTACACTTTAAGTGCCTTTCTTATCCTGATCGGTCTTGTCGCCTATTTCCTGCGTCAGATCCTCGCGATGATGGGCTTGCATCGTCACTACACGATCCCCGATTTTGACCTTAGCGGGCGGCGCGCCCTCGTTGTATGCACCAATCACAACCGCCTGGATCCGCTGAATCGGGATACGGGCGCATTCGGCTCAGAATTCACGGTCCCCTACTACGCATTCATCGATGCCGGCCTTGAGGTGGACATGGCGTCGCCGAAGGGCGGAGAGATTCCGATCCAGCCTCCCTCTTGGTCATGGCCGCTCGCATGCGACGATGATCGTCGGTTCATGGCGGACCGAAACGCAATGCATAAGTTGAAGACCTCCAAGCCGATCGCCGAGGTCGATCCGACCGACTACGACGTGATCTTCATGGCCGGGGGTTGGGGCGCCGCCTATGACCTCATGCAAAGCGAAGACTTGGCCGATGTCGTCACCAGGGCCAATGCCGCGGGCAAGATCCTCGGTTCAGTCTGCCACGGCGCATTGGGACTGTGCAGCGCCAAGGGTACGGATGGAGAGCTCTTGGTGAAAGGCCGCCGGGTGACAGGCGTGACCAACGATCAAATCAACACGTTCGGCATCGCCGTCACACCAAAGCACCCGGAAGAAGAACTGAAAAAAGCAGGTGCGCTGTATGAATGCCAGCATGGATGGCTCGACCCTTTTGCGACGCATACCACCATCGATGACAATCTGATCACCGGGCAAAACCAGAACAGCGGTTACGAGACGGCACACCGTATTCTTGAAAAATTGGCTACGCAGGCACGTGTCTGAAAAATGCGAAATGCACAAACAGCTTTTGGGACGCTATCCCCACCGCAAATCGGCTCCTGACGGTTTCGTGGTTTGATCCACCGAGATAGACCCACCTTGAATTAGAGCACGTTCAGGATCGTCGCCGGTTCGCAAGGGCATCCCGCGGCCTTGTTTGATCCGGGTGGCGATGGTCCATCTCTAAAACGACCGACCCAGGAACAGATAGGCTGACTGGCGCCCGCCTTCGGCGTGCCCATAGGCCAGATAAAGCGGTCCGATCGGGGTGTCCACGCCGAGCCACGCGCTGCCCCCATATGTTATGTCCTCAAGATTTCGAAAGGCTTCGCGGCTCTCATAGACCTGACCCGCCTCGGCTGTCGTGCCAACGTAAATCGGCAGATTGAGAAGCCCTTCATTGCCGCCGGTGACATTGCGGAAATATCCGACGCGGCCGAGAAAGGAATGCTCGCCCGCGATCTCATTGCGCTCAAGCCCGGAGAGATTGAACAGGCCGCCCAGCAGAGCGCGAGACTCCACTGAATTCGTGCCCTCTCCCGTATACTGAGCATCAATACCGGCAATGACGGTATTGCTGCCGAAACTGTGGGCCGTAAATCCGCTCGCATTCACAATGCCATAGTCCGAACTGGCGCCCACGGACTCCAAGGAGCGCCGGTAACTCATCGTCGCCCGGAAGCCATCTTGCGGAAAACTCAACTGATCCAGCCGGTCGACCTCAACGCGGGCGATCACATCCCGAATGTCCACGTCCAGATCGGGAAGCGTGGGGTCGCCGGTTTCCACCTCGGCACTTCCCCAACCGGAATAGGCACTCACCGACACTTCTCCAAGAGAATCGATCTGGTATCCAACATCCAGCGCGGCCGCACCAAAGCCTACCCTGTATTCGGCAATCCGGTTGCCATCCCCGAAGACAGGAACGTCGTATGCCCGATAGCCTGCGCGCGGACGGACGAAAAAGTAGTTCTTTCTCGCCTGCAAGGGCTGAAAGAATTCCGTGAAGACGCTCAGATCGTCCCCGAGAATGACCTCAGACCGCGACTCGCCGCCAAGACTATTCAACGCAAGGAAGCTGACTTCCGTCGCGATATTATACGCGGTCTGCCCACGGAAGTTATTTTCAAGATTGAGGCCAAAGCGCAGGGACGTCAGACCCGTCGACTTTTCCGTTGCAATGACCTTGATGCCGGTTTGTCCGCCGGGTCGCGTTACCACCTGATAGTCAACGAGGTCGAAAAGGCCCAGACCGTAGATGGATTTTAGCCCTGCGCGCAGTTGTTCCGGATCAAGCGTATCGCCAACCTCCACCCCGAGGCGGTTCACAAGAATATCGTCGCTCAGCGGGGATGTGTTTTCCAGATCGATAAAGGCGATCACCGGTTGGCCCGGAGGCGCAGGACGGCGCGGGCAGCTTGATCGTGACAATGCCCTGAGGTCACCGGAAACGTCTTCGGCTGCGGCCGTCCCGGACGCCACGATGCCGGGAGCTTGGTCAAAGTTGGCAAGGACCCGCAGTTCCGACGCGAGCTGTTCGGCGGCAGAAACGCCGGGGCCAACAAGTTCGGATGCCTTATCGAAGCTTGTGGAGCCATAACCGCGCAGGTCCACCTCGATCAATGTATGCGGAACCGTCTTGAGCAGATCGAGGCTCCGCTGGACGTTGTCGGCGAGCATCAGGCCCACCATCTGCCCCAGGACCGACACGGCCGATGTGAAACTCGCTTCTTCGACGGGCGCCGTCAGCAGTCTGACCGCGATGATGTGATCGGGCTCGAATTCTTCGAGCGCGACACGGACGGGGAGATTATCGGCAATGCCGCCATCGACGAGCAGGCGATCATTCACTCTGACCGGCGGAAATGCCCCTGGTACGGACATGGAGGCGCGCATCGCCGTCGCCAGATTGCCGTCGCGCAATGCCAGCGGCTCGCCCGTCAGCAAGTCGACGGCCACCGCGCGGAATGGAATGGGGAGTTTATCGAAATCGCTGACCTGAGAACGCGTTTCCAGCAGTTCACGCAGTTGCAAGGTAAGATCCTCGCCTTGGATCAATCCGAGGGGGGATCGTATGCTCCCGTCTCGAACGCCAACGCGCGCCTTGGCCAGGAAGTTCGAGTCATCTTGTTTTCGGCGATAGCTGAGATCCTGGCGCGGGACGCTATCGTCGAAGATTCCGGCCCAGTCGATGGTCTCGGAGAGCATGCGCAGTTCGGACGGCGAATAACCGCTCGAATACAGCCCGCCGACAATGGCGCCCATGGACGTGCCCGCGACCGCGTCCGGACAAATATTGTATTTCTCCAAAACCTCGAGAACGCCGACATGGGCAAAGCCGAGCGCCCCGCCGCCCTCCAGCACGAGGGCGATCTTCTTGGGTTCGGATTGGGTCGATGGAGCGGTCTGCGCGCCGGCGATATCGGCGGCCAACAGGAACGCAACCGCGAGGCTCGTGACAAGCCAACGCGCTGGATACACTCTGCCCATGATCCCCCCATGCGACGGATTCGGTAGCCACATTGCCGATCCGACCGGACCCGAGCGGGCCGCAGATTAAGCCGATGTCAATTTGGAATAGGTTGAGAAGCACGTTTCATGCCGTGATTGTGCCGGCAACCGGGACACGCGGCTGCCCGCGATGCCGGCCCTGACACTGACCACATCTCCCACCCTTCACCGGTCCATGGCGCGGGACGCTCGGCCAACTCAACAGGTCGGCCGTGTCGCTTACCATCGAACCGCTATCATCGAACCGCTATCATCGAACCGCAAAACAAAAGCGCCTGAGGAAGGCCAACCCCTCCTCAGGCGATCATATCTCAGCCGTTCGCGATCACAACGCCGAAACGTCCGCGCCGCGCGCGCATTCAGCCGGTCCGGACACGGTCAGTTCCGCCGCAAACCGCCGCGCGATCTCGAACCGCGCGACGACGACCGCGAGCGACCGTTACGCCAGGACTCAAAGTCCCTTGAGCGTTGGGATGCGCTGTCGCGCGCCTGCCAGTCCCGCTGAAGCCCCTCGAATGTTGTGCCGGAAAAACGCTCGGAGCGGTCGCCTTGCCGATTGTCCGGCTGCTCGACAGACTGCCATTCGCCATCGTTATAGCTCGACCATCCGTCGTCGCTGCGCCGATAGACATTGCCGTCCGTACCGGCATAGAGGTTGTTGTCGGCGTCCCGGCCGGCATAAGCCGTCCCTTGGTCGGTCTGCACCACGCCTGCGCCAGTGCCCTGGGATGTCTCGACCCTGGCCGCGGACCCCCGCGAGTCCGAGTAGTTGGCCGTGCGCACCCATTCATCGCCGCGCGTGACGACGCTTTCACCCCAACTGGCATAGGCGTTCGACCGCTGATACGTCGCGCCATATGTGTCCGTACGGGGATTATAGGCCTGCCCGGCATAGCCGGCTTCGTAAGGGCCCCAAGCGGACACACCGCGCGCATAGGTGCCCGTCGAGGGATTGTAGGCCGCGCCCCAACCGGCTCCGCCATAGGGACCGTAAACGGCCGCGCCGCGCCCATACCCGCCGGTATACGGATTGTAATAGGCGGCAACGCCGTAACTGTACGGATAGGCCCGGTAAACCGGATAGCCATAGGGCGGATAATAGACATAAGGCGGGTAGTAATACCCCGTGCCGTAGACGACCACGCCGCTCGACACGTAAACGCCTGTGTAGCCGCTGGTATAGCCGACCACCACGGTATCCGGTGTCGAGTCGTACACATGGACGTAAGTCACATGATATTTGGGGCTCGATGC
The DNA here is from genome assembly GCA_964531285.1 of uncultured Alphaproteobacteria bacterium. Classification (GTDB taxonomy): domain Bacteria; phylum Pseudomonadota; class Alphaproteobacteria; order JAJFIK01; family JAJFIK01; genus CAZHDI01. Next base: position 18,609 of record CAZHDI010000039.1, on the reverse strand, counting down.
CGGAATTTTATAGATGGCATCGGGAACCTCATCGCTGACCACCCACACACCGTTCGGGGACTTGGCCACAAACCACACGCCGTTAAAGCAGGCATAGTATCGCGATCCGACACGGAAGACATCGAACGCCGTGTTTTTCGCGTAATAGACCCTGGTGCCCTCGATCTTTACGAACTCCGGCTCGCCGTCATAGGTGACGACAACGGTGGTGTCCTTTCGGTTGACCTGGGCTTTCTGGGGAATGTTGGCCAGCATGACCGCTTCGGCCGCTTCCGATGTTCCCTTCACGGATACACGGACACTGGCGGCCGGGTGGCTCTTGGGTATGGCCGCAAAACCTTTGGGCAAATCCTGGCCCACGGCGGCCCAGGGCCCTTCTAGGGTCGATGCCCGGAACCATCGCCCGGAGACCAAGTAATAATAGTCTTTGGTGGTCGCGCTGCGGAACAGATCGCTTTCGGTATTCTTGATCCACAGCAGATCCGTACCCGGAATGGCCTCCTCGATGGGGCGTCCGGCGATCACGATCAGTTCCGACGGTTCGGACGTGACGAACACCTTCGGCATCTCGTCCTTGGACATTTTACGGCCCGGCACATGCTCGAGCACCGCCTCGAAGCTCTCGGTTTCGGGGATCATTTTCCGAACCTTGCGCGGCAGCTTGCCGGTCGCCGTCCAAGGTCCGGTCGGTGTCGAGGCTTCCAGCCAAGCATTCTCATATAACAGATAATATGTGGACGTATCGACATGGTGGAAGACGTCCCAGTTGGTGTTGACGGCAAACTCAAGTCCCGGCGTTCCAGTGTCGACGAAAAGCGGATCGCCGTCGTACAGCACGAGAATGGCGGGTATGTAGCTGACCAGGATCTGGGGCGGCGTCGATGATAATTCACCGGGACGCTTGCCATTCGGCACCGGACCGTAAGTGGGTTCAGGCCGCTCCCGTGCCGCCCCGTCTTCAAAATGGGCGAGGACCGTATCCAGCGAAAGGGCTTGGGTCATCCCGTCAACATAAGCGGTGATCACAGCCCGCAACCGCCGCTCGACGGTCTTGTCGGCACTGCTGATGTCCACATCGACAACTTTGAGATCGCGCGCCACCACGGTGCGTTCGGCCACGTCGGTCGTCGTGGTCGCGGCCATACGCAGGGCCGCTGGGACCGGCTCGTCGCTCCCGGGCAATTTCAACTCCGCCGCCAAGCGAAATTCGAGATCCGTAAAGCTGTCCCAGCTATCAACCTGCGGCTGATAAAGCGTGATGCTGGCCCCGTTCGCGCCCTCGATCTCGCGCGGCCACGCAAGGGGTTCAGCAGATACAGAAGAGGCCCCGACCAGCCAGATCACTCCGGCCGCGAGCCACGTTCCCAAAACATTTCTCATAGTGCCCCTCATCGCCTCTAAACGCTGGTTTCACGCATGCGTGAGACATAGCGATAGCGGTGCGACGCCACAACGAAGAATTGATGACATTCATCAAATCGTCACGCTTCGGACCATTGCCTGTGTCAAAATGCAGCAGCCTGCCGATTGATGCGCCCATGGATCTGCCCATGGAACCGCTGACGGCTCCTGCACCCACCGGGGTCCGGCGCCGACCAGGGTTCCGCCAAACCAGGCTGGTGCCGGCTTCACCGCGGCGGGATCGTTATGATGGCCGCCGTGCGTTCCAGCGCGGCATATTTGTGGACGATGGCCGCCCGATAGCGCGGGTCCTCGACCAGCCGCAACAAGGTCTGTGCATCGGGGTAGCGGATCACCGTGATCATGTCCCAGTGATCGGGCTCAACGCCCAGCGACAGAGCCACGGCCTCCACCCGCCCCACATAGAGGGGCTCAATGCCGAACGCGGTCACCACCTCGCGCATGGCCTGACCGTAGCGGGCCTGAGCCTCCCGTCCCGTCGCCGGTGGGAACACGTCCGATTCATAAAGCGCCTCGTCGCGGAACTTCAGCAGATTGACCATATGAAAGGGACCCTCATGGACGCCCGAAGCCGCCCAGTCGAGCGCCTCCTGATGATGGGTGAAGCCGACCCCGGCGAACACGGCACCGATCTCTGCCTTTGTGTCATCCGCCCATGCGGCGGCAAGCATCGCGGCAAGGGCAAGGCACGTGGCGGTCATGGTCCGGATCATGTCTGGTCTCCCATATCGATTTGTTCGTCTTGTCACGGATGAGCGCATTATGACGGCCGGCGCAATTCGATCACGTCATAGGGCTCCAGCGTATCGATGGCCTCGACCGGGTCCGGTTCGCGCCAGGCGAACAGGCGGATCACCATCCGCTCCGGCTCCACATCAATCAGCGTAAAGCCGTTCTTCTCCTGCGGTGCCGCGCCGCGTGCCAAGGTTAGATCGCGCGGCGCCCCCGGCGCCCTCCCCCGGGCAAAGGACGGCCATCCACCGGTGGACGATCCTAACGGGCCGGCCAGAACCGTCGTGACCGGATGATCGCCGAGATCCAGATTGCCGGATGCGACGATGCGGTCCCACCCGCTGGCGTGGAGGTCACCGGAGACCATGACGGCCGGGCGCGCCCGGTTGGCCGTGAGCGCGGTCAGCAGGCGCTGATGCTGGCGCCACCAGCCGTCCTGCCAGAAATACTTCGCGGTCTCCTGGCCGGGCTCCGGCGCGTAAAGCTCGCCCGCCTCAGGAAGATCGGGGTACCACTCGCGCCATTTCCCAGCCGTCCAGCCCATGGGATGGGACGGCACATGAACAAGGTGCGCCGTATCGTTCGCCGCTGTCCGCGCCATGAGCCAGCGTTCCGCATCCGGAGAGATAAGTCCGGCATGGGGCCCTTTGAGCGACAGAAACCGTCCGCAATCATAGATCAGGGCCTCGAACAGTTTGCCATATCGCAGGGTTCCGTATGCGTCCGACAGGCCGCCATCGGACAGGCGCGTGCCCGCCAGTCCCAGCGGCCGCGCCGCATCGGGCAGAAACGCCGGATAGTAGAGCGCGGCGGTTGCGCGTTGCGCGCGGACCTGAAAATGATCGGGCGGAAAGCTGACGATCCGCGCGCTCGCCACATCGTTCTCGAAATAGTCATGGTCGTCGCTCACAAAGAACGCCGGAACCGAGCGCAGCATCGTGCCATAGAGCGCAGCGATTTGAGGATCGGCCACACGCGTGAGCACCGATTCGTTCCCGGTACCGATCATTGGCTCGTCCGGCTCGAAAAAACCGTAAGGTTCGAAGGACCGGCGGGCGAGAGCGCGGATCGCGCCTACGGGATGATCCAGGAAGGTCTGTTGATCCCAATAGATGTGATCGCCATTGGCAATCACCGCATCGGGACCAAAGGACAGCGCCCGGGCCAGCAGACGGCGGCGGAAGGCCAGGGACCGGAAGAGTTCGATGCCGCCCGGCAGGGCCGATCCCTCGATGCCGCCCGCACAAGTGAAGGTCAGCAGGCGGAACGATGAGGGCAGAGCGTCCGGCGCCGGAAAGGTCTTGACCGGCCACGGCGCACAGAACGCGCGGCGCGGTCCCTGAATCTGGAGCGCGTACTGCGTCGCGGGCCGCAGGTCCTGAAGCCGGAAGCGCCAGAAACGCCCCTCGCTGTCAGAGCGGATGCCGGCCACGGACCGGTCGCCGGCGGTGAGCCTGACGCCCTCCGGCACCGGTGTTTTGAGCGACGCCTTGACCTGAATCTCCCGCTCATTGGCCGTGACCAGAAGGTGCCGCACATCGCCGTCGTCGAACGCGGCCTGTGCCCGATCATGGGGCAAGGCGAGGACACCGGCCGCACCGGCGCCCGCGGCCAGCACATCGCGCCGGCGCCACGCCGCCGTCCTGGAGGTCTCATGCCTTGTCGGTTCCATGGTCCCCGCCCGCCGCCCCAGACTTAAAAGCCGAGTTCCTCGGCAACCTTCAATGCGGCTTTCAACGTGGTCATCTGGATACTGACCGCCGCGCTTTCCGCAACCGTCCCGCGCCCATCCCGCGCCGCCTCGGCAACCTTAAGCCATTGCCGGGCGCGTTGGCGCCGCTGGGGCCGGGTGCGCACACCATACCGGGTGAAGACCGCGGACGGTCCGCGATACATAAATCCGCGCAGGCTCATGGCTAGGCTTTCGCTATGGCTGGCCGTCAGCATGCACCGGAAGCAATCGCGGGCCAGCGCAATGTAATCGTCCGCCGTCGCCTCGCGGGCGTCCATGGCGGTACACAGACGATGTCCCGCCGCCACAAACGCCTCAATCTCCTGAGGCGTGCCGTGCTCGGCGGCCCGGCGTGCGGCCAAGCCCATCAGCACGCCCGTCATCTCGGAATTGGCGATCACTTCATTGTCGGACAAACAAGTGACGAACGCCCCGCGATTGGAGTCGATCCGCACAACGCCCGCCGCCGCCAACCGGATCAGCGCCTCGCGGACCGGGCCCCGGCTGACCCCGAAAAAGTCCGCAAGGGCCTGTTCGCGCAACTGCTCACCGGGATTGACATCCCGGCGCCCGATCATCCGCATCAGCTCGTCGGCAATCTCCTCCGACGAGGGCCGCGAAGAGGGGCGCAAGGGCACGACGGTCTCGGTCATTCAGATCTCCTTCAACCCTATCCGGCCGTGCCGTCATCGGCCCGGTGCTCGGGCGCTGCTGGTCCGAGCACCGCCTGTCGCTATCAGTACCGCAGGGTCAACGACGCCCCATAAATGCGGCGCTGATTATAGTACTCATTGGTGCTCACCGTCTGGATCCGATAAATCTCGTCGAACGCATTCTGAACGAACGCCACGCCCCGCCAGGTGCCGTTGCCCAGTGCCAGGGTGAAATCGACGATTTCATAATGATCGAGTGCGCGGCCGTTCGAGGCATTTTCGAAGCCGCCGCCCTCCATCTGGAGATTGGCACCCGCACTCAAGGTCCAGTCGGTCCAGACCGGAATGGTCAGCACCGGGTTGATGTTGACGATGTAATCGCGGGTCCGGTTCACCCGGTTGCCGCCGATGTCGGTCTCGACGCCTTCCAGCAAAACGACCGTACCGTCGGCGAATTCCCCGCGGTTCGACGAGAAGCCGAAGGTCGTGTCGAGGCTGCCAAAGCCCAGATCCGTCACGCCGGAGACTTCCGCCTCGAACCCGTAGATCGTGCTGTCGCCGGCATTCTGCAGGATGAACTGGGTGACCGTCTCGCTGGCCTGGGTCACCGACTGCACATCCTCAGTGAAACTGTAATAGACATTCGCCGCCGCCCGAAGCGCGCCGTCGAAATACTGGCCTTTCCAGCCGATCTCCGCGCCATAGGTGTATTCCGGATCATAGGGCAGAAGCTGGTCCGCATCGGGAACATCAGAGGGGATGCCCGTGTTGAAGCCGCCCGGCCGGTACGCGGTCGCCGCCCGCGCATAGATGTTCTGCGCATCGTCCAGCGCGTAGGTGAGAGTCAGCGCCGGCGTGAACCGGGTCCAGGTCTCGTCGAGACTGACATCGATGGCTCCGGCCAGGGACGCCGGATCATTCGGCGTCCGCACGAAGGTGAATTCTTTATTATCCGTCTGAAGACGACCCTCGACGCCGACATTCAACCGGTCCGTGAGATCATAAGACGCCGCGCCGTAGACTGCGTAGGAGGTCAGATCCTCCACCGAGTCGTCATCGCGCAGGAGAGCCCGCAGCGGCGGGATCACCGCATTGCCACCGCGATTGACCGTGGTCACCGCATCCTCATTGTAGAGGAACTCGACGCCGCCAAGCCAGGTCCAGCGGTCAAGCGATTGCGGCGAGGTGACATAGGCCTGGACGCCGTATTTTTCGTAATCCTCAAATTGATCGGCGAACAGAACGACCTCGTTGGGGCCGAACGAGACACCCTGGAAGCCGATAAAGCGGTCGAGATCCTCATCGACCCGCTCGGCATCGCGCTGCTCATAGGACAGTTTCAGGTGCCAGTCGCCCCAATCGCCCGCATAGACCGCATCGAAAAACGCCTCGTGCTCGACGATATCGACAAAGCTCTCGTCACTGAGCACACGCTCGAACCGGTCGGGGTCCAGCGGCTGACCATTAAACAAAGCGGGGCGGAAGCCGACGGCGAAGGACGGCTGCTCGGCATCGAAATACTCGACCGTGGCCGTAAGATCGAGCCGGTCGGTCGGCGCCCAGCGCACGGTGCCGCGCAGACCGATCTCTTCTTGCACATCGATCACATTGCCAGTGTTCACTGCCGTGATGAAGCCGTCGTCCTGGTCGTACCAGAAGCCGCCCAACCGCACGCCGAGCGTATCCGACACCAGCGGCACATTCACCGCGCCTTCCAGTACCGTACGGTCGACATCCGCATAGGTCGCCCGCATCCAGCCGCCGAACTCATCGAGACGGACCGGCGCGGCGATCACATTGACTGCCCCGCCCACGGCATTGCGCCCGTAAAGCGCCCCTTGAGGACCCCGCAAGACCTCGACCCGTCCCACATCGAACAGATCGAGCCGGTTCAGGCTGCGCCCGCCAAATCCTCCGCCGGCGACATAATGGCCGTTGCGATACAGACCCGTCGCGGTTTCCGAAAAGCCGACACGGCCGCCGCCCTGACCGCGCAAAGAGACGTCATTGAGATATTCCGGTCCGCCGTTCACCAGGGTGGCGCCCGGGATCTGGCGCAGCAATTCGGCGGTCGTGTCCACCAACAGATCCTGAAGATCGTCGCCGCCAATGCTTGTGACACTGATCGGCACATCTTCCAGCGCCTCTTCCCGGCGCCGCGCCGTCACCACGATGGTCTCGCGGTCCACATCAGCCGTCGCGCCGGCCGATGTGCCGGTGTCCTGCGCCCAGGCACCCGCCGAGACCGCGATCAGTGCGCCGGTGCTCACGCCGGCAAGGCAAAGCAGTTTTTTCATGGTCGTCTCCCCTTGATCATTGGGCGGATCCGGCGGCCTGCCGCTGGGATCCGCGGTCTGCGCTGTTATGGTTTGACGGATTCCTCCGCTGGCGGATCGACACGCCAATCGTCCGCCGGTGTGAAGCCCGGCACCGGGCCATTCAGGGCCTCAGGCGCTTCGCCGCGGCTGAAGCGGCCATGCCATTCCCGGGTGATCGGCGCGGCGCCGTCATAGAAATCAACGGAGGGGCCCCTGGCCTCAAGCGCGCGGAAGTCTCGGGCCATGGCGTCAAGGCGTGCCAGAATGTCGGGATGCCGATCTTTCAGATTGGTCTGCTCATAGGGATCGGTTTCGAGATCGAACAGAAACTCTTGAACAGTCGAAGCCTCAGTCGAACCCTCAGGCGAACTCTCGGGTGTCGCCAGGATCGGCGCACCCATGCGCACGAACTTCCAGCGCCCGTCGATCACCGACAGCAACTCACCGGACGGAACCGCGCGGAAACTGAACCAGGGCCGGTCCGGCGCCCCGGCGCCCTCGCGGATCATCGGTGTCAGATCCACCCCGTCGAAGGCCGAGGGGCCCGCCTCGATACCGGCCAGGGTGAGCAAGGTCGGCATCAGGTCGATATACCCCACCCGGCCCTCGATCGTTTCGCCTCCGGATAATCCGCCTGCGGGCCAATGGACCAGCGCCGGGACCCGGATGCCGCCTTCGAACACCAAACCTTTTTGCCCCCGATAAGGGCCATTATCGGCGCCGAAGGTCAGAGAGCCGCCATTGTCGCTCAGGAACACCAGCAGTGTGTTGTCCAGGGCGCCGGTTTCTTCCAGCGCCGTGAGAATGCCGCCGATGGCCGTGTCCATGGCGGTGACCATCGCGGCATGGACCTGCCGGGTCTCGTCGTCCATGGCGGCATAGGACTCGATCAGTTCTTGGGGCGCCTGGTTCGGCTGATGGGGCGCGGTGAACGATGTCAGCAGGAAAAAGGGCTCCCCGCCCGCGGCCGCGCGGATCACGGCCTCGGCCTCCCGGCCGATTTCGTCGGTCACATAGTCCTCGCCCGGCGCAGGCTCATAGTCGCGGTGCCAATCGCGTTCACCAGCCAGACGCCGGGTGTAATAGTCGATGGCCCCGTTATAGGTGCCGAGAAACGAGGTGAACCCATGATTGAGCGGATGGTAGACCGCATCGCCATGCCCGAGATGCCACTTGCCGACAAGCGCGCGCGTGCCATAGCCCGCATCGCCCAGCGCTTCCGGCAGGGTGCGCTCATCAGCCGGCAGACCATCGCCGGTCCAGGGCCAGACGACCCGGTGCATCAGGCTGAAGCGGATCGGCCAGCGCCCCGTCAGCAATCCGGCCCGGGTCGGCGTACAGAACGCCATGGCATAGAAATCCGCGAAGGTCAGCCCGTCAGCGGCAAGACGGTCGATATGTGGTGTACGGACATCACCGCCCATATAGCCGACGTCATGGAGACCCAAGTCATCGGCAAGCAGAATAACGATGTTCGGCCGCTGTCCCGCAGCCGGACCGGGCGCGGCGCCGCCGCTCTCAGCCGCGCGCACCAGACCGGCGGCGGCGATGACAACAAACATGGCGATCCCGACAGCCCATCGGCCCGGCATCCGGCGCCCTTGTGTGTTCATCCGCTCCTCCCAACTGGCCCCGGCTGTTATCCGCCCCATCGCGGGCCCGCCGATCCGTCTTAGTCCGGTGTTGATCACCGTTGCGCGCGTCGGGTCAAAGCCCTTCGCCGTCCTTTCAGTCTGAGGAGATGCCTGCAAGATTGTCAACAGTTTTGCCGCGGTTCACGCGACCCTGAATGGCAGAATACCTTTGTTTCATATGCGATTTTCTCAATATGACGCCTCAGAGCGGCATGCAAAAGCACCGCCCTTTTGCCGTTTTTTTGCAGGTGCGAAGACCCCGAGAATGGCCTCAGATTGTTCCGAAAGGCTGGCGATGCGCGCTCCGAACCGTCCGTTAGCGATAAAGCAGATCAGCTGCCGCTTGGCTCATCAGGCGAAAATCATGACCGACGTCGGGAACAATCTGTAGGCGCCAGTGGAATGCCGTGCCCATGGCCCGCGCCCGCTCACGGCCCTGCTCAAAAAAGGCCCGGCCCCGCGCCAGACGGTGTGTTCCGTACCGATCCGCCAACGGCGTATGCAGCAAGGTTCCCCGCGTCTCCCGGGCATCGTCGTGGGCCCCGATCAGAACAGTCAACGGCGCCGCGAAAGATTTAGCCAGATCCGCATCCGTGATCCCGGTGCCCTTCAAGCCGAACGGCATGGGCAGCGCGCGGTCAGGATAGGTATAGAGCCCGGCATTGGCCGCGACGATCCGTTCCGCCTTCATGTTCGGATGGAACAAGGCAGCGCGATGGAGGATCTGTCCGCCGGCAGAATGGCCAAACACATCATATCCCGTCCGCTGCGATCCCGTTGCCGTTGTGATCAATCCAAAGATCCGGTCGAAGTCCGCAAAGAGCCATGCTCCGCGGTCCGGATTTACGGTTAAGACAATGTCGTCATCATCCAGATGAATCCGGCTCGGCGGACTGCGGTCAGGCCCTAGAGGCATGTTGCGCAGGACAAGGTCCGTAACCGTCCCGCCGAGATGATAGGCGGCAAAATCATAGTCCGCTTCCGGATAGGTCAGCCCTGCCACAAGCACGCCCGCGGCCTCCGCTGTGTCGATCCAGGCGTCCCGGTACTCGTCGCCGTCCCGTCCGGCACCGGGCAGGACAAGAAGAATGGGGGAGTGCGGCGTGAATGTCCTGGGGCGGTAGTAATGGACCGTGATACGGCTCGCCGCGCGGCCCCGACCACCCCGGGTTTGGAACAGGTTCGCTCCTTCGCTCAGGCGCCCAGGCTCGAACACCGGGTTCTTGGGGACCAAACGCATCCCGCACGCCGGACAGGTTCCGGGTTTCGCAAAGTCCTTGCCGTCCATGGCGCAGCCGCAGGGCGGACAGATGTACGGGGCATTCGGGTCTTGCGATGCGCCCCAAACGGGTCCGATCAGGGTTGCCGCACCCGATGCGGCGACACCCGCCAGGACGCCGCGCCGCGCGATCCAATCCCGTATCATGGATGACCTCCTGTCCCTGTGTCCTGTGTCAGCCGGTCGCCCCACCTCAGACTAGGGCAAGGGTCCGGTCCGGTACAGACGCACCCGGAGCGCGCCATGGGGAAAGGGCGGGCTCTGCTCGGCGCACTCAAGGCCCGTCGCGCCGACCAAGGCCGCATCGCGCGCGATGATGCCGACCCTCCAGCCGGACAGGCGCTCGCGCACGGTTTGTCCGAAACCGGCATAAAGCGCGCGCAAGGCTTCCGCGTCCCCCAGCCGGTCGCCGTATGGCGGATTGACCAGAACCAGACCGGGCGTGCCGTCCGGCCGTGTCAGCCGGCTGACGGCCTGGGCATCAAAGCGCGTGATGGCCCCGACCCCTGCCCGTTCCGCATTGGCCTGGCTCATCGCGACGGCGCCCGCGTCCCGGTCGGCACCATGAAAGCGCAGGGCCGTCTCGCCCAGGGCGGCGTCGGCGCGTGATTTCAGCGCTTGCCATACCGCCGGGTCGAACCCCGCCAAATGCTGGAAGGCAAAGTCCCGCAGGCGGCCCGGTGCCTGCCCCATGGCCATGCCGGCGGCTTCGATCACAATGGTGCCGGAGCCGCACATGGGATCGATCACCGGCTCGTCTCCGGTAAAGCGGCAAGCCCGCAGGCACAAGGCCGCCAGCGTCTCGCGCAGGGGCGCCTTGTTGACCGCCTGCTTGTAACCGCGCTTGTGCAAAAGATCGCCCGAGGTGTCCAGACTGACCGTACACAGATTGCGTTCAATGCGGACCAGCACCCGCAACGGGGCCTCGGCCGCAATACGCGCCCCTGCGCCGTCCTCGATGGCTTTGGCCACACGCTGGGCCGCCGCCCCGGAGTGATAGATCCGCGAGCGTTTACACGCGGCCTCGACGCGGACAGGCACCGTGCCGGTGAGATAAGCACCCCAGGGGATGCGCCGGGCGCGCTTGTCGAGTTGGGACAGATGCACCACCGGGAAAGACGCAAGGCGGATGAGCACCCGGCCCGCGCCGCGCAGTACCAGATTGGCGCGCCACACGTCCGGCCATGCGCCGGTGACGGTCACCCCGCCCGCCTCCGATCGCACACCGGCAAAGCCATGCGCGCGCGCCTCGTCCGCCAGGACCGCTTCGAGCCCTGGCGGCGCGGTCAGGAAGATGTCGAAATCCGCAGGCGGATCGCTCTGATGGTCGGCGGATGGCAGCGGCCCGGTCCTTCTGCATGCATGCGACGGCGCCGGTGCCGTCGCTGATGCGCGCGACCATACCCGATCCGGCCGATCCCGGTCACGAAGCGTTGACGGGTGTCTGCGTCGGCGCGCCGACCGCGCGATAAAGGTCAATGACCGCGCCGGCGAGGTCCGCTTCGGCCTCCACATAGGCTTCGCGGCTGGCAATCAGCGTACGCTGGGCATCGAGAATGTCGATAAAGCTGGCCAGTCCCTCACGATAAAGCGCATTGAGCTGATCGAAGGCCCGGCGGCTGGCGTCGATGGCCCGTTGCAACTCGTCGCGGCGCTCACGCAGGCCCTGAATGGCCGCCAGCGCGTTTTCAACCTCGCTCAGGCCCGTCAGCACGGCCTGACGATAGGCAAAGCGCGCGGCTTCGGCACGGGCGCGCGCCACCCGGACTTCCGCACGGCGGCGCCCGGCATCGAGCAGCGGAATGTCCAGCACCGCACTCAGCACGGCCGTGACATCGCCCGCCGAAGCCTGGGCGCCGCCAAGGCTCGCCGTGACCGACCCAGGCAGCCGCAATGCGGGGTACAGATCGGCCACCTCGACACCGATGGCGGCGACGGCAGCCTTCAGATCCTCCTCGGCGGCGCGGATATCGGGCCGCCCCCGGATCATCCGGGCCGGGACGGCCACCGGCGGGCCTTGGATGAAGGCCGGCATCGCCTCATCGGTAAAGCCTGGCGCCACGCCGTCGCCGGGCACCTCCCCCAGAAGCACGGCCAAGGCATTTTCCGCCCGGGCCCGGGCCGCCTGAAGCGTACCCCGCTGGGACCGCGTGCGCGCCAGATCGGCCGCCGCCCGTTGAACATCGAGATCGGCCGCGAGCCCCGCTTCCCGACGGGAGCGGACGATATCGAGGGTCCGGCTTTGAAGATCAAGCGAGGCATCCAGAAGCGCCAGGCGGGTCTGGGTGCGCCGCAGATCCACATAGCGGTCCGCGACGCTGGCGGCGGTCAGCCGGCGCACATCGTCGACCGTGAAGCCCGCGGCGCGCGCTTGGGCCCGCGCCCGCTCCACGCTCCGGCGCTGGCCGCCGAACAGATCCGGACCGAACCTCAACGTGCCGCCGCCCGCGCCGCTCGTATCCGTGTCGCCGTCCGCATCGCGGCGCACCGTGCCGGACACCGTGCCGTCGATGACGGGAAACAGATCCGAGCGCTCGACCCGCACGAGAGCCGCCGCCGCATCCAGCCGCGCCAAGGCGGCGCCGATATCCGCGTTGTTGTCCAGCGCCCGGTGAATGAGCCCATTGAGGGCGGCATCCTGAAAGCCGAGCCACCACAGGCCGAGTGTCTCATCACCGAGATCGTATACCGTCCGGTAGGACGCATTAACCTGAATGTCCGGTGCCTGATAGTCCGGCCCCACCGCGCAGCCCGCAAGCAGAGCGCCGCCCGTCAACCCCAGCAGCCAGACCCGCGCCCGTCTCATGGCGGGTCCTCCCGGCCGAACGCGCTATCATGGCGCTCGGCCGCCTCAAGCTCGCGCTCCAGGTCCGCCTCGTTCATGGAGCGCGGACGCCCGAACCGGGCAATCCCCAGATAAAGCACCGGCGTGAGAAAGAGGGTGAACAGCGCGGCCAGACCCAGACCGCCAAAGACCGTCCAGCCGATGGACGTGCGGGACTCCGCACCGGCCCCGGTCGCCACAATGAGCGGCACCGCGCCGACTACCGTGGACAGCAGGGTCATCATGATGGGACGCAGACGGATCGTCGCCGCCTCGAACACCGCCTCGCGCACGGTGCGCCCGGCGGTCCGGAGCTGGTCGGCGAACTCCACCAGAAGCACGCCGTTCTTCGCCATCAGCCCGATCAGCATCACCAACCCGATCTGCGAGAAGATGTTGAGCGAGGTCCCCGTGAGGAACAAGGCGTAAAGCGCCGCCGCCAATGCGAACGGGACCGAGAGCAGAATAACGATGGGGCTGGTCAGGCTTTCGAACTGCCCCGCCAGGACAAGAAACACGATCACCAGGGCGAAGGCATAAGTGAGCGTCAGGTCACGCGAGGTTTGACCCAGGGTCTGGGCATCGCCCTCGAACAGCATGTCGATATTGTCCGGCAACACCTCATCGCCCAGCCGGCGAATCTCCGCAATCGCATCGGCCAGCGGCACACCGGAGACGATATCGGCATCGACCTCAATGGCCCGGCGCTGCTCGGTCCGATCCAACTCCGCCGCCACGCCTTCCTCGACAATCGTGGTGACGCTCGAGAGCGGTATGAGATCGCCTGTCCCGGCACGCACATAAAGATTGCTGAGATCGGATGGATCGTCGATGGCGTCGGTGGCGGCCTCCAGCAAAATCGGAATCGTCCGGTCACCGACATTGAGATCCACAATCCGGTCGCCGCCCACCATGACCCGAAGCGTGGCCGACAGATCGACGAGCGACACGCCCAGATCGGCGGCGCGGCGCCGGTCGATCCGGATCGACAGTTGCGGCTGGGTCGGCTGATAGGAAATTTCCGGGTTCGTCAGAACGTCCGAGCGGGCATCGATCGCCTCGGACAGCGCCCGCGCGGCGACAAAGATCTCATCATATTCAGGGCCCGTCAGCGCCACTTCGAGACCGGACCGCCCGCCTCCACGCCCGACGCTGAGACTGCCGCGCCCGAACACGCTGACCCGGGAGCCCGGGATCTGGGCCATGGGCCGGCGCAAGTCCCGGATAATGTCGTTCTGGTGACGGCTGCGCTCTTCCCACGGGGCGAGCCGGGCGGTCATGAACACCCGGTTGGGGTCGAACCGTCCGACCACGGTGAACAGCGAGGCAATCTCTCCGCTGTCGATGTAAGGCTGAAGAACCGCTTCGATCTGATCGGACTGGCGCTGCATATAGTCGAGGCCAACCCCGTCCGGCCCTGTGGCAAAGACATAAATGACACCGCGGTCTTCCGGCGGGACCAGTTCCTGATCTAGTGTCGGATAAAGAAGACCTGCGCCTATCGCCGCCGCAACCGCGAGACCCAGTGTCACAAAGGGCAGCTTCAGCGCCCAGCCAAGCAGCACCGCATAGAGACGGCTCAAACCGTTGCCGATCCGCGCCAAGGGGCCCGGATTGTCCGGCTCGTCCCGGAAGGTCAGCCGCGCGGTGAGAGCCGGCACCAGCGTGAGCGCCACGAAGGACGAAATGATCACCGCGAGCGCCAGGGTAAAGCCGAATTCGCGGAACAGCCGGCCGGTGGTCGAGGGCAGGAACGAGATCGGCACGAACACCGCCACCAGAACCGCCGTGGTGGCGACGACGGCAAAGAACACCTGACGGGCGCCCAGCGCGGCGGCGGCCCGCGGCCCCAGTCCTTTGCTCTGTAAACGGTGGATGTTTTCGAGCACCACGATGGCGTCATCCACGATCAATCCCGTGGCCAGTACCAGCGCAAGCAGGGTCAAAAGGTTGATGGAAAACCCGCATAGCCAGATGCCCGCCAGAGCGCCGATCAGAGCCGCCGGAATCGCCGTGCTGGGGATCAGGGTCGCCCGCCAGGAGCCCAGAAACAGCCAGATCGTCCCCACTACAATCAGCACTGTCAGGCCAAGACTGATCAGCACCTCCTCGACCGCAACCTCTATGAAGACCGCATCGTCGGAGGTCACAACGATCTCCAGATCGTCAGAGCGCGCATTCAAAACATCGATCCGGGCACGCACCGCCTCGGCAATCGCAATGGTGTTGGATTGGGCCTGCCGGACGATCCCCAGACCGATGATCCGCTGGCCGTTGAGCCGTGTGAAATCCCGGGCATCGGCGGGCGCGAAATAGGCCTCCGCCACATCGCCCACGCGGGTCTGCCCCGAAATGATCACATCTCGCACCCGGTCCGGCGTCGCGGCGGTGGCTTCGGCACGCACCAGCAACTCCTGGTCGGCAGACCGGAAACTGCCCACCGGCACATCGAACGGCGCTTGGCGCAAAGCCGCGGCGACATCCGACACGGTGAGACCGAACCGGCTGAGCCGCAACGGGTCGATCACCACACGCAGTTGACGCTCGCGCGCGCCGAACAGATTGACCGTGGCCACCCCTTCAACGGCGATCAGTTCAGGCAGGATGTCCGTCTCGATGCGGCGGGTCAGCTCGTCCTCGTCGAACTCTTCGGTGACGACGGCCAGTTGCATGATGGGGTCGGCATCGTCATCGGCCTTGGTGATTTGCACCTGTTCGACCCGGTCGGGAAGACGCCGGGTGACCTGGCTGACCGCCTCGCGCACATCCGCCGCCGCCGTGTCGAGGTCGATACCGGGATTGAATTCGATCCGGATGCGGCTGTTGTTCTCTTCACTGGAGGAGTTGATGTACCGCACGCCCGAAACCCGTGCCGCCGCCCCCTCCAGAATACTGGTGACTTCGGCATCCATGGTTTCCGGCGCCGCGCCCGGCAGGTTGGCCCGGACGGTGACGATGGGCCGGTCCACATCGGGAAGCTCGCGCACCTCGATGCCTGCCAGCGCCGCAAGCCCGGCAATCACGATGAGCAGGTTGAGCACCGCGGCCAGGACCGGGCGCTTTACCGACAGTGACGGAAGATCGTCCCGGGTCGCGTTCATTCGCCGCCGCCTCGTGGTCCGCCCCGCGTCGTGAGATCCATCACGCGCGCGCCCTGGCGCACCTTTTGGACCCCTTCGGCCACGATCTTCGATCCTTCCGGCACCGCCCCGCGCACCAGCACCCGGCCCTGGCGGCGCGCCACGATCGTCACCGGGACCTGCTGTGCCCGGCCCTCGCGCACCGCCCACAGATAAGACCCGTCGCTGCCCCACATGATGGCGGCTTCGGGAATGCTGGGATAGCGGTCGCCTTCGATCCGGAACCCGATCCGGAAGCTCATGCCGGGCCGCAGCGCGTCCGATGCGTTGTCGATGGCCGCCCGGACGCGGAACGTGCGCCGGTTCGGATCGATCCGGCTGTCCACATCGACCACACGCGCGGTGTAAACCTGATCGGGTTCGGCGAAGGGCGCGGCCTCGACAGGCGTCTCCGGCGCTATGCGCGCGAAGACCTGTTCCGGGGCCTGAAAATCCACGACCAACAGGCGCCGGTCGTCGATCTGCGTAATTTCCGTACTCGGCGTGATCCGCGCGCCGGGATCAATATCGGTCAGGCCCACATAGCCTGCAAAGGGCGCGCGGACCGTCCGCTCATCGAGCGCGACCGTGGCCTGTTCCAATTCAATTCGGGAGGCTTCGAGCCGGGTCTGGGCCTCGTCAATCTGGCTGTCCGAAATGGCCCCGGTGTCTTCGATGCGCCGGTAGCGGGCCAGGAGTTGTTCCGCCTGACGCACCGATACCTCGGCGAGCCGGACCGCGAGGCGCTCCTCATCGTCCTCAAGACGCAAGAGCGGCGTCCCGGCCGCCACGAAATCCCCGGTGTTGAACAGGATCTCGGTGACCTCGCCGCCGGTTTCGGCATAGAGCACCGCGCTTGCCCGGGCGCGCGCCGTGCCGACGGCCTCGATGCGCACCTCGTCGCGCTCATAGGCCACGGTCTGAGCGATGATCTGCACCGGACGGTCGGCGCCCGCGCCGCCCCTGGGCCCGCCCCGCTCCGGGGCCCCGGCCGAGCCGCCGCCATCGCACGCCATAACTCCGATCGCCAGGACCAGGCCCGCCAATCGCCATCCCGCTCGCTCCGCCTGCACGCCCTATCCCTTCACGGCCATCCCACGGTTTATCCTAGCCGTCCCTGCCCGGCGATGAACAGCCCGGCGGCGACGAATTGTCAGACAAAGCCCCCTGTCTTGCCGACCGGGCGTGCCTCCTGCCTATACTGGCTGTTGAGGGCGCCGGCGACACCGTCAGAGCGAGGCCGCGCGCTGGGGGAGAAGATAATGCGCAGGTTTGCCGCAGCCATCTCTGCTTGGATCATCGGGATCGCGGCC
Source organism: uncultured Alphaproteobacteria bacterium (assembly GCA_964531285.1). Taxonomy (GTDB): domain Bacteria; phylum Pseudomonadota; class Alphaproteobacteria; order JAJFIK01; family JAJFIK01; genus CAZHDI01. Next base: position 1,583 of record CAZHDI010000039.1, on the reverse strand, counting down.
AGCACCGCAGTCCTGGCCGAGGATCTCACATTCAGCCGTGAGCAGTTCGGCGATGTGGTGCTCACTTTGCCGCAGGGCGCGACATCGCTTGAAAGCACGCTGACCGACACGCCCACCTTCGAGCCCCTGGCCGGCTATCCCGCAACCGACCGGCTGCGCCGCCTGTCGCGCCCGGTGGGCCGGCTCGACCTGTTGTTCGAGCAGGCCCTGATGACCTGCACCGCGACCCTGATCGCCGCCGATCTGGCGCTCACCAATGCCCACTGCATCACGGGGCAAGGCAAATACGGCGCGCTCGAGCAGGCCCAACTCCTCATGGGGCATTACACCGACGACCCCAATCTGGGCCGTCAGTACACCGCCTCGGTCGAACCGGTCGAGATGGACGTGGCGCTCGATTACGCCATTCTGCGCATTGACGGCCGTCCTGGCACCGAATGGGGCACCTTGCCGCTCGCGGCGCGGGATCCGGGGATCGGCGAGTCCCTCCTCATGATCCACCATCCGCTGGGAGCGCCGAAGCGGATCACCCGGGGCCGCTGCCGGGCGGCGGATGACCGGCCCGCGGACGGCAATGATATTCGCCACACCTGCGATACGCTTGAGGGGAGTTCCGGCGCGCCCGTGCTCGCCGCCGAGAACGACACGGTCATTGGCCTTCATTACGCCGGTTTCGGTCTGTGGGCCGATGATGTGCACAACCGCGCGGTCCGCATGGTCCGTCTCAATGCAATCAGTGCCGAGATTGCCAAGGCTGTCGCGGCCGCCGCCGACGGGGCTCAACCGACGGTGCCATCCACCGAGGCCAGCAACGATTACATCCCGTTTGACGAACCCGCCATGGTGCGGGTGCCCGAGGGGCGGCTGGTTCTGGACGGCCAAACGGGCACTGATCCGCGTGTGGTCGATCTTCCCGCATTCGAGATCGGCAAATTCGAGCTCACCTGGGATGAATGGACCGACTGCGTCACCGAGGGCGCCTGCCGGCCTCGCGGCCCGATGCTGGTGGCCGAAGCGGTCGCCCGCCCGCCCCGCGATCAATGGCCGGTCATCGGCCTGGCGTGGGAGGATGCCCAGGATTATGTCCGCTGGCTGAGCTATCGGACCGGTAAGAGCTATCGTCTGCCCAGCGAAACCGAATGGGAATACGCCGCCCGGGCCGGATCGGCGGGCGCGTTTTTCTGGGGCGACGAGACGCCGATCTGCGATCTGGGCGCACCGCGCGGGGCCAATTTCACCGCATGCAGCCATGGCGGCACCTTGCCCGTCAGTTCCTTCAGACCCAACCGTTTCGGGCTCTTCGATATGCACGGCAATGCCGCCGAATGGGTCGAGGATTGCTGGCACGCGGATTATTTGACGGGCGTTCCAACCGACGGCTCGCCTTGGATCTCAGACTGCGAGGGCACCGACCGGGTGCTGCGCGGCGGCGCCTGGCACCGCCCTGCAGACGCGTTGGGCTCGGACTATCGCGAACGCTATCCGTTCGCGCGCCCCGACAATCCCATCGTGATCGCCGTCCTGGGGCAAGACCAGGAGGTGCGCTTCCCCGGCCTGCGCATCGCCCGGCCTCTGGTTAAGCG
>CAZHDI010000038.1:0-30202 GCA_964531285.1 uncultured Alphaproteobacteria bacterium | reverse complement strand
GACAATCCGATCTTCTCCGTCTGGCGTCTGACGAACGGCAACGACACCGAGCGTGAGCTGACGCTCAAGAGTGTCGGCGGCGGCTTCGAGAAGACAGTGACCGTGGCGGGCAACACCGAAGTCGTGGTGCTCAGCGATGTGGTCAACGGCGCGGCCACGCACAAGCTGTTCTTTGACGGCAATCAGGTCGACGTTAAAGCCGCCGGCATGGACGCCTTCGATCAAACCAAGTTCGGCGACGGCGACATCGACAACACGGCGACCGCCGACAGCGATCAGACCGATCCGGTCGAGGACTCGGAAGACGTCGATATCGATCGCAATCCCATTCTCACGATCAAGAAGGTTGTCACCGATGTCGGCGACGAAGGCGCCGGTGCGTCGGCCGATGAGGTGGGCGACACGGCAACCTATACCATCACGGTACGAAATGCCGGAACCACGACACTGACGGGCGTCACGCTGGTTGATCCGCTGACCGGCCTTGATTTGGACATCGGCACATTGGCCGTGGGCGAGAGCACCGTGGTCACCACGACCTATGACGTGACACTCGATGACTTCGTCTCGAACGGCGATGGCGACGGCGATGTCGACAACACGGCGACGGCGGACTCGAACGAGACCGATCCCGTGGATGCCAGCGCCGAGGTGCCGCTTGATCGCCCCGGGTCCAGTGTGCAGATCGTCAAGACCGCTGGTTCAGCCCCCGACGGCGAAGATCTGGTGATTAAGGCGCCGGAGGACGTCACCTATACCTATACGGTGACCAATACGGGCGACGCGTATCTGTCCGATATTACGGTGACGGATGATAATGGGACGCCTGGGGATGTCAGCGATGATGTGGTCGTGGGGACGCTTGCCGGACCGCTGGCGCCAAATGCCTCGGCAACCCTGACCTGGACGGTCTTCATCGACGAGGATACGACCAACCTCGCCACGGTGACCGGTAATCCGACCAATGATCAGGGTGACGATCTGCCGTGGCTCGATGATGTGCAGGATACGGACCCGGCCGAGGTCGATCTCGATATTCCGGGTGAGCGGTGTTCGGACATCGCCGGCATGTTCGATGAGCCCACGGATGTTTCCACGGCGACCATCCGCGTCGGCTCCGGCCTGCCGCATCAGAACGGCACGAATAATGACGACTTCATCGTTGGCGACGACACCAACAACACGATCTCGACGAATGACGGCGAGAACCTCGTGGTCGCGGATGGCGGCAATGACATCGTCAATGGCGGCAACGACATGGACGAAGTCTATGGCGGCGATGACAGTGATCAGATCAACGGTAATGGTGGTGATGATCTGATCTCCGGCGGCGACGGCGATGACCGCATTCTTGCCGGCGGCGGTGACGACAAGGTGCTTGCCGGCGACGGTGATGACCTTGTGGAAGGCGGCAGCGGGGACGACATCATCAATCTTGGAGCCGGCAACGACACGGCCCAAGGCGAGGGCGGTGACGACTGTATTGCCGGCGGCACCGATTTCGGCTTCATCACCGGCTCGTCCGGGACCGTGACCGTGACGCTTGGCGACGAACTCTTCGGCAATGGCGGTGGTGACCGGTTCGAATATGTCCGCGGGGATGGGGTCGACTTCCTGTTCGACTTCAATGCGGCGGAAGGCGACACGCTCCAGCTCTTCGCCATTGAGCCGGATCAGATCGACTATGTGGTCGGCGACACCGCTTACGGTCCGGCTGCCGGTATTGTGTTCAACACGGACGGTCAGCCCGGCTTTGAAGGCGGTATCTTCTTCCAGCAGTTGCGCACGCCGGAGGAGGTGGAAGCCCTGGTGAATGACGGGACCATCCTGTTCGACGGGTTCCCGCTGTCTCAGTTCTCATCGACGGGGCCGACCACGACGACGACCACAACCGCCCCCGTGGCGCCGGTTACCGCGCCGTCCGGTCCGCAGCCGCAGACCAGTGGCCTGACATTGGATGCATCCGATGTGAACGATTGGCAGTATGGCGCCCGTCAGGACATCAAGCTGACCAATGAGACCGGTGAGACCATTTCGGGTTGGCAGGTGAAGATCGATCTCGATCCGGGCGAGTTGTCCAATCTGAACCTGACCAATGTCTATCGGGCCGAGTGGTCGACCGATGGCGAGGATCTGTTCTTCGATCCAGCGTTCTATACGAATGAAATCGCGCCGGGCGAAACGGAGTTCTTTGGGCTGAATATCGATGTTCTCGACGATACGGGCCTGCCCTGGGATGCCAGCGACATCTCGATCGTCTGATAGCATCGCCGATTCATGGAAAAGCCCCCGGTGTTCGCCGGGGGCTTTTGCTATGGGCTCCGGTCCGCCGGGCTATGGCGCCGGCGCCGGCCGCACTTATGACGATGTGTGGTCCCGCGCTCCCGTAAGGCGCAGCCATGTCGCAGCATAGCCTTGCTCGGGCCGTGCCGATGCGATGGATTCTACATGGCGGGTTCTACATGGCGCCCGGACCGGCGCTCAGGCGTCGGCGACACGGATCATCCGTTTGCCGCGGTTTTCACCCGCCAGAAGGCCGATCAGCGCCTGGGGGGCGTTTTCGAGTCCGTCGACAATATCCTCGACGACTTTGAGCCGGCCCGCGGCGACCCATTGTTTCAGATCGGCTTCGGCGCGAGCGTCTTCATGGGCGTAGTCCATCACGATGAATCCTTCCATGCGCAGGCGCTTGACCACCATGAGGCCCGGCACCCCGCGCGGCGCCGTCATCTGATCCGTGTCGTATTGCGAAACCGCGCCGCAACAGACGATGCGCCCGCGCATGGCCATGGCGAACAGGGCCGCCTCCAGCACAGCGCCGCCAACATTATCGAAATACAGATCGACGCCGTCCGGGCAGTGTTTGCGCAGCGCCTTGCCCATCGGCTCGCTCTTATAATCGATGGCCGCATCGAAGCCGAGATCCTCGGTGATCCACCGGCATTTCTCCGGCCCGCCCGCGATGCCCACCACGCGGCAGCCCTGGATCTTGGCGATCTGGCCGACGATCGAGCCCACCGATCCGGCGGCGGCGGAGACCAGAACGGTGTCGTCGCTTTTCAATCCGCCAACGGAAAATAGCCCGTGATAGGCGGTCTTGCCGGCGATCCCGAGCACCGACATCAGGTGGCTGCGGGGCTGATGGTCCGGCGCCTTTTCCGCCTCGCGTGCCGGGATGACGGCATAGTCCTGCCAACCGGCGTCACAGAACACGAAATCGCCCGCCGCGAAGCCGGGCGCCTTGCTCTCAACGATCCGGGTGAGGGCATAGGCCGGCATCACCGCGCCGGACTCGGCTGCCGAGCGATAGGTTGCGCCCTGCATCCAAGCGCGATTGGCCGCATCCACCGAAATCAGCAGGGTACGGACGAGCAATTCGCCGTCGGCCGGCGACGGCACCGGGGTTTCGCGCATCTGGAAATGGCCCGGCGTCAGCTTGGCCTTGGGGGTTTCTGCGAGGAGCACCTGGCGGTTCGCGGTCATGACGGCCTTCCTGTTCGTTTTTGCACAGCGTTCGTGAGGCTCCATGATGGGCGCGCTGCGCCGGCCGTGCAACCGGCACATAAACGCAAACCGGCCCGCGCGGGCGCGGGCCGGTTCGACAGAACAGTACTGTGTCCTGGGTGTCGGCTCAGAGCGGCGTTGCACCCCACAGCTTGGAAAACCGCTCACAATGCAACACCAGGGACTCGTAGTCGTCGAGATCGGTGCCCTCCGGGATCCGGTAACGTTGGCCGTTGCGGTTCTTCTCCAGCTCGGCGATCAGCAGGCTGCCGTCGGTGGCATTGCCGTCCGTGATGTCCCCGGCGGCGCGGGGCGAGAAGAAGAGCTTGAGGTCCGGCGCGCGGCGGGTGCGGAAGTCATCGCTCAACTCGATATAAGTGGCGCCGTCCTCGGTATAGACCCGCCAGGTCCCGGCGATGTCGTAATTCTGGACGGTCCAGCCGCCCCCGGCGAGATCCTCGGCCTTGGCGGACACGGTCCATCCGGCCAGGAGCGCGATGGTGAGCGCGAAAGCGGCCGCAAGGCGCGATAGCGGCGCTGAAAACGCGGATTGAGCCGGTGCGGTCATTGTCTGGGTCATATCCTCTCTCTCCTTCGATGGTGTGCCATGCGCGGTTCACGGCGTTGGCGTCTGACACCCCGTAAATGGCGACCCGATCCGGTAATGGAATGGCTGGCGGGGCATGCTCCGCCATGTGTGAACAGCCTGTGATCAACGGACTGCCGTGTTCGTTGGTGTGCGGAACAGGCAGCCTTATCGGCCCGGCCCCCGGCCATCACAGTCGCTTGATTGCCCGCTCCATGGCGTCACGTCGCCGTGAGCCCGGTTGCACGCCGGCTCAGAGTACGGAAGATGAGCCGTGCATAACGCACCGTAGACAAGAGCAGGAGAGGGACTGATGCGCGCATTTTTTATGGCGCTGGTGACAGCCGTGGGGCTGGCCGCCGCGATCCCGGCGGCCCACGCGGCCAAGGCCGAAATCTATACCGGTTGGTTTTCGAACGTCGCCGTGGACGGCCACGACGTGGTGGCGCTGTTCACCGAACGCGCCGTGGAAAAGGGCAGCGTCCAATTCGAAACGACCCATAAAGGTGCCGAATGGCGCTTTGTGAGCCAGGAAAATCTGGACCGGTTCCTGGCCGATCCGGATGCGTTCGTGCCGGAATATGGCGGTTACTGTGCCTGGGCGATGGCGCAGGGCTATCTGGCCAAAGGCAATCCGAACTTCGCCACCAAGAGAGACGGCAAGCTCTATCTGAACTACGACGCGAAGGTTCAGGAGACGTGGGAGACGGATATTCCGGGCTTCATCGAGAAGGCCGACGCCAACTGGCCGGGCATCCTAAACGAGTGACCCGCGCGGGCGATGAGTCGACAGTGATGCAGGCGCCGGAGATTTTCTCCGGCGCTTTTTTCGTGGGCGGTGTCCGGATCGGACATGGAGGGCCAAGGCGGCCCCCAACAACCTAGAGGGGGAGAGCGGCCGGCCGCGCGGCGCAATACTAGAAGCCTGCGACGGTGTCCAAAGTGGAGAATTTAACGGTTCTTGAACGCTCTGCTGTCTATCAGGCCCTGATCGGGACAAGTCTTTCCCAATTCCAGCGTTCCAAAGACATTTTCCGTGTCTGCCCCTAATGACCCCACACGATAAGCCTTAGGGGGGAATCTTCTGCTGGACAATTTGCTCTTAGGATCGGCATGACTGCGGGATCAATACACGAAGGTAATCTGTTTACCTTTCTGCGCGTAGCATGCTGTGGTAATCAAGCCTAGCGGGCAGATGGTGGTTTCAATGCCAGTCATGGCAGGTGCGCTCTTGTATCGGGGGATGCGAACATGACGATTAATCTCGTCAACGTCGACAATTTTACGGATGGGTTCCAAGCCGAACTGAACGGAGCCTACTACTCGGAATCGGTGACGATCGACGAGACCACCTTCGTGATCGTCGCGGCTTATGTCGACGACGGCTTGTCGGTTTTCTCGATCGATGACGCGGGACAGGTCAACAACGTCTTCAATATCTCGGACAGCACGCTCGACAACACCGAGCTTGGCCTCCAGGGACCGGCGGGTCTGGCGGTCACCGAGATTGGCGGCATCAACTATCTTTACGTTGCGGGCTTCGATGACGACGCGCTTCAGGTGTTCTCGATCGGCAATACCGGGATCCTGACACCGGTGCAGGTCGTCGAGAACGACGATGACATTCTTCTGAATGCCCCGCACTTTGTTGAAATCGTCGAGGTCGGCGGCAACAAGTTCCTCTATTCGACGGCATATAGCGAGTTCGGTCTGGATGACGGCGTTGCCGTGTTCTCGATCGGCAATGACGGTATGCTGACGAATATCCAAAACGTGCCGGACGAAACCTCGAGCCTGTTCGATCCGATGGTCGATCAGCCGGCTGAGATCGAAGGCCCTGCGACGCTGTCCCAGGCCGTCGTCAACGGCGTGACCTATCTGTTCGTCGCGGGCTTCGATGATGATGGCTTTGCGACCTATTCGGTCGGCAATGATGGGCTTTTGACGCTCGTTCAGAATGTTCAGGATGACGACGATGTGTTCCTGGATGGGCCGCACAGCCTGAAAACGGCGGTCGTCGGCGACACCACCTATCTGCTGGTGGCCGGTCTGCTTGACGACGGTCTCAGCGTGTATGAGATCGACGATGCCGGTCTGGCGACCAATGTGTTCAACCTGCCGGACAACGGCACCTTGAACCTCAATGGCGCGGCCCGTCTCGATACCGCGGTGCTGGGGACCACGACCTATGTCTTCGCGCCGGGCTTTAACGATAACGGCATCAGCGCCTTTGTGCTCAACGCCGACGGCTCGCTGACCAATGTCGACAATGTTCAAGAGAGCGACGATCCGTCCGATCTGGAACTGCGCGAGGTGTTCTCCGCGCAGGTCGTGACCCTTGGCTCTCAGCCGTTCATCGTGGCGACGGGCTTCCAGGACGACGGGATCTCGATTTTCCGTCTCGATAATGAACCGATTGAGATCCTCGAAGACGGTCCGTTCGATGTCGATGAGAACAGCCCCAACGGCACGGCCGTTGGCGATGTGGACGCGCGCCTCGGCGATGGCGGCGCGACGGACGAAAATATCGGCTACGCAATTGTCGGCGGCAATGACGGCATCGACGGCGACGACGATCCGGCGTTCTCGATCGATCCGGATACCGGCGCCATCACCGTCAATGATCCGGGCGATCTGAACTTCGAGGTGCAGGACAGCTATGACCTGACGGTTCAGGTGACCGACCAGCAGATCGGTGTGACCCAGACCGTCACCGTCACCGTGACCATCAACGATGTGAACGACGCGCCGACGGTGGACATTCCGGATGGGCTGTCGGTGGAGCAGGACAATCCGTTGTCGCTTGCCGATGTGGTCGTGGATGACGAGGACGGCGACACCGTCACCGTGATGCTGTCGGGCGCCCCGAACAGCAGCTTTACCGGTGTGATCTCGGTGCCAGTGACCGTCGACGGTCTGTCCACGGCGGCGATCACCATTTCCGGGTCCGTCGATGACGTGAACACCGCGCTCGATGAACTCAGCTTCAATCCGCCGGCCGGCTTTGCGGGTTCGACGGATCTCACCGCGACGATCAGCGATCCCGAAGACGCGACGGGTACGGACACGGCGTCGGTCACCGTGACCGGTGACGGCATTTCCACCGTGCCGGTGTTCGATCCGTTCGGAAATCCAACGATCCCCGAGAATACCCCGGAAGACACCGAGGTCGAGGATGCCGATGCCTCGATCGCGGGCGGCCCGGCGGACGAGGACATCACCTATAAGATCATCAACGGTAATGTGGATGTGGATCAGGACGGCAACGAGCCGTTCGCGATCGATCCGGATACCGGTGAGATTACGGTCAACGATTCCGGCGATCTCGATTTCGAGCAGATGGATGTCTTTGTCCTGACCATCTGCGCCACCAATGAAAATACAGACGAAACCTCGACCGCGACCGTTACGATCACGCTGACGGACGAAAACGAGCCGCCGATTTTCACGCCGAATAATGGCCTGGCGACACCGGAAGACACCGGGATCGCGCTGACCGGTTTCATGGTCGAGGATGACGACAACGACATCCTGACGGTGACGCTGAACAGCCTTGATTCCACATTTAACGGGCCGGTCAATGCGCCGGTGACCGCCAATGGGCTCGGCACCGCGACGCTAACCCTGATCGGTCTGCCGGACGATATCGAAACGGCTTTGGGTGAAATCACGTTCGTTCCGCCGGTCGATTTCAATGGCGACCAGCTTGTCACCTTTGTGGTGAGCGACGGTAATGGCGGCAGTGACGACGGCACGTTCGACATTACGGTCTTCGCCGAAAGCGACCCGCCGAACATCACCAATGTGGACTCCGAGACGATCCCCGAAAACAGCCCGGAAGGGACCGATTCAGGGAATGTCGATGCCACGGTGAATGACGGGCCGATCGACGAGAACATCACCTACAAGATCATCGACGGGAATGTCGATGTTGATCAGGACGGCAACGAGCCGTTCGTCATCGATCCGGACACCGGTGAGATCACGGTCAACGATTCCGGCGATCTCGATTTCGAGCAGATGGATGTCTTTGTCCTGACCATCTGCGCCACCAATGATCTGACCAACGAGACCTCGACGACGACGGTGACGATCACGCTCACCGACGAGAACGATCCGCCGGTGATTCAAGGGCCGAACGATCTGATCACGCCGGAAAACACCCCGGTCGTGCTCAATGGCTTCATCATTTCGGACCAGGACGGTGACGACCTCGACGTGACCGTCTCGGATGTCGGCGCCAACTTCACCGGGATGGTGACGGCGCCCGTGACGGTCATGGGGCTCGGGACCGACACCATCACGCTGTCCGGTCAGGCCGACGATATCGTCGATGCGCTGGGCGAGATCAGCTATACGCCGCCGCTCGATTTCGATGGCCTCGCCACGGTGTTTGCCATGGCCGACGATGGCAATCCGGACGGGACTGATACCGACAACTTCGCCATCTCGGTGACCGACGCGACCAATGCGGCGCCGGTGGCCCAGGCGGATGTGTTCTTCACGACCCTGCTCAGCGGTGCCCTCAGCGGCAACGTGCTCGATGACAACGGCAATGGTCCGGATACGGATGCCGATGGCGACGAGTTGAGCGTGTCGCTGCTCGCCGGTCCGCTGAATGGCGATCTTGAGCTGAATGAAGACGGCAGCTTCGTCTACAATCCGACCGGCGCCTCCTTCTGCGCCGATCAGTTTGTCTATCAGCTCGAAGACGCCAACGGTGCGGTCTCGACCGCGACGGTGTTCATCACCGTGGGCCTCGATGATCCGGATCTGTCGAACATCAATCCGCTGGACTTCGACAATGTGGTGACCCTTACGTCGGGCAATGACCGCTATGGCAATTCCCGCGTTCTCGAGCGCGACTTTGTCGATGGTCTCGGCGGTGATGACAAGCTCAAGGGCCGGTTCGGCGACGATGTGATGATCGGCGGCGATGGCGACGACAATGTCCATGGCGGCGCCGGCGATGACATCCTGCTGGGCAATGCCGGCGACGACAAGATGCGCGGCAAGGACGGCGACGACACCATGTCGGGCGGCGACGGCGACGACAAAGTCGATGGCGGCGACGGTGACGACAGCCTGTTCGGCGGTGCCGGCAATGATCAGATCAAGGCCGGCGACGGCGATGACATCGCCGATGGCGGCACCGGGAACGATAATATCAAGGGCCGTGCCGGCGACGACATTCTGTTCGGCAATGACGGCGATGACGACCTCAATGGCGGCAACGGCGAGGACATCATCCTGGGCGGTGCCGGGAGCGATCTGCTCACTGGCGGCGGCGATGCCGACACCTTCGTCTATAACGAGAATGATGGCAGCGACATCATCACCGACTACGACAGAGGCGAAGACATGATCGACTTCTCCTGCTCGGATATCGGCATCGAATCCTTCGAGGATCTGCTGGCGATCACGACCCAGATCGGCAAGGACGTGGTGTTCAATTTCGGCGGCAACGACCTGTTGACCTTGCGCAACACCGATCTGGAAGATCTCAGCGCGGATATGTTCGTGTTCTGATCGCCAAAGCCAGGTTTGACCGGCTTAGGGGACCGCTGCGGCGGTCCCCTTTGTTTTGGGGTCAAGGCATGGCAGGCCCCACCGCGCGCGGCTTGCCAGCCGGGCCCGGGCGCGGTTCACTGGACGCATGAGCGATACACCGTCCAAGCCTTATCCCGGTTCGGCCGAGGCCCGTCTGGCCACTTTGGAATCCCTTGCCGACATCGGCTGTTGGGAATTTGCGTTGGGTCAGGGCATCCGGTTCTGGTCGCCGGGGATGTTCGCCCTGTTCGGGATCGAGGATACGGGCGGGCCGCCGGACGGCGCGCTGGTCGGTGAACGGCTGCATCCCGACGACCGGGCCCGCATCGCACGGCACATGACCAACCTGTTCGCTGACGGTCCGGACACCCCCCTTGCCCGGCGCTTGAAAGCCGCGGGCCGTGTGACCATCCCGTTGCGCCTGTGTCTGCCGGGTGCGCCCGTGCGCCATATCGAAGTGACGGCCCGGTTCGGGCGGCTCGACGGGACCGAAGAGCCCGGCGTGTCGTCTGGTGTCGTGCGCGATATCTCGGAGGAGCGGGCGGCGCGGCTGCGGGTGCGCGAGAGCGAACAGCGCTATGCGGCGCTGTTTGAGAGCGATTGTGCGGGCCACGTTATCTGGCAGGACGGCAAGCCGGTGCGCGCCAATGCCGAGGCGCTCGATCTGTTCGGCGTGGATACCGAAGCGGCCCTGCTGGCCGATCCGGGGCCGCTCGGGGCCCGGGCCGACCGGGGGGCGCCGATGCTCCAGGTGGTGGCCGAGGATCTGGCGCGCGGGGCCGAGACCAGTGTTCGCCGGCGCTGGCCGGCGGCGCGCGCGGATGGGCGGGAAATCTGGCTCGATTCCCGGTTCCGTCCGATCCGCTGGATGGGCGGCGACGCGATCCAGGAGACCCTGTTCGATGTCACCAAGGAACTGGAATATGCCCAGCGCCTGCGTGCGTCGGAGGCGCGGTATGAGTTGGTGATCGAGGGGGCCGAGTCCGGCATTTTCGAATGGGACGTCGTGCGCCGCGAGGGTTTTATTTCCAAGGCGGGGCTGGACCTGCTGGGCCTCGACGGCGATCCCCATAAGGGCTTTAGGGACCTCGATCATTATCTGCATCCGGATGATGCGGACCGGTTCCTGGCCGCCATCCGGTCCGATGAGCCGCGCGGGGAAATGACCTACCGGTTTTCCGGACCGGGCCGCGAGGACTACCGGCACTTCCTGGCCACCTGGGTCAATGCCGGAGCCCATAAAGGCGATCCCAATGTGCGGATCGGCTCGTTCCGCGATATTACCGACGAGACCAATGCGCGCGCCGCGCTCGACCGCAGCGAACAGCGCAGCCGGATCGTGATCGACAACGCCCAGGTCGGCATTTTCGATTGGGACACGGACCGCAGCGTGGCCGCGGGGTATATTTCGCCGAAAGGCCAGAAGCTGCTGGGGTTCCCGGATGTCGCCGACCGGTCGATCGCGGATATCATGCCGCTGATCGAACCCGGCGATGTGAAGCGTTTTTTCGAGGCGTTCGAGTCCGATGCACCCGGAAATGCCGAGACGTTCGGCTTCCGGATCAACGGCGAAAAACGTACCTTCCGTATGGAGTGGATCAATGCGGGCCCCAGTCTCGGGGAGCCGACCCGGCGGATCGGCTCGTTCCGGGATGTAACCGAGGAGATGCGTCTGGAGGGCGAGCGTCTGCGCCTGGAGTTCGCCGTCCGGCAGAAACAAAAGCTGGAAGCCTTGGGTCAGATGGCCGGCGGAATCTCCCATGAGGTTAACAACATGATCCAACCGATCCTGTTGCTGGCCAAACAGCTCCGCACCGAGACGGACCCGGAGAAAACTCGCGCCTATCAGGACGACATCTATGCGGCGGCGTCCAATGTGCGGGATGTGACCCGGACGATTCTCACCTTCGCGCGCCCTGAACCGCCCGCGGCCGAGCCGGTACCGTTTGCATTGGCGCTGAGCCGGGCCGTGCACTTGGCCGGCGCGGCGGTGCCCGAGGGCGTACGGATCGATGCGCGGATTCCCGATGTGCCGGGCGATGCCCGGATCACCGAAACGGCGCTGGCTCAGGTGATCCTCAACCTGGTGCGCAATGCTTCGGACGCCATGGCGGGGGAGGGGACGGTCACGGTCAACCTGGTGCCGACCCGTCTGAGCGACGCCGCGATGCGGTATGGGATCGTGCCCGGCGATTATTTCCGGGTACTGATCACCGATACGGGCCCCGGCATGAGCCCGGCGATGCGCGAGCAGGTGTTTCAGCCCTTCTTCACGACCAAGCGTCAGGGCGAGGGGTCCGGCTTGGGGCTGGCGATCGTCTATGCGCTGATCAGCGCCAGCGGCGGGGCGATCACGGCCGATGACGGCCCTGAGGGCGGGGCGCGTTTTACGCTCCTTATCCCGCACGCGGCTTTGAGCGATCGGGCGGATGGCACGGTCGATCCGGGCCGGCTGGCGGTGCCGCCGCCCGGGCCATTCCGGTGACACAGGATCAGAGCGCGGCGGTGACCCGCTCCACGGCGCTCAGGAGTTCGTGATCGTCGAACGGCTTCATCAGGAAATCGACGGCGCCATGGGCTTCGGCCCGGCCGATGGTCAATTGCAGCGGTTCGGCGGCATTGCCGCCCGAGATGAAGATGAACGGAACGGGATTGTTCCCGGACCGGACGGCTTTCAACAGATCGATACCGGTGCCGCCCGGCATCCAGACATCCGCGATGACGAGATCGACCGGCGCGCCGTCCATATGGCGCCGGGCGCTGCCCGCGTCGCCCGTCTGGGTGACTGTGTGGCCCGCGGCCTCAAGGGTCACCGCCACGGACCGGCGCACGAGTTCATCGTCTTCGACCAGCAGGATCGCTTTGGCATCGGCCATCGTGTGGCTCCCTTGTCCCGGTCAGCGGGGGTCCGGCGGTTGTTGCAGATCCAGCAGCACTTCCAGCGCCTGGGTCAGGTGCTGGCGAGAGTCCGGCGGCAATGTCGCGAGCATGGCCGCGAACCGGTTGAGAGGGTCGTGCGTCAGCATTTCGCGTCCGTGCTCGGAGAGCTGATAGACCACCGCCTTACGGTCCGGCTGGTCGTCCTCGGGCCGCAACAGCCCGTTGCTCACTAGGGAGCGCACGGACCGCGAAGCCGGACCCATGGTGATGCCGATATAGTTGGCGAGTCCCGTGACGGTGCGCCGCTGCGCACCTGCGCGCTCGAAATAGCGCAAGGCAGCCCACTGCCGCGCATGCAGGTTTTTCGGCCCCCGGTCGGGATATATATTGCGGGCCACCTCTTCGAAGAGCGCGGCGATGCCCCGGGCGGCGGACTCGTCTCCGGGGCTGATCATCGCCGTCCACCGTTCCATCTGTGACGAACGCAGGTCAGTCATGGGTGCGGTCCCCTCACTAATCAACCGCAACGCGGGCACATGCTATGAGCAACTTCCCATGAAGGGAGTGTACCCGCTTTGCCGCGCTTGTCGACCATTCCGCGCAGGCCGGCTTGACGGGATCGGGTGGAAGACCGACCTGCCGGTTCTCACAGCGTTGGAGCGGACCATGGCGGAGATTCTCACCATTCGCGAGGCGGTCGGCGCTGAAGATCTGGCGACGGCCGCGGCCCTGTGCAACGGGTTCCGGGACTGGATCCGGGCGCGCTATGCGGACCGGGCCTGGCTGGTCGACGCCTATTATCCCGACGATGAGTGGGCGGCGATGATTGACGGCCTGCCGGTCATTCATGCTCCGCCGGCCGGGGCCATTCTGCTGGCCGATCTCGGGGGCCGGCCGGTTGGCTGCGTGATGCTCAAGCCCGATGAGCCGGGGATCTGCGAGATGAAGCGGCTCTTCGTCCTGCCGGAGGGGCAAGGCCGGGGGGTGGGCCGGGCGCTGTGCGCGCGGCTGATCGGTCTTGCCGCGGGGCGCGGTTATCGGACCATGCGTCTGGAAACCGGGGTGCTGCAGAGCGAGGCGGTCCGGCTCTATGAAAGCCTGGGGTTTGTCCATCGGGATGTCTATCACCCGATGTCGGACGAGATGGCCGCACAGGTCATCGCCATGGAGCGCCCGCTGGCCATTTCCGATGGGTCCATGTCACCGGTATCACGCCCGTGACGCGGGCGCCGCGCTCGCCGCTTGCGCGGTCCCGCACGCCGTGAAACCATTCCGTAGCGATTGCTATGGATTTCGGCGCAGATCGATCTAAGAGGGGACGCAACGATGGGTATGACGACCGACGAGGCGCGGATCCGCGCCCTCCGGGCCGCCAAGCGGCTGGGTTTGGGATTGACCACGGCAGCGGCCATCACGGCGCTGGCGGCCTGCGGACAGCAATCCGATGACAGCGCGGCCGCGCCGGAGCCGGAGACCCCCGCACCGGCGGCGGATATGACCGATGGCGCCCCGGCGGCCGGGGCCGCAACCGCTGCGGGCGACGAAGGGGCCGACGACGGGGCTGTGGGCGATGAGGCCGCGGACGACGAGGTGCCGTTCGAGGTTGCCCTTCAGGAGCGCCTTCTGGATGCCCAGCCCGGCGATGTGATCGAGATCCCGGAAGGGGTCTATGAACTGACCCGCAGCCTGAGCCTCACTGTGGACGGCGTCACCATTCGCGGCGCGGGCATGGACAAGACCGTGCTCAGCTTTGCGAACCAGCGTCAGGGCGCCGAAGGCCTTCTGGTTACCGCCAATGACTTCACGCTGGAGGCCATCGCCTTTGAAGACACGATCGGCGATGCGGTGAAGATCAATGAGGGCGAGAACATCATCCTGCGCGGCGTGCGGGTCGAATGGACCAATGGGCCGGACACGGATAACGGTGCTTACGGTCTTTATCCGGTGCAGACCACCAATGTGCTGATCGAGGACTGCGTGGCCATCGGCGCGTCCGACGCCGGTATCTATGTCGGCCAGTCGAACAATGTGATCGTGCGCAACAGCCGCGCCGAATACAACGTGGCAGGCATCGAGATCGAGAACACGATCGGCGCCGATGTGTACGGCAATGTCGCGACCAACAACACGGGCGGCATTCTGGTCTTCAACATGCCGAACCTGCCGCAGACCGGCGAGGGCACGCGTGTCTACCGGAACACGGTGGTCGAGAACAATACGGAGAATTTCGGTCATCCGGGCACCGCGGTGGCCGGCGTGCCGGCGGGCACCGGCGTCATTATCAACGCCAATGACGGTATCGAGGTTTTCGATAACGATATCGCCCGCAACAAGACCTCGAACATCATGATCACCAGCATCTTCTCGGCCGACTATGGCGACGGAGAATGGGCGCCGAATTTCGATCCGTATCCGGAGGGTATCTTCATCACCGGAAACCGCTTCGAGGGCGGCGGCGGCAACCCCGACGTGCTGGAGCTTCAGGCCCTTCGGATCGCCAAATACGGCCCCATGGGCCGTCTTCCGGATATTGTCTGGGACGGCTATGTGAACCCGGACAAACTCGTGGACGGCGTGCTGCCGGTCGAGGACCGGATCTGCGTCGACAATGACGGCGCCGAGGTTCTGAACATCGACGGGCCCAACGAGAACGCCAATCCGCGGGTCGATACCGCGTTCCATACCTGCACCCTGGACCGGCTGCCGGAGATCGATCTCGGCGGACTGGGCGACGAGTGAGCCCGGGGGCTGGTACCATGCTGCGCAGCTTAGTCGTTCTGGCGTTTCTGGCCGCCGGTCTGGCCGCGGGTCTCCCCCTGGGGCCGTCCGGTGCGCTCGCTCAGCCGGCGGCGCCGGCCGCCGGTCCTGTGTTTCACGAGCGCCGGAACCCGCGCAGTCTCGATGACTGGGGCGTTGTTTATCGCGAGGGCGACCGGCTCGCCCTGGCGGGCGGCGTGGTGCCCTATGACCTTAACACCCCTCTGTTCACGGATTACGCGCACAAGCTGCGTACGATCTGGGTGCCGGAGGCGGCCGGGGCCGCGCCTTATCGCGAGGGCGAGGTCTTCGAGTTTCCGGTCGGGACGATCATCTCCAAGACGTTCTATTATCCCGGCGTGCCGGGCGATGATCTGATGAGCGGTGCCGTGGCGCGGCGGGACAAGGCGCCGGGCGATTTCGCCGGCGAGGGGCTCGACCTGACCCGGGTGCGCCTCATCGAAACGCGGCTGCTGGTGCACCGGGCCAATGGCTGGGTGGCGCTGCCTTATGTCTGGAACGAGGCCCAGACGGCCGCGCGGCTCCAGCGGACCGGCGCGCTATTGGACCTGGAACTCGTGGACGCGGAGGGCGAACGCGAAGCGTTCACCTATATGGTGCCCAATTCCAATCAGTGCGCCGGATGTCATGCGACCAACAACACGACCCGGAAGATCTGGCCGATCGGCCCAAAGGCCCGCCATCTCAACAAGGATTATCCTTATGCGGATGGGACGCTCAATCAGCTCGTGCGGTTGAGTGAGGCCGGGTATTTGACCGGCGCTCCGGACCCGGCTCATGCCCCGCGCAATGCCGCTTGGGCGGACCCCGCGGCCAGTCTCAATGACCGCGCACGCGCCTATCTCGATGCCAACTGCACCCATTGCCATAATCCTGTCGGCCCGGCCGACACGTCCGGGCTGCATCTGAGCCCCGACACGCCCGAGGGGCCGCTTTTGGGCCGGTGCAAGGCGCCGATTGCGGCCGGATCGGGGACCGGCGGGCGGCGGTACGGCATTGTGCCGGGCGCGCCCGATGACTCGATTTTCGTGTTCCGGGTCGAAACGACGGCTCCGGACAAAATGATGCCGGAGCTTGGCCGGGCGACCGCTCATAGGGAAGGGGCGGCGTTGATCCGAGCCTGGATCGAGGGCATGGAGGGCGGCTGCGGCACCTGATCGCGGCGCTCCGACGCACATGATGGACGGGCACCGGCACGCCCTGGCGCGGCGCCGGTACGTGATTTTTATGTCCGTGCCCTGTCCCTTTCTGTGGCATCGCTGCCGCAGGCCTTGCCAAATAAACAGACAATCCGGACGCGGCGCGGGATGATCTCCTCTGCGACATTGCGTCCTAGGGGGGAGTGGGGTTCACTGACTGTCAGTTTGGAAAGCGCCCGGCGCGGATCAGCGGCACATCAGATGCCCGCCACCGCGCCATGGGCGGCAAGGGGAGGTAAGGACATGATCGAAACACTTTGTTTTCGCCGTACGCCGTTGAGCCTGATGCTGGCTGCCGGGGTCGCCGCGGCCGCGTTGACGAGTCTGCCGGCTTACGCTCAAGACGCTGAGGAGGCAGCGGGCCGCGAGCGTGAAACCATTATCGTGACGGCTCAGCGCCGCGAGCAATCGCTCCAGGACGTACCCATCGCAATCAATGTCTTCACCGCCGATGTGTTGAATACGCTGGGTGCGGAGGATATCGCCGAAATCGATATCTTCACGCCGGGCCTGTCCATCGACGATCTCGATATCACTCAGCCCACCTTCACGATCCGCGGCGTCAACACCTCGGATTTTGGTATCGGCACGGAGCCGTCGGTCGGTCTGTTCGTGGACGGTATTTATTCGGGCCGGTCCGGTGCGGGGCTCGTCTTCTTTCAGGATGTCGAGCGTGTCGAGGTGCTGAAGGGCCCGCAGGGTACCCTGTTCGGCCGCAACACCTCCGCCGGGGCGCTGTCGATCATCACCAAGAAGCCGACCGATGAGTTCGAACTCAACGGCCTTTTGCGTCTGGGAAATTTCGACAAGCGCCGGTTCGAAGGCACGATCAATGTGCCGGTCACCGATACCTTCGCTCTGCGGGTCAATGGGTTGTGGAACACGCGGGACGGCTATCTCGAAGACGCCAATTCCGGCGAGGATCTGGAGCGCGAAGGCAACTGGGCGTTCCGCGTGAGTGCCGGTTGGCAGCCGACCGAGCGCACCGAGGTCATTGCCCGCTGGGAGCACGATTCCCTGCGCAAGGACGGACCCGCCGCTGTTGGCATCTCGCCCTTCTCCCTGTCGCGGGATTGGGACGGTCCGTTTGCGAACGATACATTGCTCACGCACGAGACCCGGACGCTTAACGGTGTCAATCTGACAGTCGTGCATGAGTTCGATTTTGCGACCTTCACGTCGATCTCAGGCTACAAGGCCTTCGACACGAACAATCGGGAAGACGAGGACGGCACGGATCTTATTCAGTTCTATTTTGATACGGAGAATATCGAGGAGAACGAGAGCTACTATCAGGAGCTGAAACTTCAGGGCGAGCAGGGGCCCATCACTTGGGTCGCGGGCGTATCCTATTTCAAGGAGGACGGCTTCCAATCGAGCGCGACGACCGCGTTCACGGACTCCATCGACACCACGCTGGCCAATGTTGCGGGCTTCCCGATCTTCACCATTCTGGACAGTGTCGGGTTGCCGGTTTTCGGCTATCGCTGGATCGAGGATATTTTCGGGTATACGGACAATGAGTCCTATGCCGCCTTCGCCGATGCGACCTGGGCGGTGACCGACCGGCTGAACTTGACGGCGGGCCTGCGCTATACCCGCGATGACAAGGAGTTCACTTGGCGCAACGGTCCGCGCAAGGTGCCCGAACTCGATATGGTCGCGGCCCCGGGCGGGCTTTACAACGCCATTCTCGGCGCGCCGCTGTTTCCGGCGGATGTGGATATTCCGGTCAATGTGTTTTTCGATGCGGCGATTGGCGGGGATCTGGTGTTCGATTTCGGCGCTTTCGAGGGTGTGCCGTTCACGCGCGAGGAAAGCTTCGAGGATGTGAGCCCGCGTTTTGTCGTCGATTACGACCTCACCGATGACGTGATGGTGTTCGCGTCGGCAGCGCGGGGCTACAAGGCTGGCGGTTTCAACAGTGTGGAACTCAATTCCTTCTTCGATGCGGAGAATGTCTGGAACTACGAAGCGGGGATTCGCTCGGAGTGGTTCGACCGTACCCTGAGGGTCAATGCGTCTGCCTATTACTTCGAGTACAAGAACCGCCAGCAGATCAGTCTTGAGGGCACGAACACCTCCGGCGTGCCGCAGTTCATCACCGTTTCGGGCGATTCCGAGGCGTGGGGGATCGACCTCGACAGCCAATGGCTTGCGACGGATGATCTGTCATTCACCCTGGCGGCAGGCTTTATCGACTCCACCTGGTCGACCCGGACGGAGCGCGGCCTCGACGTGTCGGGCCAGCCGACGGGTGAGCCCTATGCGCGGATCGTCGTTGGTGTGGATTATGATTATGCGTTGCCGGACGGTTTCGGCAGTCTCGCCTTCCACGCGGACAACAGCTACACGACCGGCGTGCGCGACAATGATGCGGACGCGTTGGCCGACAGCGTGCTTTTGGGTCTCGGCGTCAAGCAAAGCCTGCTCGATGAATTGGACGAGGCGCGCAACATCACCAATGCCCGTCTGTCCTGGTTCGATCCGAGCGATACCTATTCGGTGTCGGTCTATGTGGAGAACCTGTTCGACAATCAGGTGCCGCGCGGCTTCAACGATCTGACCGCCGACAGTCTGGGCACGCCCTATGTACGGGTCGATACGCCGCGCTTCTACGGCGTCGATCTGGGCTTCAATTTCTGATCCGTCCACCGGTTAACGAAAAAGGGCGGCGCGCAGGCGCTGCCCTTTTTCGTCCCCGCAAAGGGTGCCGCGCGACCCCTGGGCATACCGTTTCAGGCGGTCAAGAAAGCCTCGAGCGTTTTCAGCAAAAGTGTGTGCGGTCTTGCGGTTCGAAAACGCGACAGTACAAAATCATAGAGCGCATTCAATGATCTGGAGTACGTTGAATGCGCTCTAGTCTGCCGCCACGGGCTGTTCGATATGCAGCGTGCGGGTCGGATAGGCGAAGTCGATCCCGGCTTCGGCGAAGGCGCGGAAGACGGCCATGTTGATGGCCTGCTGGATATCCATGTACTCGGCATAATCCGCGCTCAGCACATAATAGACCGTCTCGAAATCGAGGGCGGAATCGCCGTAGCCCTTGAAGTGAGACCGGTCGAACCGGGCCATCATCTGCGTGCCGACGGCATCGCGAATGATGCTGGGAATGCGTTCAAGCTGTTCGGGCGTGGTTTGATAGGTCACGCCGACGGAGAAGACAACCCGGCGCTCGGCCATGCGTTTGTAATTGCGAATCCGGGAACTCAGGAGGTCGTTGTTGGCCACGACAATCTGTTCGCCCGACAGGCTGCGGATCCGGGTGGTCTGAAGGCCGACCCGTTCCACCGTTCCCATCATGTCGCCGAAAACGATGAAGTCGCCGATGACGAAGGGGCGGTCGAGCACGATCGAGAGCGAGCCGAACACATCGCGCACGATGCCCTGGGCCGCGAGGCCGACCGCGATGCCGCCGATGCCGAGGCCGGCAATCAGGGTCGTGATGTCGAAGCCGAGATTGTCGAGGAGCATGAGCACGGCGATGGCCGCGAGGACGAGAATGAGCAGAGTGCGGATCAGCGACATGGCGTTGCGCAGGCCATTGTCCATTTGACCGGTATTCGCGATCCGCTCAAGGACGGATGTCACCAGATGATAGACCCAGACGACGCCCTGGAGGATCGCGGCGGCGATCGCGAGAATACGGGTGAAGGCGCGGAATTCTTCCGGCAGGCCCGAAGCGGCGGTGACCGCGAAAAGAGCGATCAGCGCCAGCGCGAGGCGGGACGTGCGCGAGACAACAGTGTGGATGGTGTGAAGCCAGGTGCTTTCGCGGCGGGCGCCCGCTGCGCGCAAGCCGAGCATGACCCCGAACCGGATCGCCAGAAGCGCTAGAAAGGTGAGGGCCCACGCCACGCCTGCAACGAGCCAGATCCCCGGATCGCCGAACCAGTCGATCACGGCTTGAAAACCGGCGGTCGTTTGCGCCACGGTTTCCGACGCGGCGCTTTGCAGGCCGGACGCAGGAGTGGAATCGGTGAAAGCCATGATGGTCCTCGTCGCTGTCATCGCCCGTTAAGCTACACAGGACGGGGCCGTCCGCAAGGGCATGGCGGGCCGTCAAGCGGCGGGCGCTTCAGTCGGTGCGGTTCCACGGGCCCGGATCGGTGCCGCGAAACGGGCTTTCAAAGGCCCGCGCCGGCGCGTCAGGTACAAGGGCGGCGAGACCGGCGATTTTGCCGGGCAGCAGGGCCGCCGTCGTGCGGGCATCGGCGCCGCGCCGTACGGCGACATTGACCGCGACCGCGTGGCGCCGGCCGTCGCGCGTGCCGATCAGGACCGATCCCGAGCTTCCCGGCTCAACCACGCAGCTATGGCGTATCAGCGCGGAGTCCCGGTCCAGCAGGCGGCAGGACTGGGCATTCACGGTGGGGCGCAGGGCCCGGGCGCGCCCGAAGGCGATCACCTCCAAAGCCCAGCGGTCCCCGGCCTTCCAGTCCGCTTCGGTGACCACCGTCGCCGGCGTGATGTCGCGGCCCAGGGGCTCGGTCAGCACCAGCACCGCCCAGTCCTCGGCCAGTTGGTCCGCTGCGGTGCCGACGGGCAGGGGATAGGCCGGGTTGACGGTGTGATCGGCGCCGATGGCATAGAGCTGATCGCCGCTTTCGGGATAAAGCGCGAAATGGATGAGCCCGGGCGAGAAATAGCCGTCGCCCGCCCGGTTCACCAGGCAATGGGCGGCGGTGAGGACGGTATACTCACCGATCAGGACGCCGGTGCAGACCGGCCCGCGCGGGGTGATGATCCGGCCCACGGGCGCGTCGGTCCCGGCCCGTGCCGTGGCCAAAGGGAGCAGCATTGAAACGGCCAGGGCGGTGAGCAGCAGCCGAACGGTTTGCCAGTGTCTCATGCGGCACTCGTCTCCTCGGGTGTCAGATCCGCCAGGGTCAGGACCGCGCGCAGGCCGCCCTCGGCCCGGTTTTCCAGGTCGAGCCGCCCGCCGTCGCGCTCCGCGATCGACCGGGCAATCGACAGGCCGAGCCCCAGCCCTCCGGTCTCGGCGCTCCGCGACGCCTCGATACGATAGAACGGCTCGAACACTTGGTCGATCAAGGCCGGATCGATGCCCGGACCGTCATCGTCTATCACGATCCGGACAGCGCCGCCGGGGCCGCGGCGTTCACCCGCGACCCGGGCGGCCCCGCCGCCATAGCGCAGGGCATTCTCGATCAGATTGCGCAGGACCCGGGTCAGGGATGCGGGCCGCACCACCGCAATCAGGGGCGCGGCGAGCGTGCAGGCGACGTCCCGGTCCAGATCGGTGAAATCGGCGCAGACACTGTCGATGAGCGCGGCCAGATCGGTGCGGACCGCCGGTTCCACACTCGTCTGTGCCCGGATCAGGTTCAAAGAGCCTTCCGTGACCGCCTCCATTTCATCGAGGATCCGGATCATCTGCGCCCGGTTGTCCGCGTCGTCGACGAATTCGGCGCGCAAGCGCAGGGCCGTGATCGGCGTGCGCAAATCATGTCCGACGGCTGCGATCATCCGGCGCTGATGGTCGAGGGTCCGGGTCAGCCGCTCGCCCATGGCGTTGAAGGCGCGGATGGCGCGGCGCACATCGGCAGGCCCGCGTTCGGTGACCCGGGGTTCCGCCGCCGTGCCGATCTTGCCGGATGCATCGGCAAGGTCGCGCAAAGGGCGGGCGATGTGGCGGGCGGCCATGATCAGCAGCACCGCCAGGATAACGCCGGTGACCGTGGTCATCAGAAGGGTCACGCGGCCCGTGCCCGCGGGCGGCATGCGCAGGCGCATCACCGCATGAAAGGCCGGCCCGTTATCGAGTGCGATCCCTGCCACGAGCACGGTGCGGTCGGGACGGTCCGGGCGGCCCGATCGCTCGCGCGTCTCCGGCGGAATGACGGGGCGCGCGGTTTCCAGGCGCGGGCCGTCAGGCCGGCGATAGATCCACTGGGGCCGGGGCGGCGGATCACTGACCACATGGAATGAAACATCGGCGGTCTCCAGGCCCGTCGCCGCGAGATTGTTCTTCAGGGTTCTGGCAAGGCCGTCCATGGATCGTCCGCCCAGGGCGTATCGGGGCGCGGCGCCCGACCGGAACCATTGAAACCGGTTGCTGGCCAGACGCAGGATCTGCCGGTGGGCCGGGGGATCGCTGACCGACAGAGCGTGGGCGACCTCCAGAATATCGGCGACCGCGCGGTCTTCGATGCGCTCGCGCAGGCGGCGCTCGAACTCGGTCAGGAAAATCCAGTGCATGATGATCTGTACCGCGATGAGCCCGGCCACCGTCAGCACAATAAGCTGGCCCGCCAGGTTGAGCGGCCACAGGGCTTTCAGGCGCACCATCATGGCGCGGAGACCGCGGAAGAGAAGCAATAACCGCCGCCGCGCACCGTCTTGATGAAGTGCGGCGTCTTCGGGTCGTCCGCCAGCTTGCGGCGCAGGCGCGAGACCTGATTATCAATGCTGCGGTCGAAGGCCTGGGCTTCCCGGCCTTGCGTGAGATCCAGAAGCTGATCCCGGGTAAGCACCATGCGCGGGTGGGTCAGAAAGGCCATCAGCAGGCGGAACTCCCCCGTGCTCAGCGGTACGGCAAGCCGGTCGGGGCTGTAGAGCGTACGGGCCGGGACATCCAGATGCCAGCCGTCGAAGACGATCCGCTCGGTTTCCGGCGGGCGCTGGTGAGGCGGCAGGCTGCGGGCCCGCCGGAGCACCGCCTTGATCCGCGCCAGGAGTTCGCGGGGATTGAACGGTTTGGTCACATAATCGTCCGCACCCATCTCAAGGCCGATGATCCGGTCGGTATCCTCGATGCGGGCGGTCAGCAGGATGGTCGGAATGGCGTGGCTTTCGACAATGGAGCGGCACAGGCTCAGGCCGTCCTCGCCGGGCATCATCAGGTCAAGCAGGATCAAGTCGATCCGCCCTGCCGCCAGGTGCCGGCGGGCGGAGGCCGCGCCGTCCGCCGTAGTGACGCGGTAGCCGGCTTCCTTGAGGAGCCGAGCCAGAGAGTCCCGAATGTCCCGGTGATCGTCGACGACCAGAATGTGATCGGCAGTGTCCATGCGCGTTCATCCCAAGAGATCCCCGGCCGCCCGAGGAGAACGCTAGCATGGGGTTTTGGGCAAGAGCAGGACCGTTTGTAACGGCATGTCGCACGGGCGGGCGCTGGTATGGGCCGCGACCGAAAAGCCGTTTGGCGGGATCGTTCTGCGACAGGCCGGCGGTTAGCTGGGTCGCGTGGCGCCGGCCGTCCCTCTCATCCCCGCCGGTGCGCCTTGCTCGATTGAAAAGGAGATCCCTCATGATCCGTTCCCCATCTTCCCCCATCGCTCTGGCGGTCCTGGCGACCGGTTTGGTGGCGGGCGCAGCGGTTTTCGCCGCCACGACCGCTGACGCGCGAGGCCATGGTCCGCGCGGCGGGCATCACCAGATGCTTGAGCGCCTGGACACCAATGACGACGGCAAGATCACCCGCCGGGAGGCCGAAGCCCATCGTGCCGCCGCGCTCGACGATTTCGACGCCAACACCGACGGCGCGCTGAGCCTCGATGAATTCGAGGCTCTCTGGACCCAGAAGATGCGTGAGCGCATGGTCGACGGATTTCAGCGGCTCGACGCCGACGGCAGCGGCACGGTGACCGCCGATGAAATGGCACGCCCCACCGACCGCATGTTCCGCCGTCTGGACAGCGACGGCAATGGCGTCATCGAAGGCGATGAGATGACGCCGCGCCGCCGCCACGGCCCCAAGGGCGAGCGCGACTAAAGGCCTATGATCTTCGCCGGCCGGTCTCCCAGACCCCTGGCCGGTGCGACTTGCCGTGAGCGGATTCTCCGCTCACGGCCTTTTTGTTTCAAATTGGCACAGGCGTCCGGTTTCAAATCTGACGCGGGGTCATCAGCGGGGCGATGACCTTGAGTCAGAAACTCGTGACTCGATAAGTCATCCGGGTTGCGCTTAAAAAATTGACGCTGCGACTCCGAATCGCCTAATGATTTTCCCGGGTCGTGACGGAAAGGATGAATGCGGATTGTCCGCGTTGGGCAGCCTCCGCATTTATCCACACGCCCCCAAAAACGACGCGATTATCGCCCGTTTCGGCCAATCCCGGCTGTGGATAGGTTTGGGGCTAACTTCTCTTCGATTGTGGAAGAGTAAGATCCTGAAAAAACTGCAATATTTGGTTTGACAGGGTCTGAAAAACGCGGAACAGTCTGATCACACAAGGGTGGTAAACACTCAACACGGTTCGCCGTTAAGGTTTGTTTTACCAGTCTTGATCCACTCTCAACGGCACAACGCTGCCGCTCCCGGTCTGCCTCGAAAGAGGTACGATCTACCGCTTAGGGGGCAGCAGGAGTATCTCTTCACGTGCCAGCATCCTCGGCCTGTGTATCTGAGTACCGTCCCGGCGCCTCTCAACCGACACGTCTAGAGCGGTCATCCGGGATCAGAGAAATTTCGGCAGTAGACGGATCATCCGTTCTGCCACACGAGATGTACGATGGGGGTCTCGTATCGGCCACTCCACGCCAAATCCCCCCAACCGGCCATTTGCCGTTCTCAACCCGGCGGCAAAGTAGAGACCAACCCAACCCATCGTGCATACGCCCGGGGCAGGTGACGAACCCCTGATCACCTCCCCGGGCCCCTCTCTCGCCCGGGCGCTGCCTCCGCCAAGACGCGCCCGGGCACCCCCTCTTCAAGAGGGCGGCCCTCCACGCACCCGAACATCATCCCTGATCCTATTGTCCGTGAGCAGACGCTGTGCCGGTCGTGTCCGCCTGCGTTGGTCCGTTATACGCTCCTTGGCTTGCGTAAGGCTTAATGCCGTGCGCTGGGCGGCTCCGGCTGTCAGGCCGCGCGAGACGGGAGCCTGTGCTCTCCCGCGCGGTCTGGGGTAAGCTGGTGGCCGTGAGGAAACCAAAAGCAGCCGGGAGGGCGAAACGATGGGACGGGTGGCAGGCAAAATGGCGCTGGTGACCGGCGCGGCGTCCGGACTTGGGGCGGCGAGCGCGGCCATGCTCGCGCGCGAGGGCGCCAAGGTCGCACTGACCGATATCAACGGACCGCGCGTCGCCGAAGTGGCGGATGAAATCAACCGGATCGTGCCGGGCTCGGCCTGGGCGTTCGAGCATGACGTGACCAGCGAGGCTCAGTGGATCAGCGTGCTCGATCAGGCGGTGGACGCGCTGGGCGGGCTCAATGTGCTCGTCAACAATGCCGGCATCGGCGGCAACGGGTCAGTCGAGGACGAGACCTTCGAGGGCTGGAAGCGGACCCATGCCGTGGACACCGACAGCGTGTTCCTGGGGTGCAAATATGCGCTGCCGCATATGCGGGCCCAT
The DNA here is from genome assembly GCA_964531285.1 of uncultured Alphaproteobacteria bacterium. Classification (GTDB taxonomy): domain Bacteria; phylum Pseudomonadota; class Alphaproteobacteria; order JAJFIK01; family JAJFIK01; genus CAZHDI01. The sequence continues at coordinate 4,387 of CAZHDI010000038.1, read as the reverse complement.
GCGCCGGGGTCGATCGTCAATATCTCCTCGATCGCCGGTCTGATCGCCGGGCACAATATGGCAGCCTATAATTCCGCCAAGGCGGGCGTGTGGATGCTCTCGAAATCGGTCGCGCTCCACTGCGCCAAGCGGGGCTACGGCATCCGTTCTAACTCACTGCATCCGACATTCATCAAAACGCCGATCCTCGACAAATATGTCGAGCGGTTCGGTGAGGAGACGGCCTATGCCAAGCTCGCCCGTCAGGTGCCGATCGGCCATCTGGGGGAGCCGGACGATGTGGCCCATGCGGTGATCTATCTGGCGTCGGACGAATCCAAATTCATCACCGGCGCCGAAATCAAAATCGACGGTGGCATCAGCGCCATGTGAGGCGGGCAATTTGCGGATTGCGTTGCATTTTGCAATGCGAAGTGCGGGCTCCTGGCGGCGGGCCCGTGCCACTCGTCAAACACTCCTTCGGGCAGGCCAGCATTTCCAAGGGCTTAGCCCACATGCGCCGCCTTCATCCGTTTTGGCACATGGCTTGCGAACCTGTGAACCGTGGACGTCGTGGCAATGCGTATCTTGCCACGTCACGGACGGGAGCGGTGGTTACCGTTGCGACCCCCTTCACCTCACTACCGCTCCCGTTTCCGTCCACACCGGTTTTTCAGCGGAAGTCCATGACGGCCGGGGGAGCCGCGCGCACGACAGGGGTATGCGCGGCTTGGCAGTGTGGAGTGGTCCGCCGGGGGGCCTGGGCGCTGGGGTTTAGCGATCCGGGACAAATGGGCTGATCGGTGCGGAGCCGGTCAGCCCATTTTCTTTTGGGCTTGCGCGATGTCGCGGGCGCGTCAGAAGCTGCGGCTCTGCGCCAGCGCGGCCGCTTTGCTCGACAGCTCATCCAGAACCCGTGCCGACAGGGCCGTGCCCGACAGGCCGCCCTCGTCATAGCCCAGGCCATCGACGCTGAACGCGGGCAGCGTGGTCGGGCGCTCGTCGCCGCCCGCATCCACCAGAATCACCGTGCCCTGGTCGACTTCCAGCCGGTCGATCAGATATTGCTCGCCGCCGCCGGCCTGGACGTCATATTGCTCCAGGCTGCGGGCCAGAACATCGAGGTTGAGCACGCCCGACCCGTTGGTCTCGTAGCGGATCACCGGATCGATCAGCGCCACTTCATCGAAGGAGAGCGCCGTTGTCTCGGTCGGCTGCTCGGGCGCGATCGTCAAGGTCATCACCGGGATCTCAAGGGCGTTGACGCCGGGCGTGAACGCCCCCGGATTGGCCACCGTGAAATCCGTCACCTGGACCGCGCCATCCGCCAGCCGGGTTTCCAGATCGCCGATGGTGACAGCCGCGCCGGAGGCGTCGGAGGCGATTTGTTCGATGCCGAGCCGCAGCAGCGGGTCGCGGAACGCGTAAATCAACGCCACGCCGCCAACCACGATGACGAGCAGAATGACCCCGATGGTCATGACGATCCGCATGCTGTGCCTCTCCCCACTCCGGCCGGCGCCGGCGCGATGACCGGAATGTCCGCCCGATACGATCTGCCGGCTCAATCGGCGCGCACCTTATCACACTCGCCCGCCGGGGAAACGCCGGGCAAAAGAGCGCTGCCGGGGCCGAGATGGGGGCATGATCGGGAGCAGATCGGGTGGGATCAGGCGTATTTGGCGCGCATGTCCTCAAGAACCTCCAGGTCGATCTGGGCATCGTCGCGCAGGCGGTTGTCGTAATTCGCCCAGCCCATGAAAAGCTTCAGCCGGGCCACGGCGGTTTCGTCCCAGGTCTCGTCCACCGCCCCGTCGTAAAAGCCGTGACTCTTCAAGATGCATTTGAGTTCGATGGCCAGGCGCCCGTCGATGGGCCGCAGATTGGCCGGGTCGCTGGGGAAATAGCTCAGGCCATGGATGTGATAACAGCGGGCGAGTTCATCGATCGGCGTGGCATGATCGTAAATCGAGATGGTCACCAGCCGGTCGTCGAACCCGCCATAGCCACCCCCGGCCCGGACCACCAGCAGCGCGGCCGACTGCTGACCGCGCAATTCGCCGCCCGCCGCCTCGCCCGCACTCAAGGCCGTGATCAGCCGTTCGGCGAGGGGGCCGTCCGTCGTCTCGAACCGGGCGGTCATCGCCTGAACCACATCCTCGGCCACAAGCGCATTGCCCTGGGCAACACAAAACCGACCCGTGCGCCCGCCGGCCCAGCCGCCCCATTCGCGCACCTCCGCGCCGGTGAACGTGGCCGTTACGCCATCGGCGTTGATGAGGCCCACCTGGCGCCGGTTCCGCTCCGGGTCGGCGCGCAACAGGATGGCGAGTGCTTCCTCAGGGCTCGCGCCCTGGCTCATCAGGATGAGGCCCTGTTCGGCGTGCCGGGGATTGCCGAAGGCTTGCGTCGCGACCGCGCCGATATCGGCCCGGGCATAGGGCACGAGGCCCCCGACATTGGGGAACTTGGACTGCACCGCGATCCCGATATCGCCCGTGTCCGGATCAAAGCCCAGGATCGAGTAAGTCATGCGGTTCCTTTCGGCCGTGCAGATCGTAACATGGGCAATGCCGCTTTCCATTGCAAGGGTTGTAACCCGGCGAGATCTTCAAGCAGACGGCGGCCCTGCGCGCGGCTATAATCGCCGGACTGTCGCAACAGACCAACGAGGGGTGGAATATCGTCATGACAGGAACCATTCTGACGCCGATCCTGGCGCTCGTCATCTGGACCCTGCTGATGTGGGTGCTGATGTATATGCGCAGGATCCCCGCCATGCAGGCGGCCAAGATCAACCCGCAGGATGCCAAGCATCCGGGAACCTATGGCGACAAAGTGCCAAGCCATGTCCGGGCCGCCGCCGACAACTACAATCACCTGCACGAGCAACCGACGGTTTTTTATGCCCTGATCGTGTATTCGCATCTGGTGGGGGTTGCCGATCCGCTGAATATCGGCCTTGCCTGGGCCTATGTGGCGCTGCGGGTGGTTCACTCGGTGATTCAGGTGACGGCGAATATCGTGGTCATGCGCTTCCTGGTGTTCTCACTATCGAGCATAGTGCTCATCGTGATCGCCGTGCGCAATCTGATCGCGCTGGCGGTCTGATCGTCTTTATACGGTGATAAAACGACACGGTGGTCGAAACGAAACGGCGCGGGCATGGGGCCGCGCCGTCCGCCGTTGCCTCGAGATGACTTGAAAATCTATCCGCCGGCGGCGGGATTGACGGTTCCGGTATCGCCCAGCAGAAAGCGCGCGACATCGATGTAGTCGATGATCAGCGAAATGCCATTCACGATGATGACGAGATAAAGATACCGTCCGACCCAGGTCTTGAGATCATCGGGCTGACGCGCGCGCCATAGATATATGACGAGCGGCGTCCAGAAGATCACATGGGTCAGGCCCAGAATGCGGGTATAGCCGAAACGGTCGAACATCTCGGGCATGACGATCATGACCGCGAGCATGGCGGTCAGCACCCAATGGGCGCGCCGGTCGAAAAAGGCGAAGATGACCGCGGCCAGATTCGTGACCGACAGGATCAGCAGCCAGATTTGAATCCAGCTTGGTTGTGTTGCGATGTGCTCGTTGAATGTCATGGCGCGCCCTCCCGCGTTTGATGGGGCGGTCCGGCCGCCCAACAGGGCAGAGCGTAGCATGACGGGGGCGGGCCCGCGCGGCCTGTAAAAAAGCCCCCGGCGGACCGGCCCACCGGGGGCGTGTTCCGTATACGGAAAATCAACTGTCCGCGCCGCGATAGATCGTGACGTCCGGCAGGGTGACGGCGGTCGTGGCCAAGCCGCCGGGCACGGCGAGGTCCCAGCCCTTTTGTTTCATGCAGCTGATATAGATGGATTTGTCGGCCGGCGGGCGCCCGTCGGCGGTCTCGAAGCGGCGCTGATCGATCCGCAACTGGCCCGACACCTGGGTCGACAGATCGCTGGCCTCGACCCGGGCCGACTCGCCGCAAGCGGCATGGTCGCTTTCCAGGCCGACCAGGGTGCGCCCGCCCAAGACATCGCGGAAATAGGCCAGGCCCTCTGGATTGGTCTCGGGCCGCAATTCCCGGCTCACCGAGCGGTCATAGGTGTCCTCATAGCTCGGCGTCGGATCGAGGCCCGCGCAGGCGGCAAGGCCAAGGGTGCCGGCGGCGATGGCGATGAGAGCAAGCGGGCGAAGGGCGAGGGGCATCGGTCAGGTCTCCGGATCATCATGACGGTCACGACTCGGACGGTCGCTCGATCCGCGAAGATGCGCCTGACTGTGCCGAGAGTATGGCGGGTGGCCGCCCGCGCGCAGCCTTGAGCGCGCTTCATGTGAGCATTGGCCCTTCGGGCCAAGCGGAGCGGAAGCAGATAGAACACAGCCTTGAGCGCGCTTCATGTGAGCATTGGCCCTT
>CAZHDI010000037.1:16970-30219 GCA_964531285.1 uncultured Alphaproteobacteria bacterium | reverse complement strand
TTTCACCAAGACCGGTGTCGGTACACGGATCGCCGAGGGCAAGGAACACAAGGATTTCGACGGCGAGACCTACATCCTGGCGCGCGGCATCCGCGCCGATCTGGGGATCGTCAAAGCCTGGAAGGCCGATCCGCAGGGCAATCTGATCTACCGGAAGACCGCGCGGAACTTCAATCCGATGTGCGCCATGTCCGGCAAGATCACCGTCGCCGAAGTCGAGGAGATCGTGCCGCTGGGCACGCTCGATCCCGATGCGATCCACACGCCCGGCATTTTCGTCAAGCGCCTGATCAAGGGCCGCCACGAAAAACGCATCGAACGGCGCACGTTGCGCGCCTCCGCCTGACCCGTTTAAGACCGTACAAGGATCATCCCGATGCCCTGGACACGCGAGGACATGGCGCAGCGCGCCGCGCAGGAACTGGAAGACGGCTTTTATGTCAATCTCGGCATTGGCATGCCGACGCTGGTGGCCAATTACATCCCGGACGGCGTGGATGTCACGCTACAGTCGGAAAACGGCATGCTCGGCATGGGCCCCTTCCCGACCGAGGCCGAAATCGACCCCGATCTGATCAATGCGGGCAAGCAGACGATCACCGAACTGGACCGCACGTCCTATTTTTCATCCGCCGACAGTTTCGCCATGATCCGCGGCGGACATATCGACCTGTCGATCCTGGGCGCGATGGAAGTCGCCGAGAACGGCGATCTCGCCAACTGGATGATCCCGGGCAAGATGGTCAAGGGCATGGGCGGGGCGATGGATCTCGTCGCCGGGGTCAAGCGCGTGATCGTGCTGATGGACCACACCAACAAAGCCGGCGACCCGAAGCTCTTGAAAGCCTGCACGCTGCCGCTGACCGGTGCCGCCTGCGTCGACCGGATCATTACCAATCTCGGCGTGTTCGATGTCGTGGCGGGCGGCCTCAAGATCGTCGAACTGGCGCCGGAGGTGACGGCCGACGATGTGCGGACCCAGACCGAAGCGGCGCTCATCACCGGTTGATCGGGTCGGCACCGCGCGCAATATACAATCGGTGAAGGCGGGATGTTCTCTTATGGGGAGACAGGCATGACAAACCGGGTGATCGAGGCCGAACTCGTCAATCAGGACAATCCGAAGCTCATGAGCCGGCGCCAATTGCTGACCGGCCTGGCGGCCGGAACGGTGGTCGCGGTCGTGCCCGCCTGCAGCGAAAACCCGGTCACGGGGCGCAGCCAGTTCGTGCTGGTGTCGGATGACGCGCTGGCCCAGGCCGCCCAGGCCAGCTGGTCGCAACTGCGCCGGGAACAGCGGGTCTCCCGCGATCCGCGCCTCAACAGCGCCTTGTCCCGCGTCGGCGACCGGATCGTGCGCGTCTCCGGGCTGACCCGGCTGGACTGGGAATACACCGTGTTCGACTCCGACCAGCGCAACGCCTTCGTTCTGCCCGGCGGTAAGGTCGGCTTCTACACCGGCATCATGAAGCTGATGGACGACGACGATCAGATCGCGGTCGTCATGGGCCATGAGGTCGGTCACATTCTCGGCCGGCACGCCGCCGAGCGCTACAGCCAGGCGACGGCCTCGAATACGGCCCTGCAATTGGGCGCCGTCGCGCTTCAGGCCGGGGACGTCGGCTTTTCCCGGGAAATTGCGGCGATCCTCGGCGCGGGCGTGCAATACGGGATCATCCTGCCCTATTCGCGCCGCCATGAGCTTGAGGCCGACGAGGTCGGCATCAAGCTGATGCACCGGGCCGGGTACAATGTGAACCAGGCCATCCCGTTCTGGGAGAAGATGCGGGCCGCCAACAGCGGCGGGCGCCCGCCGGAGTTCCTGTCCACCCACCCCAATGAGGACAGCCGGATTGCGCTGATCCAGCGGACGATCCGGTCTTTGCCGCCCCGGTGATCCGCGGCGGGGTTCGGCGCGCAGCCTGCATGGGATCAATGCGGTTGCGTTGCACCGGCTTGCACGGAACACTGTACGGCGGGCACGGGCACCAAGGGCACGGCCAGTCTTGGCATTTGGGTGCGGGAGTTTGAGACAGCCATGAGCTATCAGGACCGGATGACCGGCAGCGGCGACTTCGAGGACATCAAGGAGCGGCCAAGCTGGCTGATCCCGCTGGTTCTGTTCGGGATCACGCTGATTTTCGGCTTTATCGTCTGGTGGGCCTATTTCGGGCTGAGCCTCGACGATGTGATGGGCAACAATGTTTCGGGGACGGAACGCGGCCGCATCCTCCACGTCAGCATCGGCGGGCAGCCTTTGGAGATCCCGGAAAACTTCACGCAATATCCCAAGGACCGGAAGGACGGCGAGCGGTCCAAAATCGAGTTGTTCACCATCCTGCCGGATTTCGAGCCGTACTCGGCCGCACGGCACGAGGATTTCATGGGCAATGCGCCGGACTCCCCGGTGGTGCATTTCGAGATTGCCAGCCATCCCATCGCCCGCACCGAGAGTGAGCGGGCCCAGACCTATATGGACCTCGTCCAGGACCCCAAGGGCGAAATGACCAAGCACGGCTTGATGAAATATCATTTCGAGGATGTGCGCGGCTTTCGCGATCAGGACATGTTCCTGTTCAAGACCGCCAAGGGGCTCACCGGCATGCTGCGCTGTCTGCGGGAGTCGGACATCATGGCGACGCCGTTCTGCACCCGCGATACCGAACTCGGCAACGGGCTGAGCCTGCGCTACCGGTTCCGCCGGGCGCATCTGAAGCATTGGAACGCCATCGACCGGGGCGTTCTGGAACTGGTCGAGACCTTCGTGCGTGGCCAGCGCTATCAGATCCAGGAGCCGCGCTGAGCGGCGTTCGACATAACGAGCATCACTTGCCCAAGCCCGACGCCCGTCAGGGATCGACCGGCATGGCCCAGCGGGCCACGACGAGAAGGGCCGGCGTCAGCGCAATCGCGGCGCCGGCCTGCACGGCAAGCCCGAGCATCATGATTTGGGCAAAGGGCTGGGCATGTCCCGTCAAGCCGATCAGACCCAGGGTGAGCGCGCCCCCCGCCAGCGCGGTCACCGGCGCGCCGAGGGCCAGGGTCTCGCCCGCCAGATCGGTCGCAGCGCAGCCGTCGCGTTCGCCTTCGCGCCAGATCAGCGCCAGACCCAGGACGGCCAGAACACCGAAACAGGCCGTCAGCACAAGGACACTCAGGCTTTCCGGCGACAGCGCGATATCCGACAGGGTCATGGCCCAGGCGGTGACACTGAGCCCCAGCGCGACCGGCACCAGGACCGCCAGTCCCGCCCGCCAGTCGCGCAAGACCAGCGTCGCCATGGCCAGGGCAATGACGCCGAGCACGGCCAGCACCGCCATGGCCCGCCCGCCTGCCAAGGCGCTGAGCGCCGTCAGCGCGCCCAGACTGCCGCCGCCCGGCTCCAGCCGCGTACCGCTCAGGGCCGAGCCTTGCGCCCCGGCGGTGATGTCACCGGTCACCCCGGCGAGGCGCGTCCAACCCTCCGGCGTCTGAACATCGGCGCCGGCAATGACCCGCACGGCCGAACAATCGGTCTCCAACACCTGCCCCGCCCGCAGGCTGGCCGGTCCGGTCCGCAAGAGGCCCAGGGTGTCGCCCCGCACGGCGTTGAGGGGGCCTGTCGCGCCGGCAAAGAAGCCGGGACCCGGCCCAATGGGCCGCAAGACCGCCATACTGGCGACTTCCTCATAGGCAAGACCGGCCTGTTCGGTGAGCCCCGCTGTCCCCTCGCAGGCATCGGCGTTGAGACCGACCCGCACCGTGTAGCTGTCCGTCAGATAGCCGAATGTCTGGCGCGCCATGGCGTCTTGGCTGGCCGATGATGCCGCGTTCGGAGCCAGCAGTGTACCGCCGCCAACCGTCAGACTTGAAGCCGTCAGCAGACCGAAAATCAGGGTCATGCACAGCGCCGCCGCCGCCAGTCCGCCCGCCGGGCCGGGCCGCAACAACGGCAGAACGAGTGCGGCCGAACCGCGCCCATTCTCGATGCGGCGGCTCATGGTCTCGAACCAGCGCTCATCAGGTGTGAAAGCGGCCAGCAGAAGGGGAAGGAAAAGCAGCACACAGACGGCGGCGATACCGGCACCGGCCGCCACCAGGATGGCCACATCGCGGATAGCGGCGACGGGAAGGATCATCAATGCCGCCGCACCGCCGCCCGCCCCGGCCAGGGCCAGGGCGCCGGGCCCGACCAGCCGGGCGAAGACCGTGCGCGCCGCCGTTTCGGCAGTGTCGCTCCAACACATCCGCGCCAGAATCCGCGCCGTGACATGGGCCGCCATAGTCAGCGCCAGGACGAACACCAGAAGCAGGGCGGGCAGGATCGCCGGGTCGAACGGGCGCCCAAGCACAGCCATCCCGCCGACCAGCCAGACCACCGGCGTGGCGCTGCAGGCGGTGCCCGCGGCAGCCACGATCCAGGACCGCGACAGCAGCCACAGGCCCAGAAATCCGGCACCCAGCATCACGCCCGCGCCGGCCAGCCCCGTGCTCAGGGCGGCCTCCAGCCGGCCCATGCGAACCGGAAATCCAATAAGATCCGCCTCGACCGGCTGCCCGTCCAGCGCCGCTCCGACAGTGGTTTCAAGGGTCCGGATGAACCCGGCGTAATCGAGGGATTGTGCCACATCCGGACCGATCAGTGCCCGGATCAGGACATGGGTGCCGTCTTGGGTCACCAGCCGGCCGTCAAGGCCGAGCCGCCGCACGACGCCGCGCCACCACGCAATATCCTCATCGCTCCAGGCCGAGGGGGGCTGATCGTCCAAAAGCGCGCGGATTTCGAACCCGGCCGCCCGGTCGACCGCGCTCGGTGCGGCAACCTGCGGGCTCAGAATCGATATGAGGGACTCCGGGTCAACGGCGCCGACACGCCGCAAGGCCGCCTCGGCCTCGAAGACCGCCTGAAGCCCCGCCGGCGACCAGACCGTGCCATCGGGAACCGTCAGGACAAGGGCGATTTCGCTTTCGACCGCGCCGCTGCTGCGCAGATCCGCGAACGCGGCGCGATGGGTGTCCGGCATGTGCCGCGCCGGATCGAAGGCGAGCTGGAGCCCGGCGCTCATCAGCGCCAGGACACAGCTTATTCCCGCCAGAAACCAGAACACCGCCACGCGATGGCGAAACACCGTCCGTTCGAACGCACCGGCCATGGGTACTCATACATCGGGTCGGGCATCGAATGTATCCGGCCGACCTGAACCGCGCGTGTTGCGAGCCGAAAAAGGATCAGCGGTTAGGCCGAGTCCGGAAGATCGAACCCGAGAATTGCCATTTCGAAATGGTAGTTGACCTCGCCGTCCTCATCGTCGCGGAACACCACGCCGATGAACTCGTCGCCGATCATGACTTCCGCCGAGTCGTCTTTCTTGGGCCGCGCCTCGATGCGGATCGTGTCGAGGCGGAAGGTCGAGCGCAGATGCGCCTCAACGCGGGCGATCTCGTCTTTGGTCACAGGTCAACTCCATCGGCGGTAGGGGTTGCAGATTTCAGGCCAGCTCAATACCGGCGGGCCCCGATGCGCTCAACGCCGAAGCATGGCCGGGGAACGGGGCGGATTGTGGGCGCGGGCGCGACGCTACCATTTGCGCGCCAATGTGCAATGCCCGGATCGGTAAGGCGCACTTTCCCCTTGAGATTGGCGCCCGGGGCCGGTATGGCCGTGGTCCACCTGCCCGGTTTTGCCCAGCCAGAAACGGATTGCCGCGACCATGACGGATTCTCAAGACACCGCCACCGATCCCAACAACGCAACCCTGCTGGCCATCGTGCTGGCGGTGCTGACGGCTCTGGCGGTCACCGCCGCCGTGCTGGTGTTGAGCGCCAACCCGGCGCCCCGCGCCGCGCCGTCCCAGTCCGAGACCGCCGAAACCCTGCAAATTGTCGGCGCCTGGGTGGCCCAGCCGATCGGACAGCAAAGCGCGACGGCGGCCTATTTCACGGTCCGCAACGACAGCGAGGCCGGCGATACGCTGATCGGCGGCTCCAGCCTGGTGGCCGGGGGCGGCGAGCTTCATGCGACCGTCTTCGACGGCGGGGTGATGCGGATGCGCCCGGTGCGCGGCATCCCGGTGCCCTCGCTCGGGGCCATGAGCCTGGAGCCGGGCGGCTTCCACATGATGCTCACCGACCTCCAGCAGCCGCTTGTCGCGGGGCAGACCGTCCGTCTCATTCTGGAATTCGAGAAGGCCGGTGCTATTGTGGTCGAAGCGCCGGTGCGCGACCGCACCCGGCCGGGCATGTTCGAGGGCGAGATGGACAGCCCTGCCGGCGGCCATGAGGGTCACGGCGATCATGACGGCCATGGCGGCGAGACCGATCCCGCGCCGGCCGAGGAGACCGATCCGCTGTCCGAAGAGGATGGCGGCGAACCGGCCTGATCTCCTGTCTGGAGACGGCTCCGGTTCGGCTGAAGGGGCTGCCAGACGCATGCGCGCGAACCGCATCAGAACACGCCAGATCACGCACCGGTCCGCTGCCTGGGCCGGCATTCTGGCCGTGGCATTCCATCTGGCCCTGAGCATCGCCCACAGCACCGCCATGGCCGCGACCGCCGCCCCCGGCGGGCCGGGATCGGACCTGACCCGGGCGCTTGACATCCTGTGCAGCGGCTGGGGCGAGACCACGTCCGACAGCGATCCGGTGTCGCTGCCGCGCAATCCCTGCGGCGCCTGCACGCTGTCGTCCTCGCTCACCCTCTGCGGCGCCGATCTCGCCGCCCTGGCCGAGCGCACCCCTTGGGGCGTGCCGCTCGCCCATCCGCCGGTTCGTCTCGCGCCGCTCGAAAACCGCGCCTTGCCCGACCGGCATACCCCCCGCGCACCGCCACTCTCTCCCGCCTGACCGTTTTCGGACCCGGGTGCGCGCCCGCGTGCCCTTCAGGATTTTTGGAGAGAAACGATGACTGTTCACCGCCTTTTTGCGCGGGCCCTTGGCCTGAGCGCATCCCTGACCGTGATGGCCGGCCTCGCCGCGCCGTCTCTTGCCCTGGCCGATCACGGGCCGGGCACCGCCGCCCGTGCGGACTCCCACGCTCCGATCGGCGTGATGGGCGATCACATGCACAAGGCCGGCGAGGTCATGCTGGCCTACCGCTTCATGCGCATGTCCATGGACGGAAACCGGGACGGCACGGACGAGGTGTCCCCGGCCCAGATCGCGACCACGGTGCCGAACCGGTTTTTCGGGCGCCCCATGCAGCCGCCGACGCTGCGCGTGGTTCCGGTCGACATGACCATGGACATGCACATGCTCGGCGCCATGTACGCACCGACCGACTGGCTGACCCTGATGGCCATGGGCATGTATATCGAGAAGACCATGGACCATGTGACCTTCCAGGGGCCCATGGGCACCGACCAACTCGGCAGCTTCACGACCGAGGCCGACGGCTGGGGCGATACCAAGCTGAGCGGTCTTTTTCGTCTGTTCGAGGATGACCGGCATCATGTCCACGTCCAGGCCGGGATCAGCCTGCCCACCGGATCGATCGAGGAAGAGGATCGGGTGCTCGCGCCCACCGGCATGACGCCGACCCTGCGCCTGCCCTACCCGATGCAGCTCGGCTCGGGCACCTATGACCTGTTGCCCGGGTTGACCTATAGCGGTCTTGAGGGCCTGTTCGGCTGGGGCGCGCAATATGCCGGGACGGTGCGCATCGGCGAAAACGACGAGGGCTACACCCTCGGCGATCAGCACCAGATCACGGCCTGGGGCTCTTATCTGTGGGCGCCGTGGGCCAGCACCTCGCTGCGCGCTACCGGCCGCACCACGGACAGCATCGACGGCATCGATCCGCGCATCGTGGCCCCGGTTCAGACCGCGGATCCGGACAATCAGGGCGGCGATGTCATCGAGCTTGGCGTCGGGGTCAATCTGCTCGGCACCCAGGGCTTTGTGCAAGACCACCGGCTCGCCCTGGAACTGGTCGTGCCGGTCTATCAGGATCTCAACGGCCCGCAGCTTGAGACCGACTGGACCTTGACAGTGGGCTGGCAATACGCGTTCTGAGCCGCCAAACCTGTTAGTCTGACGCCGGGCCGGGGCGCACGCCCCGGCCCGGTTGCTGTTTCTGACCCTTTGAGCCCGCCATGCCGCCTGCTGACCGATCGCCGTTTCATCCCCATGAAGAGCGTCTGCCGTCGGGCCATGCGCGGTCCTGGTACGCGGCCACGGCCAAGGGCTTTGTCGAACGCCCGCGCCTCGACGGCGACCGGCGGGCCGATGTGGCGATTATCGGCGGCGGCATCACCGGATGTTCGGCGGCGCTGCATCTGGCCCAACAGGGCGCATCGGTCGTGCTTCTCGACGCCAAGCGCGTCGGCTGGGGCGCATCGGGGCGCAATGGCGGGCAACTGCTCTCCGGCCAGCGCCTGGAGCAAAGCGCTCTTGAGACCCTGGCCGGACGCGATGCCGCCGGGGCCCTGTGGCGCCTCGGCCTGGAAGCCCAGGCGCTTGTGCGCACTCTGATCGCCCGGCACGGCATCGACTGCGATCTGGCCGAGGGCGCGCTCTATGCCGCGACAAGCCCTGACCATTTCGCGTTTCTGCGCGCCGAAGCCGGTCATCTGGCGGCGGACTATGACTATGACAGGATCACGGTGGTGCCCGCCGATGAGATGGGCGCCTATGTTGCCTCGCCCACATATCACGGCGGGTTGTGGGATGCGGGCGGCGGACATCTGCACCCGCTGAATTACACGCTGGGCCTGGCCCGCGCGGCGCAGAGCGAAGGCGCACAATTTTATGAGCAGACGCCGGTCCTTGCCATCGAGGGCGACGGTCCGGTCCGTGTGCGGACCGCGCGCGGGGTCATTGATGCGGATATCGCGGTGCTGGCCGGCAACGGCTATGGCCTCGATCTGGTGCCGGAGACCAGCGCGACCGTATTGCCGGTCCATTCCTATGTCGGCGTGAGCGCACCCTTGGCTCCCGATGTGGCGGCGAGCCTTCTGCCGCGCGGCGGCTGCGTGTCCGACACCCGTATCGTGCTCGATTATTATCGTATGACGCCGGACGGGCGCTTGCTGTTCGGCGGCGGCGAAAGCTATGGGCAAGACCTGCCCGATGCCGCGCGGATGGCGCAGGTCATCGGCAAACGGATGACCCATGTGTTTCCGCAATTGGGCGCGGTGGTCCCTGAGTATATCTGGGGCGGGCGGCTCGCGCTGACCCGGACCCGCATGCCGGTGATCGCCCGGCCGCGCAGCGGTGTCATCGTCGCGCAAGGGTATAGCGGCCACGGCCTGTCCATTGCGACCCAGGCCGGCGCCCTGATCGCCGAGGCCCTCGCCGGTGCCTCACCGGGGTTCAGTCAGTATGCGGCTCTGCCGGCCCAGCGCTTCCCGGGCGGGCGCCTGCTGCGTCATCCGATCCTGATGCTTGGCATGCTGTGGGGCACACTGACCGACCGCTGGGGCTAGGGTCCAATCAGATCCCGTCGCCGTCCTCGACCGCATCGCCGTTGATGTGCTGGTTCATGGCATGGGACGGATGGGAGCACCCGGCGCAGCCGACGACTTTGGCCGGCACACCCGCGACCGTGCAATGGGCCGGCACGGGTTTCAGCACCACGCTGCCGGCGGCCACCCGGGCGTATTCCCCCACTTCGATATTGCCGAGGATCTTGGCGCCCGCGCCGATCAGCACGCCGGTGCGGATCTTGGGATGGCGGTCCTCTTCTTCCTTACCCGTCCCCCCAAGGGTCACACCATGGAGGATCGACACATCGTCCTCGACCACGGCCGTCTCGCCGATCACGACGCCGGTCGCATGGTCGATGAAAATGCCGCGCCCGATCCGCGCCGCCGGATTGATGTCCACGCCGAAGGTGTCCGAAATCCGGTTCTGGATGAACAAGGCCATGGGCCACCGCCCGCGCTGCGCCAGCCAATGGCCGATCCGATAGGACTGGAGCGCATGGAAGCCCTTGTAATAGAGCAGCGCCTGGACATAGGCCCGGCAGGCCGGGTCCCGCTCCTTGAACGCCACAAGGTCGGCACGCATCGCCTCGCCGATCCCCGGCGAGGTCTTCAGCGCCTCGTCGATCACCTGGCGCAGCAGGATCGCGGGCGCGTCGGCATTGGCGAGCTTCTGAGACAAATGGTAGCTGAGCGCATCTTCCAGCCGCTCATGATTGAGCACCGTGGCATGGACGAAGCTCGCGAGAATGGGCTCGGTCGCCGCGTAATCGGCGGCCTCGTCGCGGGTCTGAGCCCAGACCGGGTCGCAGCGGGTAATCATTTCCTGGCGCACGGCGCGCGGTAACTCGTCGGTCATGATCTCGCCTCCACGGACAGTCCGGACCAAATTTGAGGTTGGCACTGCGGCGGCAGACCGCAAGCCCTTTATTCATATCCTGGCGCGCCGGACCGCGCCTGCGGCACCAGGGTTGTTGAAAACCATTCGCAATCTATGTACTGACTGCCGTCACAGCCTCTCCAACAAGGTCCGCGTTTCATGCTCAAGACGACCGCCCGCCATGCCCGCAACGGCTATCCGGCTCCCCGTTTCGGGGAGACCCTCGAGCCGTGCCACCCGTCGGATGAGATGGCGGGCTTTCTGCTGCGGCGGCGGTCCACGCGGATCAAGGATCTGGCCGGCCCGGGTCCGACGGCGGCGGAACTGACCCTGATCCTGCGTGCGGGGTCGCGCGTGCCCGATCACGGCAAGCTGGCGCCGTTCCGGTTCCTGACCTTCCGGGGCGCGGCGCGGAAAGCCTTTGGCGAGGTTCTGGCCGGGGCCTGGAAGGCGAGCGCGCCCCAGTGCAGCGACGACCTTTTGGATTTCGAACGCAAGCGCCCGCTGCGCGCGCCGGTCGTCGTGGCGGTGATCTCGCGGGTGCGCGAAAATCACAAGATCCCCGAATGGGAACAGACCCTGAGCGCGGGCGCCGCCTGTCAGACCATGCTGATCATGGGCCAGGCGCTGGGGTTTGCCGGGGTCTGGCTGACCGAGTGGTGCGCCTATGATCCGATGGTCAAGCGCGCCATGGGGCTCGAATCCGGCGAGCGGGTCGCGGGCTTTCTTTATTTTGGCACGGCGCAGGACAAGCCGGTCGAACGGGCCCGCCCCGAGATCAAGGATCTGGTTCAGGCCTGGAAGCCCGCCGAATAATCCGCCTCAATCGGTTCGCGCCCGGTAGGCCAGCATCCGGTCCCAGGCTTCGGCCCTGGGCATATCAGTCGCAAGCAGGCGCTCCAGGCTCCAGCCTTCAATGTCCAGGAAATAGCGCACCAGCAGACGGTCGTCCGCATACCAGCCATATTGCCGGCGCATCCACAGGACAATGGGCTCGGCGGTGAGCACATCGGCCAACTCGTCGAACGGCTCGACGGGCCGCATGGCGACATAATCCGCGATCCCCTCACGCACCCAGTGCGGCATCCGATGATAGCGCAGCGTCCCGACGGCCCGCGCGGTGAGCACATGGGTCAATTCGTGGGCGCCGTAATAGGCGATGGTGCGGGGCGGGTCGATGGTGCCGAATCCCGGAATGGTCAAGAGACCGGTTCCGAAATCCGTCCGGTTCAAGAAGGCATGATCGCGCGAGAACGGCACAACGACGAAACCGCCCGCCAGCGGGGTCGCGACGCTCCAGATGATCCGGCGGCGCCAGGGCGTATTGGCTGTATAGAGACCAAGCGACGCCGCGCCGGTCTCGAAGGATGATGCCCTCAAGCGCGCATCGACCTCACGCAGGACCGCCCGCGCCGCCTCGGGGATCGGACGGTCGGAGCGCAGCACGATCCGCCCCTCGCGCAGCTCATGGGGAAACAGCGGCGCGGGCCAGGCCAGGAGGCCCGCGACCAGCCCGGACCCGAGCGCCGCGATCAGAGCCAGACCCAGAAGGAGAGTGCGCAGTGTGCGGCCCATGGCGGTATCCTGTTCCGGCGTCAGCCGCGCCCGCGATAGGGGGCGACATCCTGGGGCGGCAGCCAGACCCCGTCCGGGAGCGCGCCGGTCTGGAAGAACACATCGATGGGGATGCCGCCGCGCGGATACCAGTAGCCGCCGATCCGCAGAAATTGCGGCTCGATCAGATCGGCGATCCGCCGGGCGATGGCGACCGTGCAATCCTCGTGGAAGGCGCCATGGTTCCGGAATGAGAAAAGGAACAGTTTCAGTGACTTGCTTTCCACCAGCCAGGCGCCCGGCACGGTGTCGATGACCAGATGCGCAAAATCCGGCTGTCCGGTGACCGGACACAGGGATGTGAATTCGGGACAGGTGAACCGGCTGACATAGGGCACATCGGGATGCGGATTGGGAACACGCTCCAAAACGGCCGCCTCGGGGCTCTCGGGCACGGGCGTCTGGGTGCCGAGTTGGGCCGGGCCGGTCCCGCGCGCCGCATTTTCGTGTGTCATGGCCGACCATCCTCGATTTTTTTTGCACCGGCACGCTGCATGGAGCCTCGCGGCGAATTAGGCTAGCCTTATACGGCAAACAAGAGGCGCTTGAGGGAAGGATACGCAGGTCATGCCCGGTACCGTTCACACCGACCTCAAAGGGGCGACCGGCTGGCTCGTCTTCGACAATGCCGAGCGGCAAAACGCTCTGACACTCGATATGTGGCGCATGCTGCCCGACAAGATCGACCGGCTGGAGGCCGATCCCCGGGTGCGGGTCATCGCGTTGGTGGGCGCCGGCGAGCGTGCCTTCTGCGCCGGGGCCGATATTTCCGAATTCGAGACGGTGCGCGCGAGCGCCGAGGGCAGTCTCGCCTATGACGAGGCGGTGGATGTCGCCCTGGCCCGGTTGCGCGAATGCCCGGTCCCCACGGTGGCCTCGATCCGGGGCTATTGCATGGGCGGCGGCATGGGCCTCGCTCTGGCCTGCGATTTGCGCTATGCGCGGGACGATGCGCGGTTTGCAATCCCCGCGGCCCGGCTCGGTGTGGGCTATGCCTACGGCCCGACGCGGGATCTGGTGCATGCGGTCGGCCCGGCCATGGCGCGGGAGATCCTCTATACCGCCCGCAGCTACACCGCCAAGGAGGCGGAGCGGATCGGGCTGGTGAACCGGGTGTTCGCGCCGGGACTGTTGTCGCCGGCGGTGTTCGAATTGTGCGAAACCATGGCGGCCAATGCACCGATGACCTTGCGCACCGCCAAGCGGGCAATTTTTGAATCGATCGCCGCATCGGAACGCGCGCGGGAGGATCTGGTGAACGAGATGGTCCGCGACTGCTTTGCGAGCGGTGACTATGTCGAAGGCCGCCGGGCCTTCATGGAAAAGCGGCGCCCGCATTTCCAAGGCAAGTAACCGG
>CAZHDI010000037.1:0-16870 GCA_964531285.1 uncultured Alphaproteobacteria bacterium | reverse complement strand
TGACGACCGGGCCTCGGGGGCGGCCCGCAGACGGGGATGACCACACGATGATGACTGCCCGGACCACCGCCCGGACTCCGATTGCCGCCATGACCCGGCGCCTCGCCGCGCTGGGCGTCACCGTGGGCCTTGCGCTCGCGGGCGCGCCCGGCACGGCCGCCGCGCTGCCCACCAGCGAGCTGTCCCATACGGTGACCAACAAGCTGGCGCCTAAACTACGGACCGCCCTCGCCCGCGAAAATCTGGAATTGGGCTCGGCCATGTTCGTGCGCATCTACAAGCAGGAAAAACTGCTTGAGGTGTGGATGGAGACCGCCGAGGGCCGGTTCGAGCCGTTCAAGACCTATCGCATCTGCGCCTATTCCGGCGGTCCGGGCCCCAAGGAACAAGAAGGCGATCTTCAGTCGCCGGAAGGGTTCTATGCGGTCAAGGCCAGCGGCATGAACCCGCGCAGCGCCTATCACCTGTCGTTCAATCTGGGCTTTCCCAACGCCTATGACCGGGCCCACGGGCGCACGGGCTATTTTCTGATGGTCCACGGATCATGCGTCAGCCAGGGCTGTTATGCGATGACCGACGGGCGCATGGAAGAAATCTATACCCTGGCCGAAGCGGCCTTTGCGGGCGGTCAGGACGAAATCCCGGTCCATATCTTTCCCTTCAAGATGACCCGGGCCAATCTCGACTCCACCCAGTCGTCCCGGTGGTTCGGCTTCTGGTCGAATCTGAAGGAAGGCCATGACATTTTCGAACAGACCCGCGTGCCGCCAATGGTCTGGGTCGAGAATGCCCGGTATGCCTTTTACCGGCGCGGGCGGATCCTGCACCGCGCGGCCATGCTCCCGCCGGTGCCCGACCCGGCGCCCAAGCCCGCACCTAAGTCCGAAATGACGGCACTGGACCGTGCGGCGCCCGCGCGCGCCGTGCAGCCCTGAGCGCGGGCGGACGCGACATAAAAATCATCTGTACCGGGAGACTATCATGGCCGACCTCAAAACCGCCATCGTGACAGGCTCGGCCGCCGGCATCGGCGCCTCGACCGCGATCAAGCTCGCCCAGCGCGGCGTCCATGTGGTGATCAATTATTCCAAGAGCGCGGATGACGCTGAACAGGTCGCGCAGACCTGCCGGGGCCACGGCGTCGAGGCCCTGGTGGTCCAAGCGGACGTCAATGACGACGCCGCCTGTAAAGCCATGGCCAAGGCCGCGCTCGATGCCTGGGGCCGGATCGACATTCTGGTCAATAATGCGGGCGGCACCAAATTCGCCGACCACAAGGATCTCGATGCGCTCGATGCGGAGGATTTCCTGTGGATCCATCGCCTCAACGTTGTCGCGCCCTATCAGATGATCCGCGCGGTCGCCCCGGCCATGCAGGCGCAAGGCTATGGCTCGGTGGTCAATGTCTCGTCCATCGCGGGCGTCACGGGCATCGGCTCGTCCATCGCCTATGCCGCGTCCAAGGGCGCGCTCAATACCATGACCCTGTCGCTGGCGCGCGCGCTCGCCCCGGCCATCCGGGTCAATGCGGTGTGTCCGGGATTTGTCGGCACCCGCTGGTTCCGCGATCGTCTGGGGGAAGAGGGTTTTGCCAAGATGGTCGCGGGCGTGGAGAAAAACACGCCGCTCAATCGCGCCGGGACGCCCGAGGGGGTCGCCGACGCGATCCTGTTCCTGGCGCTGGAGGGCTCAGAGTACATCACCGGCGAGACCCTGCTCACCGATGCCGGCCTGCACCTGAGCATGACACCGCTGGTGGCGCGGTAAGCGCGATCACTCCAGAAGGTGATCGTCGAAAAACCGGACCATCTCGGCGATGGCTTCGTCCGTCTCCGGCACGCCGTTGAACGCATGCCACATGCCCTCGAAGACATGAAGCTCGGCCTCGATCCCGGCGCGGCGCAGCGCGCGGTGATGGCGCACCGTGTTGGACAGGAACAAGTCCCGCGTGCCGGTCAGCAGGAAGGCCGGCGGGAAGCCCGGCCCGTAATCCGCATAGACCGGTGACAGCAGCGGCGCCGTCATCTCTTCCGTGCCCGCATAAAGCTCGGCCGAGGCACCGAGAAAACCGGCATAGGTGACCAGCACCGGATCGAGGCCTTCAAGGGTCGCATAGCTGTCGCCGGTCATGGTCAAATCCGACCACGGTGTATTCATCGCCACCGCCGCCGGCATCGGCAGGCCCGCGTCCCGGATCGCCAGCGCCGCTGCCGCGGCCAGCCCGCCGCCCGCCGAAGTGCCAAAGATCGCCATGTCGCCGGCGCCGTATGTCTTCAGCGCCTCCCGGTACACCGCCACCGTGTCGTCGACCGCGGCCGGGAACGGATGATCGGGGGGCATCCGGTAATCGACGGCGATGACCCGGTACCCGCCCTGAAGAGCAAGGCGCAACGCCTCGCCGAGCCCGGCCGTGCCCGCGAACAGCACATAGGCGCCGCCATGGACGTTGATGAGCACCTTGCCCGTCTTCTCCGGTGTCATGCCCTCGGGCGTGACGATCCGGACGGTCACGCCCGCCATCTCGGTCTCTTCGACCGTGACCGGCGCGGCCGCCAGGGCGGCGTCGACCTGCTGCGCGACAGCCGCGTCGCGGGCCGCAATCACCGCGCGCCATTCGGCCTCGGTTTGCGGCACGGCAAGGCGGGCATCGAAATCCACCGGTGCATTGAGGATCGCCTGGGCTTCTTCGCTGACCGTCGAGGGCGCGGGAAAGCGCGGGGCGTCCTGGGCCGCCGCCGGCCCCGGCGCACCGCTCATCAGCGCCAGCATGGCGGCCAGCCCCGTCAGGCCAGCAAGGCCCATGGTCCGGATGGTTCGTTGGCTGGTCATCAGTATCCCTCCCACTGTGGTTGCGGCGGGTCAGGCGCCTTCGGCGATGAAGGCGAGCACCGCTTTCTTAAAGGTCGGATCGCCGGTCATCAGCATATGGTCCTTGTCCGGCACCATGACCGCATCGGCCAGCGGATTGAGCGCGGCCAGAGGGCCGGGCGCGCCCGAGACCGTGTCCTTTGCGCCGGAGATCACCAGGATGGGATGCTGAATATCGGCAAACCCCGCCCGGTCGAACGGGGTGCGCACACCTTGAATACAGGCGGCCAAAGCCTCCAGATCCCCGCCATAGCGCTGGGCGAAAGTCCGGTAGCTGCCGACCGGCGGCACCGCGTCCGGCCCCTCGCCGCGCAGATGGCTGGCGATCAGCGCCGGGTCGTCGAGCGGATTGAGCAGGGTGTCGCCGACGCCCGCCAGGATCAGATGACGCACCCGCGCCGGGTCCTTCATGGCCAGCGCGACGGCAATCCGTGCCCCCATGGAATAGCCCATGATCTCGGCCCGCTCGACGCCGAGATGATCCATCAGCTCGAGAACGTCCCCGGCCATGGTTTCCGGCGCATAGGCGCCGGGCTCGTAGAATTTGGTGCTGGCGCCATGGCCGCGCAGATCCGGGGCGATCACCCGGTAACCGGCCTGAGCCAGGGTCGTCATCCAGGATGTGGACTGCCAATTGAGCGTGGCATTGGACGCAAATCCGTGCAGCAGAACGGCGGCCCGTCCGTTGCCCTCGTCGGTATAGCGGATCGTGGCGTCGCGTGCGTCGAAGTCCAAGGCAACCTCCCCGGTTGACCCCTATGTGTCGGCCCGTTGTGTGTGGCCCCCGTCCGCGCCCGATCATCTCCCCTTTAGACCGTATACGGAGAGTGGCCCGCCGGAGCCGCACAAGTCAACCAGGGCCAATCAACAGGGCCAATCACCAGGGCCAATCACCAGGGAAGGCGGACCGGCCCGGCTTGTGCCTGCCGCCCGGCGCCCTGTCCACAGGATCAGTTCGATGACGCAGGCGATTGGGTGGATCGGACCGAGCGGTCCTTGCGCTTGCGGATCAGGCTGGCGGCCCCGGTCATGCGGTCGCGCAGGATCACCGCGAGTGCATGGCTGCCGACAATGACACCGCCGACGATGACGAGATTCAGCAGGCTGGTCAGGAAGAGCCCCAGAGCGGGCGGCTCCCCCGGTTCACGGATCTCGGCTAGGAAAATAAGAATGAAGGTCGGCACCACCACGAGACCGATCGCGCCGTAGATCAGGAAGATGATGCGACTCATCTCCACGAAATTCTCGCGCATCACATACTGCATGTTCTTGTCGTTGGGATCGTTCGACGTCTCGATCCGCGAGGACGCCGTGAACATGCGCACCGTGGGATGGCGCATCACATCGGAGGTGATGTTGCTGACGACAACACTGAGCAGAATGGCCAGACCGGGGCCGCCGAGGACCCAGAGGGCCGACAGAACCAGGAACAGCGTCAGGGGATGAAAAATGAGGAGCGGTTCTGTACCCATGACCGTCTCTCCACCCGACCCATTTGCGTGGCCGCCCGGCCTCTAAAGGCGGGCCGCTGCCCCATGAAAACGGGTCTTCCGCCATGCAGGACCCGCACCGTCCGTCTTTGTTGCCTGACTGTCAGCACGCGAGGCGCCGTCACACGCGGCCCCGTGCTTTGGCCAGCCGAAAATAGATACCGCCTAAGTGCGACATCTTAATATCCCAGATTACGGTAATTGGGGTTAGCCCTCCAGGCAAGCGGTTCAGCCGCCCCGATGCCCCAAAATGGCGCAAGAGACACGTCTCGCGGGGCCTATCGGCGCTCATCGACCCGCCCTGCGCGCGTTTTTGGCGCGTTTTTGGGTGTGCTCTCCTGCTCTTGGTCCCCCACGATCCCGTCGCGATCCGAATCAAAGGACTGCCGCCGGCTCGGCTTGCGGATGCATCGGGATCCGCCCGCTCGTGCGTCTCCGCAATCCCGGCGTGTCCCTGGTGTGAAGCGCCGCAATATACGCGCAGGGCACGGGCACGCCCCGCACGAATGATCCCCTTTGCGTTCGCGGGTCTTTGCCGGTCAAACTAACGAAGTGTGACGAAAAAACAGAAAATGAGAGTCACCAGGGAGGTGAAGCGATGCGCGACGACAGGCTGTGGCATCCCGACGATGCCTTCTGGAGCGATGAGGAACGTCTGGGACGGGCCGTCGGCTTTCTCGGCGGATCCTTCGGATGGATGAGCCTTGCCGTACTCCTGGTCGCCGGCGGGATCTGGGCCGGCATGGGCGGGATGGCCGCGCCGGATGCCAGCCGTTTCGCTGAGGCTGAAGAGCAGCGCATCGTCGTGCTCGCACGGCGCTAAATCATCCGTCTGGAGAGGGATCGTCTGGTCCGGGCGGCCGGACTTGAACCGGCACGATCCGAAGATCGAGAGATTTTAAGTCTCTTGTGTCTACCAATTCCACCACGCCCGGAAGGGTGAGGACCGCTCGGCGTAAACGCGCCCCTCAGGGCGAGGCATAGCACAGTTCGGCCGGCCGTTAAGCGTCTTCGCCGGTGGCGATCGGCTCGATGCCGAGGGCCTCGACCGCCGCTCGGACCTCGCCCGCGGCGCTGTCCAGCCGGGGAATATCGGCGCTGCGCAGCACCAGCGACACACCGAACCGCTTGTCCCGATAGAACGGATAGGACCCGATCTTCACATCCGGATAGCGCTCCTGGATCGCGCCCAGCGCCGCCGCGATCTGGCTTTCCGCCAGATAGGCCGCCACCGTGCGCGAGCGCACCGGCGGGCCGCCGACCAGACGATGGCCGATCCCCTCCATCATGGCCTGGGCGACCATCGGAATACCGGCCATCACGAAGACATTGCCGATCTGGAAGCCGGGCGCGCGGGAGACCGGATTTTCGATCAGCGTGGCGCCGTCGGGGATCCGCGCCATGCGCTTGCGGGCCTCGGTCAGTTGGCCGGGATCGTAATGGTCGGTGAGAATGCGCATCGCATCGGGGTGATAATCGATGCCGACGCCGAAGGCCTTGGCGATGCAATCGGCGGTGATGTCGTCATGGGTCGGGCCGATGCCGCCCGTGGTGAACACATAATCGAAGGCCCCGCGCAGGGTGTTCACCGTTTCGACGATGCGCGACTCGTCGTCCGGGATCACGCGCGCTTCCTGGACTTCGATCCCCAACTCGCCCAAAACCGTGGCGATCATCGCCAGATTGGCGTCCCGGGTCCGCCCCGACAGGATCTCATCGCCGATGACGATGACCGCCGCGGTCACGGCCCTGCCGGTGTCGCTGTGTTCGCCCACTGTGATCTCCTTTGCCCGGCGCCCTGGACCGCAGTTTAACCCAACGGAGCGCGAACCCCATGGACCTGCCCGGCCCGCTTGTCCCCGGCCGCTTGATCAAACGCTACAAGCGGTTTCTGGCCGATGTAGACCTGGAAAGCGGCGGGACCATCACCGCCCATTGCCCCAATCCGGGGTCCATGATGGGGCTCAGCGATCCGGGGCTGCGCGTCTGGCTGTCCCACAGCGCGGACCCCAAGCGCAAGCTCGCCTATTCCTGGCAGCTGGTGGAGGCGGATGGGGCGCTCGTCGGCATCAATACCGGCCACCCGAACAAGCTCGTCGAGGAGGCGATCATCGATGGAACCATCGCGGAACTCGGCGGCTATGGGCGCCTGCGCCGGGAGGTGAAATACGGCAGGAACAGCCGGATCGACCTGTTCCTGGAGGACGGCCACGATCCCCGCCCCTGTTATGTGGAGGTCAAGAACGTCCATTTGATGCGCCAAGCGGGCCTTGCTGAGTTTCCCGACTGCGTGACCGCACGCGGCGCCAAGCATCTGGTGGAGTTGGGCGACATGGCCGAGGCCGGGGCGCGGGCGGTCATGGTCTATCTGGTCCAGCGGCCCGATTGCGACCGGCTCGCCATGGCCGGCGATCTTGATCCGGCCTACAAAGCCGCGCTAGAAGCCGCGCTGGCACGGGGCGTCGAGGCCCTGTGTTATGCTTGCGAGATCACAACCGGCGGGATCACGGTGACCCGCGCCCTGCCGATCACGGATCTGGCACCCGCGCGCGCCTGACTGCCCTGCGGGCCCCAGCCGCCCGCGCATCGCCATTGTCTTGGTGAGGACCGAACCCTGATGGAGCACGCCACGGGCTATATTGCCGCCGACCAGTCCGGCCCCGCCACCAAGGGGCTGGTGAAGATTTACGACACCGGGCCGGCCTTCGAGGGCATGCGCAAGGCGGGGCAGCTTGCCGCCGCCTGTCTCGACATGATCGCCGATGAATGCCGCCCGGGGGTGACCACGGAGCATCTCGATCGGCTGGCCTATGCCTTCATTCTCGATCATGGCGCGATCCCGGCGCCGCTGAATTACCGCGGCTATCCCAAATCGATCTGCACCTCGTTCAATCATGTGGTCTGCCACGGCATTCCGGGCGACCGGGAGATCCGCCCCGACGATTGCCTCAACATCGATGTGACGGTGATCCTCGATGGCTGGCACGGCGACTCCAGCCGCATGTATGGCGGCGGCGGCTTGAAGAAAAAAGCCGAGCGGCTGATCGATGTGACCTATGAGGCCCTGATGCGCGGCATCGCAGCGGCCCAGCCCGGTGCGACGCTCGGCGATATCGGCCATGCCATCCAGACCTATGCCGAGGCCGAGCGATGCTCCGTGGTCCGCGATTTCTGCGGCCATGGTCTGGGGCGCGCGTTCCATGAGCCGCCCAATGTTCTGCACTATGGCGAAGCCGGTAAGGGGCTGGCGCTCAAGCCGGGCATGATCTTCACCATCGAGCCGATGATCAATCTGGGCAAGTTCCATGTGAAGGTCTTGAACGACGGCTGGACGGCGGTGACCCGCGACAAGTCCCTGTCGGCCCAGTTCGAACATTCGATCGGCATCACCGATCAGGGGCCGGAGATTTTCACCCTGTCGCCGCGCGGGCTCCATAAGCCCACCGCCGAGGTACAGCCGGACGTCAAGGTGCTTGCCACCGCATCATGACGCGATGCTGAGCGCACCCATCAGCATGGCGATGGCGGCGATCCAGGCCGCGACGATCCGCAGGCCGATCATCATCCAAGGCTGGTCGTAACGCTCGCGCAGCCAGCCCGTGGCCCCGCTCACATAAAGCAGCGCCAGATTGGCCCCGGCGAAACTGCCCGCCAGGGTGATCGCCGTATCCGTGGCCGGGCCCGGGTCGGGCGTTGATAAAAGGCCGATCAACAAGCCCGCAAGACCGGTCACCCCGGCTTCGAGTGTGCGCATCTGCCCGGGCAGCAGAGCGGCCAGCCCCGCCGCGATCAAGGCCATGGTCAACAGGATCACCGGCAGGACATCCCAGACGCCGAAAATCTGCCCCCCGCCGATGCCGAGCACGAGCCCGGACACGAAGGCGATCCAGGGCCGGGTGAACCCGTCCGGCCAGGTCATGCCGAGCATCGCGCCGAGCCCGAGCAGCGCCAGCAGTTGCGACGGCGTCGAGACCGGATGCAAAAGACCAATGTAAAAACCCTCGATCCCGGGCAGCGGACTGTGCGCCCAGGCCGGCATCGGCCAAAGCACCAGGATCAGGACACTGAAGAGTCCGGCACAAACGGCCCGCGCGGGCCGGTGGGGCCAATTTCCAAACATGCTCTCAGGCCAGGCTGACCAGGAAGGCAAGACCGGCCAGCGAAATCACCCCGCCGGCGGCGCGGACCGCAACCGTCCCCGCCGGCCAGCGCACCAGCAGACCGAAGGCGATCCCGGCCATGTGCAGCAGGCCCGTGGCCAGCACGAAGCCCACACCGAAGGCAAAGGCATCCGCCGCATGGGGCAACTCCTCGCCATGGGCGAAGCCGTGAAAGATGGCAAACAGGCCGACGATCACCGCCGCAATCCACAGCGGCAGGCGCGCCGCGGCGAGGATCAACAGACCGAGCACCACGGCGGAGGCGGCGATGCCCAACTCAACCGCCGGAATCGGCACGCCGAGAATGCCCAGAACCGCGCCGAACGCCATCACCAGCGGGAACACCACCGGCAGGATCCAGATCGCGGGATTGCCCAGAAACGCGCCCCACAGCCCCACCGCGACCATGGCCAGCACATGGTCCCAGCCATGCACCGGATGGGTCAGGCCGCTGATGAACCCGCCGCCGATTTCCTTTTCGGCATGGGCCAGCGCCGCGTCCGGTCCGAAGGCGGCCACCGCGCCGTAAACCAGCGCCACCAAAACGAAAGCCATGCGTGCCCGGATGCGCGCCGTCATGCCCTGCCCCTCTTCTGTCTGACAATCGACCGGCGCCCAGGGTAGCAAAGCCGCGCGCCGCCGCAATCGGATTCGGCGTCCGCCGGCCCATCGGCGGGCCTGGAACATTTCATGTACGCCAGGGGTTGACCGGGCGGCGCCCGGCACCGCTAATGGGCCATCGGGAACCGGCCGGGTGCGCTGTCATGTTCGGACGCTGGAAGGATCAGAAGGCCAAGCGGGATGCGCGCGGCAATGCCTGGCGGGGCTTTGGCGAAAATTCGCAGGCGCCGTTCACGTCCGCGCGGGATGTCCAGGCCGACCGGCGGCCCCATGCCAAACCCGGTGCCGACGTGCCCCATCACTACGGGCACCGCCAGCGCCTGCGCGAGCGTTTCCTCAAGGCCGGCCCCGAGGCGCTCGCCGATTACGAGCTTCTGGAACTGGTGCTGTTCCGCGCGATCCCCAAGCGCGATGTCAAACCGCTCGCCAAGCGCCTTCTAGAGCGGTTCGGCAGTTTTTCCGAAGTGCTTGGCGCCGAGCCCGCGCGGCTCCTGGAGGTCCAGGGCGTGGGCGACGCGACCATGACCGAGATCAAGATCGTCCATGCGGCAAGCGTCAAGCTGATCGAGGACGAGCTTCAAGACCGCGTGGTGATCACCTCCTGGTCCCAGCTTGTCGATTATGTCCGTGTGCGTCTCAAGACCGAGACGCGCGAGCAGTTCCGGGTGCTGTTCCTCGATCAGAAAAACCAGCTTCTGGCCGACGAGCAGCAACAGCAGGGCACGGTCAATCACACGCCCGTTTATCCGCGCGAGGTGATGAGGCGCGCGCTCGAAGTCGGCGCCACCGCGATCATCCTCGTGCACAACCACCCGTCCGGCGATCCGCGTCCCTCCAAGGACGATATCGCCATGACGAACAAAATCGTCGAAGCCGGCCTGCATATGAGCGTGCGGGTTCATGACCATCTGATTGTCGGCCGGCGGAGCGTCTACAGTTTCCGGTCCGAAGGCCTGATGCCATAAGGCATTCACCCACCATCTGGGAGATTTGACATGATTGTCCGCAACATTCTGGCGCTGGTCGCGGGCGTGGCCATGGGCGTGGTCGCGGTCGCGTTCTTCGAAACCCTCGGCCATATCCTGTTCCCCGTCCCCGCCGACGGGGTGGACCTGAGCAATCCGGACGTGATCGCTCAGTATATGGAAAAAGTGCCGCTGCCCGCGAAGCTCGCCGTGCTGGTCGCCTGGTTCGCCGGCATTGTCGTCTCGGGTCTGGTGGCGCTTTACGTCGCGCGCGGCACCCGCTGGCCCGGCCTCGGCGCCATGGCGCTGCTGTTCGCGGCGGTCATCTTCAACCTCGCCTCGATCCCCCATCCCCTGTGGATGAGCATCGCGGGCGTGGTGGTCTCCGCGCTCGGTGCCGCCGTGGTGCTGTGGCGCGGACCGCGCAACGGGTCCGACAGCCCTTACGCCACCCAGCCGCCGAACTGACCGGGCCATGGCCGGCCAGGATCCTTCATCCGCATACGGTACGGTCTATAGCGAACCGTGCCGGGCCGCCGCGATCCGTGCCGTGGCGCCTTGCCCCAGGGCCGGCACGGCCAGTACGGCCTGGGTCCTGGCCGCCACCATTCTAGGCTCGGCCATGGCCTTTATCGACGGCACGGTGGTCAATGTCGCCCTGCCGATCATCCGATCCGATCTTGGGGCCAGCGCCGCCGGCCTGCAATGGATCGTCGAGAGCTATGCGCTGTTCCTGGCCGCGCTGCTGATCACCGGGGGCGCACTCGGCGATCATTTCGGGCGCCGGCGGATTTATCTTCTGGGCCTCGCGCTGTTCGCCGCCGCGTCGCTATGGTGCGGGCTTGCCGGATCGACCGCTGAACTGATTATCGCACGCGGGGTCCAGGGCATCGGCGCGGCATTGCTGGTCCCCGGATCGCTGGCCCTGATCGGCGCCAGCGTCCCCGCCGAACGGCGCGGGTCGGCTATCGGCACCTGGTCAGCGGCAACCGCGATCACCATGGCGGTCGGGCCCGTGCTTGGGGGCTGGCTCGCCGAGACCGTCAGCTGGCGGTGGATTTTCTTTATCAACCTGCCCGTCGCCGCGCTCGCCATCGGCATCACCCTGGCATTCGTGCCGGAAAGCCGCAATGAGACCGACCGCGCGCCCCTTGACCGGCTCGGCGCACTCCTGTGCGTGATCGGCCTGGGCGGGATCGTCCTGGCGCTGATTGAAGCCGGGCGCTTCGGCCTCGGTCATCCGCTGGTGCTCGCCTCCGGAGCCATCGGCGCAGCAGCCCTCCTCGCCTTCGTCCTGCGCCAGTTCCGTGCCCCTCATCCAATGGTGCCGCCAGCCCTGTTCCGCTCCCTGACGTTCAGCGGCGCCAATCTCATGACCCTGATCATCTATGCGGCGCTGGGCGGGGCCCTCTTCTTCCTGCCCTTGAAGCTCATCAATGTGGACGGCTATGGCGCCACCGCGGCGGCGGCGGCCTTCCTGCCCTTCGTGGTGATCATGTCGCTGCTGTCGCGCGCCGCGGGGAGCCTTGTGGACCGCACCGGCCCGCGCCTGCCGCTCATCATCGGTCCGCCGTTCACCGCCGCCGGCTTTGCGCTGCTGGCGCTCCTGAGCGGCGGGGGCGATTATTGGACGGCGGAGTTTCCGGCCATCGCGCTCATTGGGATGGGCATGGTGCTGACCGTCGCGCCGATCACCACCGCCGTCATGGCCTCGGTCGAGGACGGGCGCGCCGGCATCGCCTCGGGCATCAACAATGCGGTCTCGCGCATCGCGGCCCTGATCGCGATTGCCCTGTTCGGCCTGATCTTTGTCGGCCTTGCCGACCCCGATCTGCAAACCCGCCTTGCCACGATCCTGCCCGGCGAGGCGCTGGACGCGGCCCGCGATGTCCGGCATATCTTCGGCCAGGTCGAGATCCCGGCCGCGCTTAACGCGGCACACGGTCAGGCGATCCGCGAGGCCGCGCGCGTCTCGTTCCTGATCGCCTATGACCGCATCATGGGTTTCGCCGCCCTACTCACCCTCGCCGCCGCCCTCATCGCCTGGACGATGATCGATCCGCGCGGCGCAGCCGACCGGAGGCCCGCCCCATGATCCCCCGCTACAGCCGTCCCGCCATGGCCGCCCTGTGGGAGCCGGAAACCAAATTCCGCATCTGGTTCGAGATCGAGGCCCATGCCTGCGATGCCCAGGCCAAGCTCGGCGTGATCCCGGAGGCCGCCGCCAAGGCGGTCTGGGAAAAAGGCGCCTTCGAGGTTGAGCGCATCGATGCCATTGAGCGCGAGGTCAAACACGATGTCATCGCGTTCCTGACCAATCTGGCCGAACATGTCGGCCCAGAGGCCCGGTTCGTCCATCAGGGCATGACCTCCTCGGACGTCCTCGACACCTGCTTCAACGTGCAGCTCACCCGCGCGTCGGACCTTCTGCTCGAAGGGATCGACCGTGTACTGAGCGCTCTGGAGACCCGCGCCTTCGAGCATAAGGACACGGTGTGTATCGGGCGCAGCCACGGCATCCATGCCGAGCCGACCACCTTCGGGCTCATGCTCGCCCAGGCCCATGCCGAATTCGCCCGGGGCCGGGACCGTATGGCCGCCGCGCGCGCCGAGATCGCGACCTGCGCCATCTCCGGCGCGGGCGGCACCTTCGCCAATATCGACCCCTTCGTGGAAGAGCATGTGGCCAAGGCCATGGGTCTTGTGCCCGAGCCGGTATCGACCCAGGTCGTCCCGCGCGACCGGCACGCCATGTTCTTCGCCGTGCTGGCGGTGATCGCCTCCTCCATCGAGCGCCTGGCGACCGAGATCCGCCACCTTCAGCGCACGGAAGTTCTGGAAGCCGAGGAGTATTTCTCCGAAGGTCAGAAGGGCTCCTCGGCCATGCCGCACAAGCGCAACCCGATCCTGACCGAGAACCTCACGGGCCTGGCGCGGCTCGTGCGCGGTTACGCCATGCCGGCCATGGAGAATGTCGCGCTGTGGCACGAACGGGATATCTCCCATTCCAGCGTGGAACGGATGATCGGCCCGGACGCGACCGTAACGCTGGATTTCGCGCTGCACCGGATGGCCCAGGTGATCGAGACGCTGGTCGTCTATCCCGACGCCATGCAGCGCAATCTCGATCAGCTCGGCGGGCTCGTGCATTCCCAGCGGGTGCTGCTCGCGCTGACCCAGAAGGGCGTGGCGCGCGAGGACGCCTACCGGCTCGTGCAGCGCAACGCCATGCCGGTTTGGCAGGCGGGCGGCTCGTTCCTCGATCATCTCAAGGCCGACCCGGAGGTGACTGCCCAGCTGAGTGCCGCGGATCTCGAAGCCCTGTTCGATCTCGGCTACCACACGCGTCATGTGGACACGATTTTCAAGCGGGTGTTCGGACGGGCCACAGCACCCACGCGCGCCTGACCCCCGGTTCTGTGCCGCGCCGGTCGCCGTGATATACTGGTCCCGCGGCGCAGGATGAGTGCCGGGATAACGCCCTATTCCAAAGGTGAGGCCAGACCATGTGTGCACCAGTGACGAACCCAGACCTTTCGATCTGGCGGACGATCTGGCGAATGGGGCGCCTGGTCCTGGCGGGTGCGCTCGCGCTCCTTGTCGCCGGCTGCTTCGATCTTGAGCATGAGGTTACCATCGAGGGTGACGGGTCGGGCAGCGTGCGGCTGGCGCTGATCACCGATCCGGTGCTTGCCGAGAGCGCTGATTTCGAATCCATTCTGACCGCGGAAGATCAAAACTCGGAGATTCGCGAATATACCGAGGACGGACGCTTCATCCATGAAGAGACCGTCCGTTTCGACACGCTTGACGGGCTGTCCTTGCGCGATGAGAAGATGCAGGTGACCTCCTCGCCCCGCGCCCTGTTCGGGATCGGGCCGAACCAGGCACGGTTCGAGCGGACCTTGAGCCTGGGACCGCAAAGCGACGATGATCTGCGCATCCTGGAACGGATCTTCCTGGACAACACCTATACCTTCTCGGTCACCCTGCCCGGCTGGATCACCGGCGCCGAACCGGTGATGGTTTCCGGCACGGAAATCGCGCCGGAGCGCCAGGGGGCCACGACCACCTGGACGATTCCCATGGCCGATCTGGCAACCAGCGGCGACGTGACCTTCCGGGTCGATTTCGTCGGCTATTTCGGCTTTGACGAGACCACCGAGACCGGCATCCTCGAAGGCGGTCTCGGCGATTTCCTCGGCCTGTTGTCGGACAATTGATCCGCTAACAGAGCAGGTTCAGCGGTTCGCGAGGCGCGCGGCGGCCCGTTCGATCGCCGGGCGCGCATCGCGCTGGTCATAAACCGAATTCAATAGGGCCAGGGTCTCGTCATCGGCCCGCTCGGGCGCGCCGCAATCGAAGGGCGGATGGGGGGCGTATTCGAGGCCAAGCTGAATCGCCTTGGCGACCGTCTCGCCCGCAAGCTCCTTGGCCATGACCAGCCCGAAATCGATCCCGGCCGTCACGCCGCCCCCGGTCGCCCGGTTCCGATCGATCACCCAGCGCTCATGGACCGGCGTGGCGCCGAACAGCGCGAGATAATCGCGCGAATACCAGTGCGACGTCGCGCGGTACCCCGTCAGGAGGCCGGCCGCGCCCAGGAGCAGCGCGCCGGTGCACACGCTCGTCACCCACCGCGCATGGGCGCCGCGCGCGGCCAGGAACGCCAGCGTGTCCTGATCCTCAAGAAGCGCGATGGTCGGCTCGCCGCCGCCGGGCACGAACAAAATGTCCGGGGATGCCGGCGCACTGGCGTAATCGGCATCCGCGACAATGGTCAAGCCGCAGTCGGTGCGCATCGGCGCGGTGTCCTTGGCGGCGTAGGTGATCTGCGCGCCGGGCAGCGCCGACCAGACCTGCATGGGCCCGACCAGATCCTGCACGGTCATGCCGGGATAGATCAGCGAAACGACGGTAAACGGCTCCATGGCGGCCTCCTTTTTCGGATTGTGAAGCGCCATCTTGCGCAGCGGACCCTCTGGCAGCTATGACAAAGCCATGGGTGAAACTGCCAAACATATTTTGATCGCCGCCTTTCCGGACATCCAGATCATCGATGCCGCGGGCCCGGCCGAGGTGTTCTCCCAGGCCAACCGCGAGATGCCCGGCGCCTATGAGATCACCATCACGGGATGGTCGCGCGAGACACCGACCACGATCCCCGCGCCGCTGGTCACCGTGCCCTATGACCGGGTCGCGGGACCGGTCCACACGCTGCTGGTGCCCGGCGGCGGACGGCCCTCACTGGAAGCGGCGATCGCCAACGCCGCCTGGATGGACTGGCTGCGCGGCCATGCGCCCACGGCCGTTCGGATGGCGTCGGTGTGTTCCGGCGCCTTCGTGCTGGCCGCCCTGGGCGTGCTCGACGGGCGGCGCGCGACGACCCATTGGGACGGCCTGGACACTCTTGCCGCGCTTTATCCCTCCATCCGTGTGGACCGGAATGCGCTCTATGTGACCGACGGACGGGTCTGGACGTCAGCGGGTATCACGGCGGGCATCGACATGGCGCTGGCCATGGTTGCCCGCGATCTGGGTGTTTCGGTTGCGCTCACCATCGCGCGCAATATGGTCGTGTTCCTGATGCGCCCCGGCGGGCAAGCGCAGTTTTCCGGCGCCCTCGATCTCCAGGGCCGGGCGGGACCGGATCTGGCGGGACTTCCGGCCTGGATCGAGGATCGTCTGCACGGGGAGATTACCGTCGAGGCCATGGCGGACGCGATGGGCCTCACGGTGCGCACCTTTCACCGGCATTGTACGGAACAGTTCGGCATGACGCCCGGCAGGCTCGTCACGGCCTTGCGCCTGGAGCGCGCCCGCGCCCTGATGGCCGAGCCCGGACGGCCGCAAAAGGCCATTGCCCATGCGTGTGGCTTTGCCGATCCGGCGACCTTTTCCGCGGCTTTTACCAAACGGTTCGGTGTGTCGCCGACGGATTATCGCGCCCGCTTCGCGGACAATCCGGTTTAAGCCGTGAACAGGCCCTGGCCGCCGTCCACCGGCAGGATCGCGCCGGTAATGAACCGGGCCTCGTCGGACGCCAGGAACAGCGCGGCATGGGCGGTGTCCCAGCCCGTCCCCATACGCCCGCCCAGCGGCACCATGGAATCGCGGGCCGCCCGGTAGTCCGCCACCGCGACGCCGCGCGCGGCCGCCCCCGCATCCACCGCCATGGGCGTGTCCATGAAGCCGGGCATGATCGCGTTGCAGCGGATGCCGTATCTGGCATTGGCGGCGGCGATATTGGTGGTCAGCTTGTTCACCCCGGCCTTGGAAATCTCATAGGCCGTGAGGCCCGAGGGCGCCACGGCGGCGAGCGAGGAGATATTGACGATCGCGCCGGCGCGGGCGGCGCGCATGGCCGGGAGCGCGTGTTTGATGGTCAGCCACATGGCCCGCAGGTTCACCGTGAGAATCCGGTCCCAGACATCCGTCTCCAGACGATGGGCCGGCGCGTCCCCGGCGCCGATGCCGACATTGTTGTGGAGCACATCGATCCGCCCCAGGACGGACAGCGCGTCGGCGATCATGGCCGCGCAAGCGGCCTCGGCCGTAATGTCCGCCTCCAGCACATGGGCGCGCCCGCCCGCCGCCTGGATCAAGGCGACCGTCTCACGGGCCGATGCCCCATCCCGGTCGACGCAGGCCACCTCGGCGCCCTCGCGCGCGAAGAGAAGCGCCGCCGCCCGGCCATTGCCGACAGTCTCGCCCGGGGATTGGCCCGCGCCGACCACCACAGCGGTTTTGCCGAGAAGTCTCATGG